>JAWKKE010000001.1:0-348206 GCA_041393415.1 Thermoleophilia bacterium | reverse complement strand
CCAAGACTTGTCGCAAGCTGACTGTTCCATTGCCTCCACGTGGCTACTGGGCGAAGAAGCAGGCTGGCAGCGCGCCCAAGAAGCCAGCACTGCCGCGGCTCAAGAAGGGTCAGCCCGACCGGCTCGTGTCCTTCGCTCGCTCGCGGCCGGCGCCGCGGCCCCGTCGCCCCGAGCTCGACGACGTCGCGCCCCTTCGACTGGAGCATGACGTTGTCGTCGCCGACAACCTCACGGACCCTCATCCGCTTGTCGTGCGCACCCTGCAGCACCTCACTAAGGCAAAGCCACGCTATGACGGCCTGCTGCCGTGGACCAACAAGCCGTGCCTGGACATCAACGTGTCGCCGACGTCCCTCGACCGCGCTCTTCGCATTGCTGACGCCCTCGTGAAAGGCATGGAGGGCGCCGGCCTTCGCGTGGAAGAGCGGATCGTGAAGCCAAAGGGCAAGAAGCCGCCGCGCCGCTCGATCTGGGAAGCCCAACAGCCGTGCGATCCGGAAGAGCGAGTCACCCGGGTGCTGTGTGAGGACGAGTGGCTGGAGTTTGCGATCAGCGAGCGAGTGGAGCGCCATGAGAACCCGAAGCCTGACCCGCCTCGACGCAGGACTGCATGGGACGGCACGTTCTACGAGGAACGCGTTCCGACAACCTATACCTATCGGCCGACTGGCGTACTGTCACTCGCTATCACGAACGCGAAGCGTCTAGGTGTTCGGGCGACCTGGAGCGACGGCAAGAAGGAACGGCTGGAGGAGCGCGTGGGCGAGTTCATCAGTCGCCTCGGTGCCGTCGCACTCGCTGTCCGGTTGGATCGGGAAGAGATAGAGCGCCTTCGCATCGCGGCCGAGGAAGATGCCAAGCGGCGCCGGATTGCGGACATTGAGGCGGAGCGCCGCCGTTGGGCGCGTCAGCAGCACGTGTGGGCGGAGGACGAGCGCGAGAAGAAGCTTCTGCGGGAGCTTGAGGCATGGCGCCTGGCCCGCGACATCCGCGCGTATGTGAGCGAGAGGGCCCAGCTGGTGATCGGTCGCGGCGACGTGGCGGAGATGAATCTCGCGACAAGGTGGGAGCTCGGCTGGGCCTTGCGGTACGCCCGATCCATTGACCCGTGCACAGTCCTCCGGGACGAACTGAGGAATTTGGCACGGAAGCCGACTCGCCACGACGCCTAGGTCTGGCGCCAGGTAGCGTCGTGTTTGAGGCATTTCCACGGTGCGTGGAGCTTCTGGAACGAGCTGAGGATTCGCGGGAGCGCGCTGAACCTAGGCTCGGGTTCGTCCACCTCTTAGAGTAGACTCGTCACACTCGAAGTAACGCCTGTTCGCGGCTTCCCTGGAAAGACTCTGCGGCTGGCGTCTGGGCGGCGCGCAGCAGGGCGTGAGTATGTTGGGGGGAGGGGCAAGTGGAGAACGCCAGTAGCGGGCGTGCGCTCGACCGATTGGCTCTGCTTCGATGCGTGGTCGCCGCACTTGGGGAACGCGCGAAGCCGCCTTGGTGGCGCACTCAGTTCCTCACGCCCGCGGGTCTTTCGGCGACTGAGATGATCTTCCCGCGGACGGCACTCCTCACGGCTGTGCGTTCGACCTCGTCTGCTGCGCGTGACGACCATGACTCCAAGGTCGGCGTCGGCGGCCGTTTTCACCTCTTCCGGCTGCCCGTCGCGCTCGAGTGTCGCTTCTTCGAGCACCTCAACGATGAGTCTCTCCGGGAGCAGATACGGACGGTCTTGGGGGGCAACGCGGCCGTCCTCATCGACTGGCTTGGCGAGACCGCCGGCTCGGTCGAGAGCGATGGCGTTGCTGGACCGATCTCGTTCGGGAGCGAGTCGGAGCTCTCGTCCGGCAGGGCTCTGCCGAAGCTCGCCTCTGCCTACGCGTCTGCATGTGCCACGGGAGCACGCTGTTACCCGTACTTCGAAGCGGCCGAGGCGGGTCGATGAACGACCGCGAGTCCGCTCGTCGCTATACGATTGCGATTTCCAAGGGCAGCGCGCTAATCGACGAGATGAAGCGGCTGTTGCGGGCGTGGGAGCCCGGTGAACCGGTCGGAGAGTTCTGCGACAGAGTGATCAGCGAAGACATCCTCGGCAAGAGCTCAGCCCGGCGTTCCCAAGACATCGCGAGACGCGTGTTCGCGAATCGCTTTCTCCTACCAACTGACGCACCTGCCCGTCGGCTCAGGCTTCTGCTCGAAGCGGATTTGTCGCCCCATGCCGTCGCGGACCTGTGCATGCTGTATTCGGCGCGAAACGACTTGTTGCTGCGCGACGCGGTGACCAAAGTGTACTGGCCGGGGCTGAATGAAGGACGACTCAGCTTGACCGTTGACGATTTCGTTCGTTTCATTCGGCAGGCCGACGCCGAGGGCCTGATACCAGTTCCCTGGTCCGACGAGGTCGCCAAGAAGATCGCACGCGCGCTGGTGAAGTCCCTAGTCGAGTACGGGCTGCTCCGCGAAGCAGCCAAGGGGCGCCGCGAGACTGTCCCTTATAGGGCCGCACCAGAGGCCCTGGTCTATCTGGCCTACGATCTCCGCTCTTCTGGACTCAGCGACCAAGCGATCCTCGACCACCGGGACTGGATGCTCTACGGATTCGACCGCTCGCGTTTGGTCACGGAGCTGGCCTCGAGCGACTACGGGCAGTGGTGGCTCCTGCAGATTGCCGGGTCGGTCGCCCGCTTCAGCTGGAAGCAAGAATCTGTCGATGAGGTGGTTGATGTCCTCGCTGAATGAGACCTTCGAGCAGTTCCTTGAGCTTCTGAATCGCCCCGGCGCGCTGAATCCGGCCAAGAGCGATCCCCTCTTCTACTTTGTGCATGATCCGACCGAGACGAACGAGGTAGCCCAGAGCATCCCAGTGTGGTCGGCGGCGCTGTCGAACGAGGGGTGGACGGTAGAGGTGGTGTCATTGCGCGAGATTCTCTGGGGTCTTGTGGACGCATCCGGCCGATGGGACCAGTGGCTCGAGCTGGAAGGCGACGTGGATCCGGAGGACGTCAACAGCGCGGTCCGCAACGTGGCGAATACGGACAATGCCTTCATCAAGGCGGTTGAAGCACATGTCTCGGAGGCGAGACCACAGACAATTGTCTTCCTTACAGATGCGTTGCTCCTCCACCCGTTCTGGCGTGTCCACGCGCTCGAGAGTGGTCTTCATGATCGGGTCAGAGTGCCAACAGTCTTGTTCTATCCCGGCCGGCGTTCCGGCCAGTACGGTCTGCACTATTTGGGGTTCTATCCCGTCGACGGCAACTACCGCGCGACGATGGTGGGGGGTGGCATGTGAAGACAGTCAGGGAGTTGTTCTCGACACGCCGGCCGATTGACCGGCCCATCGAGAAGGTCATCGACTACTACGCGGTCGACGAAAAGCGCCTGGCTGCCGAGATTGACGAGTATGAGGTTACCGAGCACATCGAAGCCTGCTTTCGCCATTTCCTCGAGACCTTCTCGGACGGGGTAGACAGGGGCCAGGTCACGGAGATTGGCGTGTGGGTCGCCGGCTTCTACGGCTCCGGCAAGAGCTCATTCACCAAGTACCTCGGCTTCGCCCTCGACGACACAAAGACAGTCGAGGATCGGCGTTTCACAGATCTGTTGTGCGATCGACTGCCGTCGAAGGACACGCGGGCAATGATGCTGTCCCTCACGGGGGCTCATCCGACAGCCGTCATCATGCTCGACCTTGGAGCAGAGCAGCTTGCTTCCGACGCATCCGCGCCGGTCTCAGAAGTGCTTTACCGCAAGCTCCTGCAGTGGGGTGGGTACTCGACCGAAACGAAGCTCGCCGATCTCGAGTTCACACTTGAGCGTCGTGAGCTGCTTGAGCGTTTCAAAGAGCTGTACTCGGCGAAGTTCGATGGTGCCTGGGATGACATCCACAACGACCCCATGGTCGGCGTGGCGCATGCGGCTCAGATTGTGCCGGAGCTGCTGCCCGAGACGTTCCCGACTCCGGAGTCCTTCTCCAAGCTCAGGTTCGAGCAGGCCGAGGACCTACGCGGCCTTGCAGAGCGCATGATCGAACTTGCCCGTCGCAAGTCAGGGAAGGAGAACGTCCTCTTCCTGGTTGATGAGGCTGGCCAGTATGTTGCGCCCCGCAACCAGCTGATTCTCAACCTTGACGGACTGGCTCGGAACTTCAAGGAGCTTGGTCGGGGCAGGGTCTGGATCGCGTGTACGGGTCAGCAGACCCTCACCGAAATCGTCGAGAAGGCGGCGCTGAACTCCGCCGAGTTGAGCAAGCTCAAGGACCGCTTCCCAATTGCCATCAATCTCGAAGCCCAAGACATCAAGGAGATCACGTATCGGCGCTTGCTGGCCAAGTCCGACCAAGCGGAGGCCGACCTGAAGGATTTGTTCTCTCGCCACGGCCAGGCACTCGCGACGCACACACGGCTGACGGGCACCCGTCTCTTCAGGGGCGATCCCGATGCCGACACCTTTGCTCATCTGTATCCGTTCCTTCCGCAGCATTTCGACCTGCTGTTGGAGCTCATCAGGAGCCTTGCTCGGTCGACCGGCGGCATAGGCCTGCGCTCTGCAATCCGGGTTATTCAGGACCTTCTTGTGGACGCGAGTAGGCTGCTTCCGCCGGGCGCCATTCCGATAGCCGACCGGCCGATAGGGTCGCTCGCCTGTATCGATGACATCTACAACACCCTTCGTGGAGACATCGAGAAGGTGCTCCCGTTTGTCGCGGAGGGCGTCGATCGCGTGGAGAAGGCGTTCGCTACTGATGCGTTCGTCGTGCGTGTTGCCAAAGCAATCGGGGCGCTCCAGGCACTTGAGGATTTCCCGCGGACTCCGGAGAACATCGCGGCCCTTCTGTGTCCCGAACTAGGGGCACCTTCGCTCGTTGACGAAGTGCGCGCCGCGCTCGGTAGGCTGGCTGCGGACTCAGAGTGTGGCGTGGTGGACGATCCACAAGCCGGCGGCTTCCTGTTCCTCAGCGCCGGTGTCCGTCCGTTGATCAAGAAGCGCGACGAACACATCCCGACTGGTGGTGAGGTCAGCCTGCTGCGCAACAAGGTACTCGAGGGCGTCTTCGACCCGACTCCGTCGGTCCGGCTTCAGAACGTGAAGGAAGTCAAAGGCGGCGTTCGCTTCGAGAAGGTCCGCATCGTCGGCGACGGTGCCGATGTCGACTTCAGGATCCACATGGTGGATGCGCGAAGCGTGGAGGTTCGCCGCAAAGAACTCCTCGTTGAGACGAACACCTCCCCCGAGCTTAGGGATCAGATCGTCTGGCTCGTATCGACGCCGGAGGAACTTGAGGACGAACTCATCCGAGCGTGTCGGTCCGACTGGGTGCTGAGCGTTACGCGAGAGAGTGAAACCGACCGCGACGTCGCGCAGTTCCTTCGCGCCGAGCGTCAAGCGTCAGACGCGGCGCGGAGGAGAGTGCGCGCCCTGCTCGAGCGGGCCCTGCTGGAAGGGACCTTCGTCTTTCGAGGCCGTTCGACCCCCGTATCTGAAGCGGGTGAGACCCTTCTTGCTGCGTCCAAGAAGCTCCTGGGCGAAGCGGCCGGAGACCTCTTCAAGAGCTTCACTCTCGTGCCGATTCGGCCCCAGACTGACTTGGCTGCCAAGTTCCTCGGAGTCGAAGAGCTCGCGAAGATGACCAAGGAGCTGGATCCGCTAGGTCTGGTGCTCACGAAGGGCAGCTCTCCTCGGGTCGATACCGACTGCGATGCTTTGGCTGAGACTCTTCGGGCACTTGATCAGCGGCTCGAAGAGGCCGGCAGTGCGGGTCGCCTACAGGGGAGTGCGATTCAGGACATGTTTGCTGCGGCTCCCTATGGGTGGTCGAAGGATGCGACGCGGTACCTTTTCGCGGCACTGCTGGTCGGCAAGGAGGTTGAGTTCCACGGGCCAGACGGTGTGATTCGCGGCGCCGGACCGGCGGCCCGCGATGCCGTCAAGTCGGCTGTCGCGTTCAACCGGCTTGGGGTGTCACGACGCGAGACGCCCGTCTCATTCGAGGATCTCTCGCACGCCGCAGAGCGATTGCGGGACATGTTCGGCATCAAGGTCATGCCGCTCGAGGATTCGATTGCGAAGGCCGTCAAGGAGCATGTCAGTCTGTTGGTCGACGATCTCGCGAATCTTCCGGAGCGCCTACGCTTGCTGGGCCTTCCGGGAGAAGAGCGGGCCAGGGCCGTTGTGGACACCCTGACGAGTCTCCTACAGCAGGACGAGGTGGGTAAGGTATCGATCCTCGCTGCCGAACAGTCGAGTCTTCTTGCTGACACCAAATGGGCGCGGGCTTTGGAGAAGACCTTTGACGGTGGTGCCGAGGCTGACCTGGTTCGGGCCAGGTCCCTGGTCTCTGAGGTGCGTTCACTTCAGGTGCTTTTCGGGGCTCAGCTCAAGGAATCGGTCAGCGAGGACACGCTTGTGACGCTCGAAGATGACTTGACGTCCAATGCATTCCATGAACGACTCCCGCAGATCCGCAACGGCGTGGTTAGCATCGTCAAGTCGCTCGCCAGGCAGTACGAGTCGGCTTTGACGGAGTACTTGGCGGGCGTCGAACGTGCGCTGGCGGCAGTGCAGGCTGTGCCAGACTGGACGCGTCTCTCCGAATCGGAACGGGAGGCCATTGCCGCCAGTGTTGGTGCGAGCGGCCTGCCTCCCAAGGCGCGCGACGGACACGAATGCGAGGATCTCCAGCGCCTGCTCGTCGCGGGCGTTCAGTTGCTCGCCGAAAGAGACGCGGCAATGCGGGCAGTGCAGGTTGAAGCGCCCGCCGAACTTCCTCCGACTGATTCTCAGGAACTGGTTGCTGCATCGACGCTCGCGCCTCCGGGCCTGATTGAGAATGCTGAAGACCTGAAGGAATGGCTTGACGCCCTCCGCGCGCGATTCGACGCCGTCATCAAGGCCGGCAAGTCGATCAGAATCACGTGGAGCTAGCAGCTCATGGCTCTCGACACCGGCACCCGAAACATCCTGGCTCGAGCCGTTGGTCGTAGTCGTGACCTCCTCGTCGCCAGCGTCGAGAGGAGGATGCAGCAGGAGTATGGTCTGCAGCCCGATGGCGACCGTCTCGACATGGACCAGCTGCAGCATCTCGACGAACGCGGCCTTCGGAGAGCCGAGATTCTCCGCCAGTGGCAGGACCATCTGGCGACTCTGGAATCCGGCTCGGATCAAAATCGTCTTGCCTTGGCGTTTGCGCGGATGGCCTATGAGACGTCCTTCACGACGCTCAACCGACTCGTCGCGCTGCGCATGTGCGAAGAGCGCGATTACATGGTGGAGTGCGTGAGGCGTGGCCTGGAGTCGGAGGGATTTCGTCTCTTCGAGCAGCTCTCGGGTGGGGCGCTTGGGGGTCGCACTGCCGCCTATCGCAGCTTCCTGACGGCCGTGTTCCGTGAGCTCGCAGTTGAGCTCGGCGTGCTTTTCGACCCGGATGCGCCGCAGTCCGTCGTCTTCCCCGACGAGACGTGTCTGCAAGAGGTACTCGCGGAGCTTACCAGCGAGGACCTCTCGGACGTCTGGGACGAGGATGAGACTATCGGCTGGGTCTTCCAGTACTTCAACTCAGATGACGAGCGCAAAGCGATGCGCAAGGCTGCATCGGCGCCTCGGAACTCGCGTGAACTTGCCGTGCGAAATCAGTTCTTCACGCCGCGGTATGTGGTGGAGTTCTTGGTGGACAACACGCTCGGTCGAATCTGGTACGAGATGCGCCAGGGCAGCACGAGGCTTGCCGAGGAATGTAGATACCTAGTCCATCGTCCGACAGAGGTCTTCCTCACTCTGGGCGAGCCTGTGCCGGACGACGAAGCAGACGGGATCGACCTGAGCCGCGAGGATCTTCTGCAGCTCCCCGCCTACATCTCGTGGCGCGACAAGAGGGACCCTCGGGACTTCCAGGTCGTCGACCCTGCGTGTGGTTCGGGCCACTTCCTGCTCTATGCGTTCGACGTCCTTGCTTCAATCTACGAGGAGGCGTGGGAAGACGAGTCTTCGCCTTCCAGCGCGGCTACAGGGGCGACACTGCGGGACGACTACCCAGAGCTGGGAGCTTTGCGCTCGGCGATTCCTCGTCTCGTCATCGAGCGCAACCTCTATGGTGTAGACATCGATCCGCGGACGGCTCAAGTGGCTGCACTCGCGCTTTGGCTGCGTGCACAGAGATTCGGTCGGGACGCAGACGTGGAGCTCCAGCCCATCACGAAGACAAACGTGGTCTGCGCGGAGCCCATGCCGGGCGATGCGCGGCTGCTGACAGATTTCACTCACACGCTGCAACCCGAGGCTCTGCGACAGCTGACGGTTGCATTTGCCGATCTGCTTAGGCCGGCCGGAGAGCTCGGTGTCCTACTCAAGGCGGAAGAACAGCTCTGCAGACTGATAGATACGGCAAGAGATCAGTGGGCAGCGGCGAACGCGCAGAAGCAGATGGTACTGGCGCCCGAGCTAGAGATGCCCTCTGCTCGTCAACCCGAGCTTTTCGACGTCTCTGGAATCACCGATGATCAGTTCTGGGCCACGGCGGAGACCAGGATCCTCGACGGCCTTAGGGCATACGCTGCGCAGGTCGAAGTGGAGTCCGGAATGCGGCGCCGACTCTTCAGCGACGATGCGGGCCAGGGCCTCGCTTTCGTGGACCTCTGCCGTCAGCGGTTTGACGTCGTCCTGATGAATCCCCCGTTCGGCGAGCCGGCGAAGGGTTCGAAGGCATACGTCGACAAGACCTATCTGCGCACTAAGAACGACCTCTATGCGGCTTTTGTTGAAAGGGGGCTCGAAATGCTCGTTCCTCGTGGTCGTCTTGGCGCTATCACATCGCGAACGGGGTTCTTCCTGTCGTCCTTCCAGAAGTGGCGCGAGGAGATCCTGTTGAGAGAGACCGAGATTGGCGTATTCGCCGATCTTGGCTACGGCGTTCTCGACGCCAACGTTGAGACCGCCGCATACTGCCTCGAACGGAGAGTGCCATGACGCTCTCCAGACCTTCACGCCCGTTCACAAAGAGTAGCCTCATGGTGACTCCTTTCATTGACCTGTTCCGCATTGGGCAGAAGGAAGACTCTTTGGCCAGCGCCATCCTCTGCCTGACCGAGGGCGCCGCTCTCCGGACGACGACCCTACAGCGGATTGAGCGGTTTGCAGCCATCGAGGGCTCCCCGTTTGCGTTTCGGGTTCCGGGACCAGTGCTGGAGCTGGCAAGGCGTGGTTCTACCCTATCGAGCCATGGAGTCACTGCTCACCAAGGCATAGGCGCATCGACAAGGTTCCACAGGCTGGTGTGGGAGGTTCGGCCGAACTCAACCGGCGCGAGCCAGCGATGGAAGCCGATGGCACATGGGTCCAAGTACGCCCCGTTCTACAAGTCGACGGACCACGTCTTTCTCTGGGCCGATGACGGATGTGAAGCGAAGGCGGACGTGAACCAGCGGTACCCCTATCTGAACGGCAATTACGGATTCAAGATCCAGTCAGAAGACCATTACTTCAAGGCCGGATTCTGTTACGGGAAGCGCACGAATCACTTCTCGGTGCAGGTGATGCCGGAAGGGCATGTCTTCTCTTTCGAGGGAACTGCCATCTTCTGGGATGATGAACGAGACGCCTGGCCCCTTCTCGGCCTCTTGAACTCGGCACCTGTCGCGGCCTGGCTCAATGAGGTGTGTGCTCAGCACAAGGCGTACAACTACGTCAACGGGGCCCCATGCCCCGCACTTGCCGATCAACGCCTTGGCCCTCTCGCCCGGCGCGGCTGGAAGCTCATGTTTGAGCGCGACTCCGCAGTCGAGACCTCACACGCCTTCCACCTTCCAGCCCTCCTCCAGATCGGTGCCCCCACCCTCATCGCCCGCGCCACAGCCTGGCGAACTCGCCTTGACGCGTGCGACCGCGAGCTCGAGAACCTCCGGCGGCAGATCGACGACATCGTCTTCGATCTCTACAGTCTGCAGGAGGAAGACCGCAGGGCAATCCTCGAGTCAATTGGCGAGCCTGGCGCCGAGGCCGAGGCAGATGAGGAAGAAGTCGCAGAGACGACGGTCGATGCCCGCACCCTTGTCGTCGACCTGCTCGCCTACTGCGTCGGCGTCGCCGTCGGCCGCTTCGACGTGCGCTACGCGACTGGCGAGTTCGCAGCGCCGGGGCTGCCTGACCCCTTCGCGCCGCTGCCGGCCTGCTCGCCCGGGATGCTGACCGGTGACGACGGTCTTCCACTGGGCGAAGAGCCCGCCGGCTACCCGCTGCGCGTCTCGTGGGACGGCGTGCTGGTGGACGACCCTGGCCGCGATAATAGCGGGCGCCCTCACCAGGAAGACATCGTCGCCCGCGTGCGCGAGGTGCTGGCGTTGCTCTTCGGCCCTCAAGCCGAGGAGATCGAGCACGAAGCTTGCGCGCTACTCGGCGCGAAGACCCTCCGCGACTTCTTCGCCAAGCCCTCAGGGTTCTTCGCCGAGCACCTCAGGCGGTACTCCAAGAGCCGCCGCCAGGCGCCGATCTACTGGCCGCTCTCCACGACTTCCGGCTCCTACACCCTCTGGCTCTACTACCACCGCTTGAACGATGACCTGCTCTACACGGCCGTCAATCGCTACGTCGAGCCCAAGGCCAGCGAGGTCCAGCGGCGCTTGAACGAGATTGCCGTCGCGCTGCCGACAGCGACGGGCAAGCAGGCCGGCGAGCTGCGCAAGGAACACGAGGAGCTCACCACACTGCAGGGCGAGTTCGCCGAGCTGCGCGAGGAGCTGCTGCGCGTCGCCGCGCTGCCCTACAAGCCCGATCTCGATGACGGCGTGCTGATCTGCGCCTCGCCGCTGGCTCGGCTCTTCCGCCTGACCAAATGGCGCAAGGACCTCGAAGCTTGCTGGAAGAAGCTCGAGCGCGGTGACTCCGACTGGGCGCATCTGGCCTACGCCGTCTGGCCCGAGCGTGTGCTGGAAGCCTGCCGGCGTGACCGCTCGATCGCGATCGCGCATGGGGTGGAGGAGGGGACTGCGGAGTGAAGGTATCGAGCTTCGTCCAGGATCGGATGCGAGAGTATCTCGAGCAGTACCGAGTGGTCGTCTGGTACGACGGAGAGGGTGCGTTCGAGGAGGTATTCGATAGTCTAGACATCCCAGATTGCACCCGAATCACGGCTACGGAATCACGGCTGAGGGCTCGCAGAGATGCTGAAGATGCATTTGAGCGTCTCAGCGTCGCCGAGGGGAGCACGGGAGCTGCTCCAAGTCTGCTTATCTACGTTCCTATGAGTCGGTTCACCGATGAGAAGGAACGGGTCCAGGACCTGTTCGAAGGCTTCGCAGTCGTTGGCACGGCATTTGGAGACCAGGAGTCGGAGCGACTGCAGTCTCTCGCCCGCCAGGCGATGCCTGACGCTGCGAGCGAGATTGATGGTTACTTTGCGAAGGGCATGCCGGCAATCAGGATGTTGGACGCGCTTGAGCAGTCGACTGGCTATGCAGCCCTCGGCACGGCGTGCGGGACCGAGTCGGTCGTGGAGATCGTGTCGAAGCTCCTGTGCGATGACGAATTTGCCGAGCGCATAGAGCTCGTACCGGGCGCGCGCGATGAGCTCCTGCGGCTGCTTCAGACTGAGCTTGGCTTCGAGGCGCCAGATGGGCAGATGGCAGTGGACGATTTGCTGCCGCCTCTCGGGCGCTTCGTGCTCGTATCCGAACTAGCCGCGTGTGTCGGCCGTTCGCTCTCGGATTCGCTCACGTCGATTCCGGTCGCACCGGATGTCTGCGGGGACCGCGTCTCTGCGGTTTGCGAGCGGATGCGCAACGATGCCTCACTGCGCGAGCACTACATGGATCTGGCGGACCGAGTGGCCAGGGAGCTCAATCTCCAATCGTTGGTTGACACGGGGTCGTGCACCTGGTCAGAGGACACCTTTGGATTCCAGAATGACGCTGCCCTGAGATCAGCCGCAACCTTCCTCCTGGACAACGCTCAGGATCGAGCGCGCGCCCTGGTTGAGTCAAGGCGTCAGTCAGTCTGGACTTCGGTGGTGGAGCAGGGTCTTCGTTGGCGGGCGCTCGAGCGGTGCGTGGCTTTCGCGGAGTACGCCTCCGGTCTACAACACACGTTGCCTCAGAAGGGCACTGCCGTTCACGAATGGATCGAAGCGTATAGCGCCGACGACGGACTCTGGCGCCTCGATCGTCACCAGCGCCTCTTCGAGCAGGGCTACGCTGAGTGCCCCGATGCTGAGGTGCTCGACGGCGTGGTCGACCGCTGTCGTGCGACCTATCGGAAGCAGGCTGAGGCGCTTCAAGAGCAGTTCCTCGGCGCCGTGAAGGCCGATGGTTGGCCGGCGGACGGATTCGCGCGTGCGACTCAGACTTACGAAAGGCACGTGGCCCCGGCTCTGACGGAGCGTACCCGCGTCGTCTACTTCCTCGTGGACGCATTGCGCTACGAACTGGCGCGGGACCTTGTCGAAGGACTCGCTCCGTTGGGGCGCGTCGAGCTGACGCCGGCGGCGGCGTCTCTGCCGACGACGACTCCGGTCGGCATGGCGGCCCTCATGCCAGGAGCCGATGGGGCTCTTCGGCTGGAGAAGAAGGGCGACGAGCTAGTGCCCAACATCGGCGAGAGATCCCTACCTGCCTCCTCGGATCGCATGGCGCTTCTAAAAGTGACTCTTGGAGATCGGTTCAAGGAGATCACGCTGTCGGAGCTGTTGTCGTCCCGGAGTGTCCAGCTGAACGCCAAGTATGGCAGCACTGATCTTCTCGTCGTGCGCTCGCAGGACATCGATGCGTTTGGTGAAGGCACGAACCTTCTGATGGCGCGCGAGTTCATGAGCAAGGTGTTGACCCACCTGCGCAAGGCGACCGACGCGCTCGTGGCCCTGGGCTTCGAGCACTTCGTATTCGCTGCAGATCACGGCCACGTGCTGCTCCCAGAGATCCCCCCCGGTGACGTGGTTGCTGCTCCGCAAGGTGAGTGGCTGCTTGAGAAGCGTCGCTGTCGCTTGGGCAGCTGTCACGGCTCAAGTCCGGGGTCGCTGGTCATGAAGGCGCGGGATCTCGGAATCGACGGGCCGGCGCCGGAGCTCGTGGTGCCGACCGGTCTAAAGGTGTTTTCGGCCGGCGGCGGCTACTTCCACGAGGGCATCTCCCTGCAGGAGTGTGTGCTGCCGGTGGTGGTGCTGGACGCCAGTGGCCGGGCTGCTGATTCCGGCGAGGGCGAGGTTCGTCTGGCCTACAAGGCCGACAAGTTCACGAGCCGCGTCGTTGGTGTGAAGGTCTGGTTCAACGCCATGCTTGCCGACAGTCGGCAGGTGTGGGTCGAAGCTTACGACGGCGCCGGCCAGAAGGCAGCGGTCGTTGGCGAGGCTGCCGACTGCGATGCTCGCGACGCCACCTCCGGGCTCGTAACGCTGCGTAGTGGAGCGGAGACGCAGGTTCCGATTCTCATCAGCGAAGGATTCTCAGGCGACAAGATTGAAGTGCGGGTCGTCGATCCTGTTACAGGACTACTGTTCGCGAAGTTGTCTCTCAAGAACGCGATGCTCGACTGACGGGAGATCCAGGTGCAACCAGTCACACGTGATGAGCTCGATGCCAAGCTTGGCAGTGTGTTTGCCGGCAAGGTCGTGCGTAAGGACCTTCTTCATCAGCTCAAGGGTGGCGCCAATGTGCCCTCGTACGTCCTCGAGTACCTTCTGGGGCGGTACTGCGCGTCTGACGATCCGGATGAGATCAGAGTCGGCATTCAGGCCGTCAAAGACACGCTCTCCAAGAACTTCTTCCGACATGACGAGGCCAACAAGGCCCAGGCGATGGTGGAGCAACAGGGTACGCATCGCTTCATCGACCGAGTTGAAGTGCGGTACCTGCCCAGCGAGAACAAGTACTGGGCCTCGCTCGACAACTTCGGCTTCAACAAGATCCACATCACCGACAAGTTCTATCGTCGCTACGACCGACTGCTCGAAGGCGGTATTTGGGCTCTAGTCGATGTCGAGTTTCAGCCTGCCGAAGAGGGTACGAAGGGCAGTCCCTTCCACATCGCTGAGCTCAAGCCGATTCAACTCGCGCGCTTTGACTTCGAGGAGTACTGCGACGGTCGTCGGGAGTTCACGACAGACGAATGGATCGATGCCCTCGTGCGCAGCATCGGACTCGAGCCGCAACGATTCGATCACCGGCTGAAGCTGCTCCTGCTCTCGCGCCTGATCGGCTTCGTCGAGAAGAACTACAACTTCATCGAGCTTGGACCGCGCGCCACAGGCAAGTCCTATGCATTCAGCGAGATGTCGCCGTACTGCATCCTCATCTCGGGAGGCAAGGCGAGCTCCGCGAACCTCTTCTACAACAACGCGCGGCGCGTCGTTGGACTGGTCGGCCACTGGGACGTCGTCGCCTTCGACGAGGTCGGTGGAATGAAGGTCAACGACCCCGACACGATCCAGATCATGAAGGACTACATGGCCAACGGGCGCTTCAGTCGCGGTGTCACCCAGGTACTTGCTGATGCATCCTTGGTCTTTCTCGGTAACCTGAATCAGTCTGTCGAGGCGCTAGTGGCCGGTGGCACGACCGACCTCTTCCAGTCGCTACCGGCGGAGTTCGACCTGGCCGTCATGGACCGCTTCCACTTCTACCTTCCGGGCTGGGAAGTGCCCAAGATCTCGCGCGACATCCAGACGAAGAGGTACGGGTTCGTCACTGACTACCTCGCCGAGGCGTTCCGCACGCTGCGGAAGCAGAACCTCTTCGACGTCGTAGAGAAGCAGTTCCGCCTCGGTTCCAATGTGGAGGGTCGCGATGCTACCGCCGTCAAGAAGACGGTGTCGGGATATCTGAAGCTGCTGCACCCCGATGGCGACTACACAAAGGAGGAGCTCGTCGAGTACCTCGAGCTCGCGCTCGAGGGCAGGCGGCGCGTCAAGGAGCAGCTCAAGAAGCGCGGCTCGTTCGAGTTCTTCAAGACGACGTTCAGCTACTACGACATAGATGATGACCACGAAATCATCGTTGGGGTCCCCGAGCAGGGCGGCGGGCTTCAGATCTCGCAGGACCCGATGGCCCCTGGCACTGTCTACACGCTTGCCTCCGATGCCGAGGCCCGGGTGGGGCTATACCGCATCGAGGTTACGACGTCGCCGGGCACCGGCAAGGCGCTGACTCCGACGGGCCTGGACAAGGAGATCAAGGAGTCCCTGAATCGGGCGATGACCTACCTCGACTCCGTCAAGGATCGCATCGGGTTGGCGCAAGCCCTTCATGCACAGAACGTCTCCGCCGAGGCGGTCGACCTCAACGGCAGCAAGGTCGCATGCCCTTGCGGCGTCGCGTTCTACGTCGCACTGGTCTCCGCGCTCCGTGGCAAGAGGGTTCGAGGTGGGACTGTCGTGATGGGCGACCTGACTATCCAGGGGAACATCCGGGCCGCACAGTCGATCCTGGAGCCTTTGCAGGTCGCGGCCGGGAACGGCGCGATCAACGTGCTCGTGCCCATAGCTAACAAGGCTCAGTTCTCGGCCCTGCCCGAGGATGTCGTGGGCAAGCTGGACATCGGCTTCTATGCCGATCTCGATCGGGTGGTTCTGAAGTCGCTCGAGGGCTAGCCACGCGAATGGTGGACGAGCTCCACTAGCAGTGTGGTGGCGCCTCTATCGTGGGTCAGGACGGTCAGAGCACTTGCCCGAGCACCAGCAAGTCCTCGCTGATGCTGAGCGTCTTAGGACCGCCCCATGCGCGCAGCACCTGTCCGATTGAGGGAATCACTCTGAACTGGCTGCGGTGGTTCGGTGGAGCAAATGGCGTCACCGTGACGTCGAGTGTCGTCTTGCCTCGGAGACGAAGTCTGCAGGGCATGTCGACCGTGTCGAGCCAGCCATTGGCTTTCCGAGTTAGGCCACCGACGTCCGTGAAGTGGACACGAACCATATCGCCGCGAAGCGCATCATCGTCCGGACCCTCGCCAGTTAAGGCAGACATTGCGGGGAGGGGGGTGTGGAGGGCAGGCACGGGCACGAGGTGCTTTGGCGTCGAGTCTGGAGCGGCAAGACTGCGCGGGACGAGCTGGATTTCGCCCCAGCGGATGCCGACCCGCTGAACGTCCGCGACCCATGATGGGTCCACGCTGCCCACAAGGTAGGCGCCATGCTCGTCCCCGATGAGCGCCGCTCCACCTGACGCCTCAACCTCACGCGCAAGCGCCAGGCACCAGAGGCCAGCGACTCGCTCGTGATCGTACTCGTTGCGGACGGCGGGCGTCGCGAGCATCTCTGCGCAAAGTTCTCCTGCTCCAGACCGCCAGTACCAGTCCGACTTCGCGCGTACCAGAGTGCCGTCCGAGAGCCGCCGGGGGGCGGACCGTGTCGGCAGCGACCCATGATCGGCCATCGAGAACGCCACTGCCATGGAGGTCGTCGGATTTGTCTCCATCACGATCAGTCCCTGGGAGGGCAGAGCGCCATCGCCTATCCACGGGATCCAGCAGGTGTTCACACCGGCGCTGAGGTCGTCGAGTATCTCGTGCAGGGTCATTGACAGCAGCTGCCCGGTGTTCTGGGTCGCCGGATACGACTGAGCGCGGCCGAAGAAGCCGGCTCTCGAACATTCAGTGTCGACGCGACGTACAGAAGACGGGATTGGGTGAGGTCCAACAATCGCGTCCGCCACAACCAGGACTCGTCGTCCATCACACAGTGCTCTTTCCACAACAGGGGTGAGCACTCGCACGACGTCTCGCTTGAACAATGCAATCGCGCAGACGTCGCCGTAGGTCACGGCGCCGGCCACCTCAAGCCGAGCTCCCTGTACCGCAACTCCGCAGGTGCGTCGTCTTTCACTCCAGCCCACATCAAGGCCGATGAGTAGGCTGACTGGCATTACTGCTTTCCGTCGCTCGCGGTGGGAAGCAGGAGCGGCAGCTTGTACCGCCACGGCGTCACATCTTCAAGGCCGGTAATTAGCGGCTCTGGCATCTGACCTGGTCCGCCTAGCGGGTGGAGGATCTCGTCAAGCTTCCGTGCCACGAACGCCCTCCGGTCACCGCGCACGAACACCCATGGCTGCACAGGCCACGCCTCCGCGAGGCCGTTTTCGCTCGCCAGAGCGGCGCAGACGTCTGGCCAGTGCTCACGCCAGGCGCGAAGGCGATTGAAGAGGGCTACAGGGGTCTTCGCGAACGTGACTTTGCACAGAAAGACCGTGATTGGCTCGCGGAAGCGAACAGCCACGGCATCGCAGTACCAGTGCTCATCGCATGCCTTGAGCGAGCCTGGGTGCAGTTGGATGCAGCATTGCGGCCTGACGAACATTGTTGGGTCGGCACGCAGGTATTCGATGACGACCCCCTCGTAGTAGTCATCCATGCGACCCCCGCAAGACAGAGATTGGAAACTAGACGCCGAGCAGCATCTCGAGTCGTTCGCGCATGCGCTTCTTGCGCGCCTCGTAGAACTCAGGGAACCCAAGCATGCCGTCGGGTACGCCGTGCAGATCGTGCGTCGCCAGGTAGGACTCACGCGCCGCTTTCGCCTGAGCCTGGTCTGACCCGACGGCGAGGCCGTCGATCCACTTCCTGGGCAGCGTTCCCTGCTTCTTGATGTTCACGGCGCCGGGCAGCAGCTGGAGATTGGGCAGCCCATTCATAAGGGCGATGTAGTCCTCTCGTGCGTCGGCTGCGACGCCGGCCTGCCCCAGAGCCTTCTTGTAGAAGAGCTTCTGCGGAAACACATGATCGACGTGCAGCTCGGTCTCGAAGCTGAACTTGGGATAGAGCAGCGCGAGCGTGACGAAGGTTCTCGGCTTTCCGTACTGGAGGTCCAGCAAGTCGTCGATCTCCTCGGCGCCGAACTTGAGGCTCTTGCCAATTGGCGCCAAGGCCGTCTCGATCTGTTCGCTGGGGAACCCGGACTGGCCGTTCTTCTTGATGGCATCGCGCAGCCGGCCCAAGAGGCTGTCCTGCCCAGAACCCCAGATGCCCGCCTTCAGAAGCGAGCGCAGCACCCACCCGCGGACCTTCTCACGATCGTCACGCCAGGAATCCGAGGTGACATACGTCTCGTCGAACCCCCGCATCTTCACGTAGTAGGCGAGCGGCAAGAGTACATAGTCCGCGCCGAGCGTGCGCTCGCTGAAGCCGAATGAGGCGAGCAGCTTGGTGCCCAAGGTCAAGCCGGCCGAGATCGCGTCCCAGTCCTGCTCCAGCCGTTGCATGTTCTGCTGATTGAAGTTGGTGACCTTGAACCTGATGTCGCCGATGTCGCTGAGGACCAGGCCGGCCTTGAGCACGACGTCCTTTGTGAAGCCGAATCCTTGACCTGTCGCATTGATCTTCTCGACTAGGTCATTGATGTCTTGGCGCGCATCGCGCTCGGACCACTGGGCTGTGGCGATGCTGAGAAGCAAGTCGGAATACGACAGCACCGTGCCGCCGCTGTTCACGCGAATGAAGATGTCGAGGACGTTGTCCAGCTCGCGTTCATCGACGGCGTAGTAGCTGATCGCAGCATCCTGAAAGACCAGCTGACGTAGACGGTCCAGCGTCTGAAACGCGAACTCATTCTCGGCCGCCAGGCCGGCCTTCTGGATGTACTTGAAGATGCCAACGCTGTCGGTGCCGTCGGTGAGGTCACGGATCTTCGGGACGGGGAACCAGTGCGCACCATCGACCTTGCCGTCGACAGCCTCTTCCTTCGTGAGAAAACGGAAGTCGTACATGAGCTTGTCGTCATTGTCGCTCGCCGGCCCAGCGATGTTCAGGTAGAGCTTCTTCTTCGGAAACGCGTCCGGGTTGTTCCACCACTTGCGCGGGAGCCGCTTAGCGTGACTGCCGCGCAGCCCTACGTTGAGCGCCGTCATGCGCTGCTGGCCGTCGAGGATGGCGGTCGCTGGCTTTCCGGTCGGCAACGCGTCTTTGGGCACGATCGCGCAATTGGCCGCGCGCCGTTCATGATAGTTGCGGATGAAGTCGTAGAAGACGTAGTCACCGAGGTCGTTCGCCGGGATTTCCCAGAACAAGAACGACCCGATTGGATAGCGGCGCATGAGGCTATCGAAGAAGGCGCATATCTGGTCGGGCTTCCAGACGAACTCCCGCTGGATTGCCGGCAAGACGTATTCGTGCGCTGTTATGCCCTGCAGCGCCTTGTGGATCGTGATCGGGGTCTGGAATGACATCCGCTGGTCCCTCCACCTGCGCTTGGCTACGCGATTGCTCGACCGACGCGTCGTCGGGTCGAATCTCCGTCGCCATGCTTCTCGTCCAGCTGTGGGCGATGCTGGCAAGGCCGTGGCGATCTTCAAAGGCGCTCCAATGCTATTCCTGGGGCTGCCTCTTCGGCGAGTGAGGGACCGGGCGATCCCTGGGAGTGAGAACTGCCGGCCCTGCCCAGCACCGGTGTCAGGCCCTTGCATCCTCCATGCACGACGCGAACAGGAGGGGTTGCGACGCATGGCGGTCCGGAGCACTGCTCGCCCGACTGGATGGGCAGTGCCCCGTGGTCTCAAGGTGTCGGCCGCGTCAGATCTCGAGTCGAGTGATACCATGCCGACGGGTCCGCCAACGGCCAGACCGGATTGACACTCGGCTCCGTCTAGGGGAGGATGAGCGCGGTTAACGCTAATGTTAACTACCGTCTTTGTCGACTGGGTAATGGAGAGTGGCCGGTTCTTGCTGTAATGGACGATCGCGGCGGCTGTCAGGTGGCCCAGTTTCTCGAGAGCGTTGACGATGCCGAGAGTCAAAAGATGTGGGCTCGCTTCGGGTTCACTGTTGACCACGGGCCGCCGACGAACGCCGAGCACTTCAAGCCGATCCACAAGAAGCGTGGAGCGTTCGAGTTCAAGACGAAGCATCTTCGCATCTTCTGCTTCAGGGATGGGAAGCGCATCGTCTGCACTCACGGCCTGACGAAGGGCATGGTCAAGAGCTACGCGACCGAAGAGCAGAAGGTCCTGGCCGAGAAGGACCGGTACTTGGCCAGTTCGAGCACGGAAATCATCGACTACGAGGGGACGTAATGCCCGGACACGGACTGGCGCGCTTCATAGAGAATCCGCTCGCGCATCAGACCTACTGGCGTGAGTTGGCGATGCTGCAGTTCACCGAGGAACTACATCGCATGATGTCCGAGCGCAAGATGAATCGGAAACAGCTTGCCGACGCTCTAGGCACTTCCAAAGCCTACGTGACACGGGTCCTTCGTGGCGATGCGAACTTCACGCTCGGAACCATGGTTCGTCTTGCCAGCGCCGTCGGCGGTGAATTGCGAACGCACATAGCGCCGAGCGGCAGTATCAGCTCTTGGCAGGATGCTCCAACGCTTCGCGCTTGGGCGGTGACCGGCCAACGCCGAGTTGCGGGCCCTACGCTCCAGGTCAGCATCGACCAAGCTGCGCGTCAGGTCTGCCAGCCCCTTGCCGTCCGCGCCGGCGATCGCGAATACGAAAGGGAGTTCGATGTCCGAGGCGGAGCAGGATACGAAGCAGATGCTCAAGCACCCCCCGCTGCGGCTTGAACAGTCGTTCTTCGACCTAGTTCAGATCGAGGCCATCAAGGGCTACGACCGTGGAGAGTACGAGACCAACCAGCCGGAGCTTCTCGATGTAGAGGTCAACTTGGCGAGCCTTAAGGAGCCCGCCAAGCAATGGGAAGTGCGCCTCGAGGTTCGCCTCAAGCCAGATGAGGAACTGCCCCTGCCGCCTTATCGCCTCGACCTGCGAGGCTTCGGCTACTTCGCGGTTCCAAACGGCGACGAGGATGCCGAGACGGCACGAATGGTCGCTGTGAACGGTGCCTCAATCCTCTACTCGTCGATGCGCGAGTACGTCATGATGGTCACCAGCCGCGGGCCGTGGGGATCAGTTACGCTTCCCACCATCTCCTTCACCAGTCTCACTGTTGAAGCTCGCGGCGACGGGGAGACTGACGTCGGCTCAACCGACTAGCGGCGCCTCACGGCGTCTCTGACAGGGACCCAAGAGGCTCAGCCGTCTTCGGCCCAACCGAGTGGGTATGGGGCCGAATCACGGCGCCTCGCTTCTGTGGACCCTGCCTGCCGCCCTCCGCGCGCGAGCCCGAAATTGGCGTTTTGAGGCGCAAAGCCGGTTACATGATGAAGGGCTTCTGTGTTACGGGTTCAGGTGACGCTTCAGCCACCATTAGGGCATGAGCAAGCTCGAGATCCTTCTCTGCGAGTGGTGCGGCCGAGAGATCCGTCGCGGTTCGCACGGGCCGGCGCCGCGCTACTGCAATGCAGCCTGCCGCATGAAGGCTTCCCGGGCCAGGAGGGCCACTGCGGCCGTCTGCGCTGAGCTCCAGGCTGAGGGCGCCCCTCCGGGACTCGTCGTTCACGCCCATCCGGCGCCCCGCGCCCGCACCGACGAACAGGTCGCGCGCGCCTTCCTCGAGGCCAAGTCGCTCGCTGGCGTCTTCGCTCGGCTCGGCGTTGACGCGCGGCCGGCTCTCGCCTGGCGCTGCACACACGTCGCCGAGGCGCTTTCCGCTGCCATCATCGAGACTCTTGGCGGGGACTGATTCCGCGCGGCCTCATCGCCGATGGCTCGGAAGCTAGGGTCGTGCAGGCCCAATCGGGCGCGTTGTCACAGTCGAGAGGCCCGCATTGCGGGCCTCTCGTAGCATGGGCAAGAGGCTTCCAGCCCCGCGCCTTCTTCAGTCCTCCAGTTCCGAAGTCAGGGCCTCTGCTCGGAGGTCTTCTCGGCCGTACTCCAAACGTACTCCCGCCTTGCCGCGACCCCGCCGAAACAGGTCGACACGGTTGGATGATAGGGTGTGCTGGTCACGAACCGTAGGCTCAACGGGGCCGACTTGCGAGAACGCTGACGACCCCGTGGACGGGAGAGCCGGAAGCGCGAGGTCGAAGGTTCGAATCCTTCCGGGGGCACCACCGGCGCCTCGTTCGAGGCGAACCCGGCCCTGACTCGTGCGCCTTCGGTTCTCTTCGGCTCTCCCTATTCCCACTCGACGGCTGCGAGCGCCTGAGTGCGCGTGACCGCGGGTGCGTCGAGGCTCGCTGCTTGGCAGAGGCGACCGTCGACGAGGTGGAGAACTCGGTCGCCGCGGTGGATGAGACGCGCGTCGTGGGTAACCACGAGCACCGCGCGTCCCTCACGCGACGCGATCTCGCGGAAGATGTGCAGCACATTGAGGCCGCTCTTGGTGTCGAGGTTGGCTGTAGGCTCGTCGGCCAGCAGGAGCGGCGGATCGTTGATCAGCGCTCGCGCCAGCGCCACACGCTGCTTCTCGCCGGCGGAGAGCTCTTCCGGGCGATGCTTGAGGCGCTCTCCGAGCCCGAGCTCGCCCAGGATGCGCCCGGCGCGTCGACGCCGCGTGCGGCCGTCGACTCCGGCCAGGGCCGCCGGCAGAGCGACGTTGTCGAGGGCGCTGAGAGCGGGAAACAGGTTGAACGACTGAAACACGAAGCCGATGCGCATGAGGCGAATGTGCGCAAGCTGACGGCTGCCAAGGCCCTGAAGTGAGACCCCTTCGACGGCGACACGGCCTTGGCTCGCGGTAAGCATGGCTCCGGCGATCATCAACAGCGTCGTCTTGCCGGAGCCCGAAGGGCCGACGATGAGGGTGACCTCGCCGGGGTGCAGCTCGAGGTTCACGTTCTCCAGGGCATGGACGCGTGCGGCACCGTGACCGTACACCTGGCTGACGTCTTCGAGTACCAGGGGATGGCGTGTCGTGTTCATGCGCGGAACACTACCGCAGGGTCGACGCGAGCGATGCGGTGGAGCGGCACGACGGACGCGACGAGACCCATGAGTAGAGCCGCCAGGCCGACGATGCCCACATCGAGCGGCTGGATGTGAGTGACGAACTGCGGCACCCAGCGCTCGGCGGCACGCGCCACGAGCAGCGAGATGCCGATACCGACAACGTAGCCGGCCACCGCCGAGCAGAGCGCCTGGACGGTGACGACGAGGAGCATCTGACGTGTGCGTGCCCCCACTGCCTTGAGTACCCCATACTCGCGCCGGTGCTCGAGGACGGCGGAGTAGATCGTGAGGCCGATCACGGCGACACCGATGCAGAAGCCGATCACCAGCAAGACTCCCAGTACCGGCAAGAACCCTTCATTGATGACGCGCTGATTGGCTTTTACCACGTCGCCGACACTTTTGACGGTGGCGGTGGCTTCCATGGACGCGACGCCGTCCGCCACGCTCGTGGCCGAGGCGTCCGGCGTATAGCGCAGCAGGTACGACGTGACCGATCGCTCGGTGTGCAGCAGGGAGCGTGCGCGTTTGCGTGTCACGAAGCCGTACTGGAAGACGACCATGTCGCCTCCGGAGCTGATGCCGGCGACGCGCAGGTCTTTGCCGTTGATCGAGAGGACCTCGCCGATCTCGACGTTGTTCTTGCGCGCGAAGACGCGGTCGATGATGATCTCGTCCGCGTTGATGGCGCTGGTGCCGGCGCTCATGGCCACGGGACCCGGCCCCGGTCCGGCGCGGTTGGGGTTGAAGGCGACGAGGTAGAGAACGACGTCGCGACCGTTGAGGTCGAATCCGATCTGGCGTGCCGTGTAGGGGACGACCTCGGCGACGCCGTCGAGGTTCTCGAGGTCGCTCCTGATCGTCAGCGGCAAGACGGAGTACGAGAAGATGAGATCCGCGCACCCTTCCTGGAGCACCCAGGCGTCGACGTCCATGGCGTTGTAGTAGTCGCTCACCTTGGTCTCGTAGGCGACGTAGAGGCCGCGCAGAAGGACCATGAGGACGACGGCGAAGGCTACGCCACCGATGGAGATCGCCAGGCGCGCCTTTTCTTTGAGCAGGTTCTTCCGTGCCAGTGTCCACATGTGTGCGCCGTCCGTCGAATGCTCGCTCGCGTTGCCCCCGTCTAGGCTATCAGCGCGCGTCGAGCGGCGGAGACCGCCGGGGTCTGCGGACCGACGGGAACGGCGGTATCATACCGAGTACATGACCTCTCTCTCTTCCCAACGAAGCGGCACGTCGCGAACGCCCTTCGCCGCCCGCTTCGAGAGTATCGGGGCTGTTGTCCCGGACAAGCGACTGGCGACAAAAGACCTTATGGCGCGCGTCAAGACGCGAGTTCCAGTCGATCTCGAGAAGCTCACCGGCATCCGCGAGCACCGTGTGTGCGGGCCTGGTGAGGATTCGTATACGTTGTCGCTGGCGGCCGCGCGGGAGTGCCTGCAGCACTCCGCTCACGAGGCCGCCGACCTCGAGATGATCATCTGTTGCTCCATCTCGAAGTTCAAGGACGGTCTCAACTTCGTCTACGAGCCGCCGCTGGCGCTGTATGTGCGCGACGCCTTGGGCGCCGGCAAAGCGCTGGCCTTCGATATCGCCAACGCCTGCGCCGGCATGCTTACCGGCGTGTACGTGATGACCGACTTCATTCGCCGCGGCGTGATCAAGCGCGGCATGGTGATCTCGGGCGAGTTCATCACCTCGATCAGCGACAACGCCGTGCCGCGGGTCAAGTCGGTCCTCAGCCATGAGTTGCCGTCGCTCAGCCTCGGTGACTGCGGCGCCGCCGTCATTGTCGAACGTTCAGACACGGGCAGCGGCGCCCTTACTGCTTCGGGGTTCACGACGCTGGCGCGGTGGAGCGACCTCTGTATCGGCAAAGCGTGCACCGAGGCACCCGGCGGCGAGATGAAGACCGACGGGCGCAGGATCCACCAGGCGGCCATCGCGGCGTCGCCGCCCATACTCGAGCGTGCTCTGCGCGAGTGGGGGTACAGCTACGACGAGGTCGACTACTTCATCCCTCACCAAACGTCGACGACGGCGATCACGACAGGCATCCGGCGCACGAAGAAGCGCCTGCGTGGTACGCCGCGCAACGTGGTCGTGAATCTCGAGGAGTACGGCAACACGGCGAGCACGTCGCACTTCTTGGCCATGTACCGTCTTCTGGTGGAGCGGCGCTTCAAGCGCGGCGACAAGATCTTCCTTGGGGCACTCGCCTCGGGGCTCGTGATCGGCGGCGTGATGTTCACCATGGATGATCTGGTAGAGCGCTATGGGTAGCCGTATCGAGGCCGCCGGTATCGCCTGGGAGGCGGCCTCCGGCTCCATCGATCTCGAGACGCGCGCGGCCGAAGACTGCCTGGCGCGCGCCGGGGTGGCCGCTACGGATGTCGGACTGCTCATCAATGCCGGCATCTATCGCGATCATCACATCGTCGAACCGGCGATCTCAAGCTTCGTGCAACGCCGCATCGGTGCCAATGGGGAGTATGACGACGCGCACAGCACCTTCTCCTTCGATCTCTCGAACGGCGGTTGCGGGCTGCTCACCGGCATCATGGTGGCCGACGGCTTTCTTAGCTCGGGGCTCACGGAACACGCCTTGGTCGTCGCCGGCGACGCAGAGCCCGAGCAAGGTCAGAGCAGCGGCTACGACTATGTAGCGGCGGCGGCTGCCGTGGTGCTCACGCCGGGCGGTGATGAGGACGGCTTCGTCGCCTTTCACGCTGCCGCCGACACCACCCATATCGACTCGTACGGCGGTCGCATCGAGTGGGACTGCGAGGGCGAGCAGCAGGTGCATCTCGTCATGCGCGACGATGCGGCGTACGCGCAGGAGTGCGTCGACTCCGCCGACGCCGCCGTGAAGGCGTTTCTCGCCGAGACCGGGCTTGAGCTCGGTGATGTCGATCTCGTGATTCCGTCGCAGAGTCCACCGCGGTTCGTGGCCGGCCTGCGGGAGCGTACCGGCCTGGGTGAGCGTGTCGTCGACGTCACGGCGGAGTACGGCAATGTCCACACGGCGGGGGCGGGCATTGCGCTGGCCGGTGCGCTCGCCGACGGTCGCTTTGCCGCAGCGCGCCACGTCCTCTTCGTCACAGTCGGCGCCGGTATCGCCACCACGCTGGCGCTCTACAAGGTGCCGCGCTAGCGAGCGTCGCATCGAGGCCATGCCGTTGCCGCTGCTGGAGAAACGTCCTCGTTGGCGCGGGTTCGGTGCGCGGCGCGGCGGTCGTGTCGATGAGCGTCTGTACCCGTTTCGCAGCCGCTGGTTCCGGCGCGGGAATCTTGCGCTGCACTATGTGGACGAAGGTGCCGGCGCGCCGATTGTCCTCATTCACGGCAATCCGACCTGGTCGTTCTACTACCGCGAAGTGATCAAGGCGCTGGCGCCCGAGTATCGAGTTGTTGCTCCCGACCACATGGGTTGCGGTCTCTCTTCACGGCCGTCCGACAGGCAGTTCCGCTACACGCTGGCGAGCCATGTGGAGAATCTGGAAGCCCTGCTCGACGAGCTTGGGCTGACGGAGAACGTCACGCTCGTGATGCACGACTGGGGCGGCATGATCGGCATGGCCTGCGCCTGCCGCCGACCAGAGCGGATCGCCCGCATCGTGCTCCTGAATACGGCCGCGTTTCTGATGCCGCCGGGTAAGCGCCTGCCCTGGCGTCTGCGCGTGGTCAAGAGCGTGCCCCTGCTACCGTCGTTGTTCGTGCGCGGCGGCAACGCTTTTGCGGGGGCGGCGACGTACATGGCCGTGTGCCGACCGCTTTCGGCGGCGGTGCGGCGCGGATACCTCGATCCGTACGATTCGTGGCGTCGCCGCGTTGCCACCTTGCGCTTTGTGCAAGACATTCCGCTGTCGCCGCGCGACGCCAGCTACGGACTCGCGGCGTGGGTGGACCGGAGCATCGGGCAATTCCGCGATCGTCCGATGCTCATCTGCTGGGGCGAGCAGGACTTCGTCTTCGACGGCAAGATACTCGCCGAGTGGCGACGGCGCTTTCCCGGCGCCGAGGTGCACACCTTCGCCGGCGCCGGGCACTACCTGCTCGAGGACGCGGGCGAGCAGGTGATCGCGCATCTGCGCGACTTCCTCGCCCGGTATCCGCTCGATCGCGACACGCGGGGACCGCGTGCCGCCGACGTGGTCGAGTCGCCCGTGACCGAGGCGGAGGCGCGGTAGTGGCGGGCGCGACGGCCAACCTCGGTGAGCACCTCTCGCGCGTGGCCGAGCGCCTGCCGGACAAGCCCGCTGTGATCTGCGTCAAACGCCGCGGCGGCGCGCTCAGATCACGCAGTTGGACCTTTCGCGAGCTCGACCGTGAAGCCGATCGCTTGGCGCACGCCTTTCGCCGCATCGGCATTGGCAAGGGCGTGCGCACCATCCTCATGGTGCGGCCCTCGTTCGAGCTGTTCAGCATCAGCTTTGCGCTGGCTCGAGCAGGGGCCATCCCGGTGATGATCGACCCCGGCATGGGGCGCCAGCGCCTCGTCGACAACCTCTCGGCAATCGACGCCGGCGCCTTCATCGGTGTGCCGCTGGCCCACGCCTTGCGCGTTGCTTCGCCTGGGCGCTTTCCCACGGTCAAGGCGACCGTGACCGTGGGAAAGCGCCTGTTCTGGGGCGGTCACACGTATTCGGGGCTGGTCGCCGCCGAGCCGTGGCGACCGTTCGTCCCCGAGCCGACGCAGCCGCAGGATACGGCGGCGATCTTCTTCACCACGGGCAGCACCGGTCCACCGAAGGGCGTCGTGTACGAACACGGCATGTTCGACGCCCAGATCGACTACCTGCACTCGCACTTCGGCTACGACGAGGCCGACGTCGATCTAGCTACGTTTCCCATCTTCTCGCTCTTCGACGTCGTGCTCGGCATCACGTCGGTGATTCCGGACATGGACCCGACCAAACCGGGGACGGCCGATCCAGCACTCATCGCCGCCACGATCCGCGCCCACGCTTGCACCAGCCTGTATGCTTCGCCGGCACTGCTCGAGAATCTCGCCCGCTGGGGTGCCGAGACGGGCGCGACGCTGCCGACGCTGCGGCGCATCATCACCGCCGGGGCGCCGGTGCGGCCGGCGCTCCTCGAGGCGCTCCACACCATGCTGCCGGAGCGCGCACCCATCCACACGCCGTACGGCGCCACGGAGGTGCTGCCGGTGACGAGCATCGAGAGTGGCGAGATCCTGGCCGCCGCGCGGAGCTCGCGACGCACGGACCGCGGGATGTGCGTCGGGCGTCCGATGCACGGCATGGATCTGCGTCTCATCGGCATCAGCGACGCACCCATCGGTTCGTGGTCTGAGACGAGGGCTGTGGCGGCGGGCGAGGTCGGCGAGATCGTCGTCCGCGGGCCGAATGTGACCAAGGAGTACTTCCGCAACTCGGAGGCTACGCGGCTGGCGAAGATCGCCGACGACGGCGACACCGCCGGTATCTGGCATCGCATGGGCGACCTCGGCTATCTTGACGACGCCGGGCGTCTGTGGTTCTGCGGCCGCAAGGCTCACCGTGTCGAGGCCGTCGGTGGGCCGCTCTTCACGATTCCGTGCGAGGCGGTCTTCAATGCTCACCCGCGGGTACGACGCAGCGCGCTCGTCGGGGTCGGCACCCGCGGCCGCCAACAGCCGGTCCTCGTCGTCGAGCTCGTCCAGGGAGACTCCGGCAGGGAGACTGCGGCCCTTACCGGCGAGCTTCTGGCGCTCGGCGCGCGGCATGAGCACACCGCCCAGATTCGTACCGTCTTGTACCATCCCGGCTTCCCAGTGGACATTCGCCACAACGCGAAGATTCGCCGCGAAGAACTCACCACTTGGGCGACGCAACACCTGGAGGCGACGACATGAGCGGCGAACTCGCCCTCGTCACCGGTGGTGGCGGCTTTCTCGGCCGGGCCATCGTCGAACAACTCCTCACTGCTGGGTATCGTGTGCGCAGTTTCGCTCGCAGCGCCTACCCGGAACTGGCGGCGATGGGCGTCGAGGTCGTGCGCGGCGATCTCGTCGACGAAGCGGCGGTTCACCGTGCTTGCGAGGGTTGCGCCATCGTCTTCCACAACGCCGCCCGCGCTGCCGTGTGGGGCGAGCGCCGCGACTTCTACCCGCCGAACGTGCGCGGCACTCAGAACGTCCTCGCCGCCTGCCGCGCGGCCGGCGTGCGACGCCTTGTCTATACGAGCACGGCGAGCGTCGTCTTCGGCCGGCACGACATCTGCGGCGGCGACGAATCGCTGCCGTATCCGCCAGTGCTGGCGTCGCCCTACGCCGCCACCAAGGCGGTCGCCGAGCAGATGGTCCTGGCCGCCGACGGCGCGACGTTGCGCACGCTCTCGCTGCGCCCGCACCTGATCTGGGGGCCGGGGGACACGCAGATCATTCCCCGGCTGATCGCCAAGGCGCGGGCCGGCAGGTTGGTCCGTGTCGGGTGCGGCAGGAACGTCGTCGACACGACCTATGTCGACAACGCCGCTGCCGCCCATATTCGCGCCGCCGATGCTCTGCTGCACAATCCCGCTGCGCACGGCCGCGCCTACTTCATCAGTAACGGCGAGCCGGTGAACCTGTGGGATCTCATCGACAGGATCATGGCGGTGGCGGATCTCCCGCCGGTGCGGCGCGCGGTCCCGGCTCCGCTGGCGATCGGCGTCGGGACCGTGATTGAACGCACACATGCGAGCCTGAGACTTCGTGGTGAGCCCCAGCTCACGCGGTTTCTCGCCGAGGAGCTTGCTACCTCGCACTGGTTCGACATCAGCGCCGCGCGACGCGAGCTGGGCTACGATCCGAGCGTGTCGATCGACGAGGGTCTCGCGCATCTCGGGGTATGGCTTCAGTCAAGCGCGAGCGGTGTGGCGACCGACCATACAACGGGGCGTCGTCTCCGGCGCGGGTGAGGCGGGTGGAGCGCGCATCCCTGCGGCTCTACCTGGCGCTGGCGGGCGCGACGCTCGTCTTTGGGCTCTCATTCGTCGCCATCAAGTTCGCCTTGCGCGGCTTCGAGCCGCTCCTCGGCGCGTTCCTGCGTTTCTCGCTCGCCGGCGGTGTCCTCTTCTTGATCGGGCGATTCACACGCGAGCGAGATGGCGGTGCGCCGCCGTTGACGCGCGCCGAACTCGGCCGTCTCGCCCTTCTCGGCTTCGTCTCTCTCACGCTCTACCTTGGCCTTGAGAACACAGGTCTCGCGCACACCAGCGCGGGAGAGGCGGCGGTGCTTGCCGGCGCCATCCCGATCTTCGTCATCGTGCTCAATACGTTCACGCTGCGCGAGCCCAACGGGCCGCGTCAATGGGCAGGTGTCTTCATCTCGTTCGCGGGGATCATCGGACTCGTCTGGTTCGGCGCCGAGAGTGAGGATTCCGCGGGCGGCACGCTCCTCGGTAACCTCCTCGTGCTCGGCGCTTCACTGGCGGTGGCCATCTACACGCTCATGGCTCGGCACCTCCTCGTGCAGCGTTCGGCGCTGCATGTGACCACCTACCAGCACCTGTTCGGAGCTCTGTTCATCGTGCCCGCAGTAGTGGCCGAGGCGGCTCTGGTCGGCGTGCACACGCCCACGTGGGACGCTGTGGGCGGGATCGCGTTTCTCGCGCTGGCCGCCTCGGCACTCGGCTACCTGCTCTTCAACTACGCTTTGCGACACGCCGACGCCAGTCGCGTGAGTGTGTTCACGAATCTGACGCCGGTGGTCGGCGTCGCCGGCGCCTACCTCGTGCTCGGCGAACGCTTCACGCTGGGGCAAGCGCTCGCCGCCGCCGTTGTAGTGCTCGGTGTGTGGCTGGCCAACACCGGGTGCGGGGCTGCCAGCTGCCCGCCGTCGTCTTAGAAGGATCGCGCCGTGCACACGCGACCACCTGCCTCGGCCTACTTCGCCCTTACCGGCACGACGCTGGCCTTCGGGCTCTCCTTCGTCGGCACGAAATTCGGCCTCCAGGGCTTCGAACCACTGCTGCTCGCCTTTCTGCGTTTCGCGTTCGCCGGGGGCATCCTCTGGGTGGCGTGGCGGGCGAGTGGTGCGCGCGAACGTGCCACGCGCGCTGAGCTCGCCCGCCTCGCCCTTCTGGGCTTCGTCTCCCTCACGGTCTACTTCACCCTGGAGAACTCGGGTATCGCGCGCACGAGCGCCAGTGAGGCGGCGGTGCTCATGGCCGGCGTCCCGATCGTCGTTCTCGTGCTGAATCGCTTCACGCTGCACGAGCATACGAGCGCTCGTGAGCTGGCTGGCATCGCGCTCTCGTTCGCCGGCATTCTCGCCCTCGTCGGCGTGAGCGGTAACGAGGGCGAGAGCAGCACCGTCGGCAACCTGCTCGTGCTCGGCGCCTGTCTGGCCGCCGGTGGCTACGCGCTCCTCGCGCGGCACCTGCTCGTCGATCGCTCGCCGCTCTACGTCACCGCCTTCCAGAACCTCTTCGGCGCACTCTTCATGTTGCCGCTGACGCTGATCGAGGCGGCGGTCGTGGGTGTACGCACGCCCACCTGGACTGCTGTCGGCGCGCTCGTCTACCTGACGACGATCTGCTCTGTCGTGGGCTATCTGCTGCTCAACTACGCGTTCGGCTACGTCTCCGCGGGCAGGGCGAGCGTCTTTCTCAATCTCATCCCGATCGTCGGCATCGCCGGCGCGTATGTGCTCCTCGGCGAGCGCTTCGGTCTCTGGCAAGTCGTCGCCGCAGCGGTCGTGATCTCCGGAGTGTGGCTTGCGAACAGTGGCCAGAAGCGGGCGTCTGGACAGCCTGCCGCGGCCTGAGAGATACTACGCAGACGCCGTTCGCGGCGCTTGTGACCATGACTCGTCCTCTCACCGACACACGCGATCTCTCCGCCCTGCCCATCGGCGTGTTCGACTCGGGTATGGGAGGTCTCACCGTGCTGCACGAATGCCTCGTGGCGCTGCCGAGCGAAGACTTCATCTACGTCGGCGACACGGCGCGCTTTCCCTACGGCGAGAAGACGAAGGAGGAGCTCGAGCGCTACGCGACGCAGATCGCGGCGTTTCTCGAGTGCACCGGTGTCAAGCTTCTCGTGGTGGCCTGCTTCTCGGCTACGGCGGCGGCGCTGCCGGCGCTGCAGGCCCGTTTCTCGACGCCGATCGTCGGCGTCGTCATGCCGGGCGCCCGCGCCGCCGTACAGAGCTCGCGCTACCGGCGCATCGGTGTGCTGGCGACGGAGGCGACGGTGGCGAGCGGCAGCTACGAACGAGCGATCCATGGTCTCGACGTCGCCGCCGAGGTGCATCAGCAGGCCTGTCCCAAGCTGGCGACGTTCATTCAGGAGGGCGACGTCGCCAGCCAGGAGGTCGTCGACGCCGTACGCCGCTACACGGCACCGCTCAAGGAGAAGCGTCCCGATGTGGTGATCATGGGCTGCACGCACTACCCGCTCGTGGCGCCTATGCTGCAAAGACTTCTCGGTCGCGACGTGACGCTCGTGAATCCGGCGCTCGAGATCGCGCGTGAGGTCGGCGACGTGCTCTCGCGTCAGGGCATTGCCCGGCAGGAGGATCGTGAGGGGGAGTACAGCTTCCTCTGTACCGGCGACGTCGGGACCTTTCGTGCCGTCGGCGCGCGCTTTCTGCAAATGCCACTTGGCGAGGTGCGCCAGGTGGGTCTCGACGAGCTGGCGGGCTGCGAGGCAGCACACGACGCCAGAGGTACGGCGTGAAGGCCGAGCGCGGAGCCATGAGCAGCCGCTTTCTCGTGCGCGCCGCGCTCTACGCTGCGCTCTACGCCGCGCTCACGCTCGCGCCGGGCCTCAATGCGCTCGCTTACGGCCAGGTGCAGTTCCGTCTCTCGGAGGCGCTCATGGTGTTCGCCTGCGTCGACCCCGCGGCCGTGGCCGGTCTCACGATCGGCACTGCTCTTGGCAACATGAATAGTCCGATGTTCGTCGTCGATGTGCTCTTTGGGTCGTTGCTTACGCTCGTGGCCGCTTCTTTGATGCAGCGGCTCGGCCCGCGTTACATTGCTCTGCTCGTGCCGGTGGTCGTCAACGGCCTCGGTGTGGCGGCGATGCTCGCCGTTGTGCTCGACCTGCCGTTCTGGGCCAGTGCCGTGTGGGTGGGCGCCGGCGAGGCGGCGGTGATGACGACGGCCGGAGCGGCGCTGCTCTTCGTCGTGCGGCAGCGCCGCGAGCTCTTCGGCCTTACTCGACCTGCCGCCTGAGCGCGGCGCCAATGTGCCGCGAGAGCGGCGGAGGAGGACCTTCGTGAGGACAGATCGAGGCGCGGCCGAGCTGCGGCCGCTGCGCATCACGCCCAATGTGTCCAAGTTCGCCGCGGGGTCCGCGCGCATCGAGCTGGGCGACACGCACGTGCTCTGCACGGCGTCGCTCAGCGACGGCGTGCCGCCGTGGCTGCGTGGTTCGGGGCGCGGCTGGCTGACGGCCGAGTACAGCATGCTGCCGGCGGCCACGCCGACGCGGTCGCCGCGCGAGGCGGTGCGCGGCCGCCAGGGCGGACGCACGATGGAGATACAGCGCCTCATCGGGCGCAGTCTCAGGGCGATCGTCGACCTCGGTATGATCGGCGAGCGCACGATCGCCGTCGACTGCGACGTGCTGCAGGCCGATGGCGGCACGCGGACCGCCAGCATCAGCGGCGCCTACGTCGCGGTGTACCTGGCGGCGCTCAAGCTGGAGAAGACGCTGCGCCTCAACGAGTTGCCCCTGTTCGACTCGATCGCCGCGATCAGCGTGGGAGTCGTCGATGGGCAGCTTCTGCTCGATCTCGACTACGAAGAGGATTCGGCGGCGGCCGTCGATACGAATGTCGTCATGACCGGCGACGGCCGCCTGGTCGAGGTGCAGGCGACGGCCGAGGGCGAGCCGTACGAACGCGCGACGCTCGAGGCGATGCTGGACTTGGCCGCCGCCGGCGCGGCGGATCTGGCGGCCGCTCAAGCGGCGGCGATCGCTGCGGTGAGGCTCGCGTGACGCGGTTGGTGCTCGCTTCCGGCAATGCCCACAAGCTGGGCGAGTTCCGCCAGATTCTGGCACCGCATGAGGTTCAGGGGATGCCGGGCGACATTGAACTCCCCCCGGAGGGCATCGATTCATTTGCCGAGAACGCGCGCGAGAAGGCGCTCGCCCTGTGGCGGGCGCTACGCGCGCGCGGTGGCGAGGCCGGCGCCGACGGTGTGTGGTGCCTGGCCGACGACTCCGGCCTCCAGGTCGAGGCGCTCGGATGGGCGCCGGGCGTAACCAGCGCTCGCTACGCGGGCGTGGACGGGCCCGGCGCCGACACGGCCAACGTGGCGCGCCTCCTGCGCGAGATGGCCGGCTGCGCCGGCCCGCTCGCGCGCCGGGCGCGCTTCGTCTGCTCGCTTTGCGCCGTAGCTCCCGACGGCAGTGAGCATGCCGTCGAAGGCCACTGGTGGGGAGCTATCGCTGAAGCGCCGCGTGGCGCCGGCGGCTTCGGGTACGATCCGGTCTTCGTGCCCGACGGCTCAGACTCCACGGTGGCCGAGTGGCCGGCGGCCGAGAAGGACCGGGCGAGCCATCGCGCCCTCGCCGGGCAGCAGCTCCTCGAGCTGCTGCGTCACGAGGGCGTCCTTCGCATCTGACGGCCGGGGTGCCGGTCGCGGCCGGTAGAGCAGCCGCGCCTGCGGCCGCTCGGTGAGCGTACACCAGGCGGCGTTGTCCCCTTGCGGACGGCTTCTCGACCGCGACGCTTGCCGAATGCTTGACCCTACCTGTGCGGCCGGACGACAATTGAACCATTGGCGGAGCAACCCTGTGGGGTCATTCGTGGTCGTTCAGATCGAGCAGTCCTCGTGGTCTCCGGTGCTTCCGCGCCATGTCTGCGCCTGAGCCCCAAGCTCAGCGGGGCGGCGCGCATGCTCCGAGTCTGGCCTTCCGGCTTCCGCTGGACCCGGCGCGCCTCCTGCGCGCTCGCCAGCGCGTCCGCGACTATCTGTACGCGCAGGCCGTCGACAGCCTGACGGTGGAGGACGTTGTTCTCGCCATACAGGAGGCGATGAGCAACGTCGTCGCTCACAGCGCCGCTGCGGCGGACCTCGAGGTCCGACTTCACTTCGAGGGCGACGATCTCCTGATCTCGGTCCGAGATCATGGTTGCGGCTTCGACGACTGCGGGCTCGATCTCACGCAATGTCCGCCTTTGGACGAGCCCAGCCATCGCGGCCTCTACATGATCGCGCAACTCATGGACGAGCTTGAGATCCGGCAGGACGGCGGCGTTGACGTGCGCGCCGTGCGGCGCGGCGCACGGCGACGGCCGGAGGCCGAGTCCGTGCTCGCGGCCGGTGAGCACAGCCGGCAGCGTGAACTGGCCGCTCTCGAGGAGATCGACGAGGGCTTCTTCTCCCTGGATTGGGAGTACAGGTACCTTGTAGTCAACGCAGCCTTCGAGCGCAGCCTCGGGCGACTGCGCACCGAGCTAATCGGGAGCACGATCTGGGAGGCGTTCCCGGATCTCAGCGAGCACCAAGTCGGGCGCGCGATTCGCGATGCGATGGAGTTGGGGCGGCCGATCATTATCGAGTACCTGTCTCCAGCGGTGAAGCGCTGGCTCGAGCTGCGCGTCTATCCGGGTGCCTCCGGGGTGACGGGGTATCTGCGCGAGATCGATGAACGCAAGCGCAAGGAGGTTGAGCGCGAGGCGCTCTTGGCGGCGCTTCGCGAGAGTCAAGCGGGGTTCTCCGCCGTCTTCGAGGAGTCGCCCTTTGCCACCGCGCTGACCCGTAAGGCCGATAACACCGTGGTGCGTGTCAATCGTGCCTTTCTGTCGCTGTTCGACGTGGCCGCCGGTGAGGTCGTGGGGCGGCCTGGCAACGAGATGGGCGCTATGCCGGAGGATGCCTGGCGGGAACTCAACGAGACCCTCGACGACGAAGGCCGGGTGCGCGACTTCGAGTTCGAGTTGGTGTCGCCGTCAGGTGGGCGGCGCCGGTTGTCGGTAAACGTCGACGAGCTGATGATCGGTGGCGAGCCCCACGCTCTGGCGACGGTTCGCGACGTCACCGCTCACCGCGAGATCGAGCGCGCGCTCCTCGAGAGTACGGCCGATCTGGAGCGCGCGCAGGAGGTCGGCGGTATCGGGAGCTGGCGTCTCGACGTACGCGAGAACCGTCTCATATGGTCGGGTGAGAACTACCGCATCTTCGGTATTCCCCAGGGGACGTCGCTCTCGTATGAAACCTTCCTGGATGTCGTCCATCCGGACGACCGTGCCTATGTGGACGAGCGTTGGAGAGGCGCCCAGCGCGGCGAGCCTTACGATATCGAACACCGTATCGTCGTCGGCGACGAGGTCAAGTGGGTGCGCGAGAAGGCGTTTCTCGAGCGAGACGAGGCGGGCGATCTGCGTGCCGGCTTCGGCATCACGCAAGATGTGAGCGAGCGGGTAAGGGCCGAGCAGGCGCTGCGCGAGAGCGAGCAGCGCTACCGGGAACTCGTCGAGTTCGCCAACAGCGCGATCATTCGCTGGCGGCGCGACGGAACGATCGTGTTCTTCAACGAGTACGCCGAGCAGCTCTTCGGCTGGACTGCCGAGGAAGCGGTGGGCATGGACGTCGGCATGCTCGTCCCAGACCTGGAGACGACGGGCGTCGAACTCTCCAGGCTGGTTGCCGACATTGTTGAGCGTCCCGAGCTCTTCGCCCGCAACACGAACGAGAACCTCTGCAAGGACGGCCACCGGGTCTGGGTAGCGTGGACGAATCGCGCGATCTACGGCGCGGACGGTGATGTGAGCGAGATCCTCGCCGTCGGCACCAACGTGACCGAGGAACACCTGGCGTTCGAGGCGCTGCGCGACAGTGAGGCGAAGAATCGGGCAGCGTTTGCCCATGCCGCCATCGGCTTCTCACTGAGCGCTGCCGACGGGCGGGTGCTCGATGCCAACCCGGCGCTCTGCGCGATCACCGGCTATAGCCTCGACGAGCTGCTCGGACGCGTCTTCGCCGATCTCGTCCACCCGGACGACGCGGCGGAGAACAGAGCGCAGTTGCAGCGCATGCTCGCCGGAGAGATCAACGACTTCGTGATCGAGAATCGGTATGTGCGTAAGCTCGGCGACGTAGTGTGGGTGCGCAAGAGTCTCTCTCTCGCGCGCGACGAGCGCGGCGCGCCCAAGTGGATGATCGCGCTCGTGGAGGACATCTCGGAGCGCAAGCAGGCGGAGCAGGCCTTGCGCACCGCGCTCGAGGAACGGACCAAGCTGGCGGAAGAGCGCGCACGCCAGGCCCGCCGGCTGAGTCTGCTTGCGGAGGTGGCCAAGACGGCCTCCTCGGCGCTCGAGGTCACGGAGCTCGCCGAGCGCCTCGTCGAGGCCGTTCACCGGCTTCTCGAGGTCAGTCACGTGGGACTGGCGCTGCCGGACGAAGAAGGGAATCTGCGGGTCGTCGTTGTGCGGGGCCTTCCGGAGGGTGACGTGCGCGCCAAGGCGGATGCGTCGCCGTGGAACCCGCTGGCGGAGGTGTACCGCTCGGGCGAGCGGCTGCTGGTCGCGAACCGGGACGATTGCGAGTGCGACGAGCGGCTGATGGCGTGGGCGGAGCGCGCCGGGGTCGCGTCGTTCGCCGTGCTCCCGCTCATCAAGACCGGCCGCCCCGTCGGTGTCCTCGGCATCGGCTGGCCCCGGCCACGAGGTTTCAGCCCGGAGGACGTCTCACTGTTCGAACTCATGGCGTCCGAGATCGCCGTCGGTCTCGAGAACGCGCGCAGCTATGAGACGGAGCATCGCGTGGCGCTGATGCTGCGCCAGAACTTCCTCCATCCGCTGCCGACCATCGAGGGACTCGACCTCGCGCTGCTGTCGCTACCGGCGCGCCGTCCGGATCTCGTCGGCGGCGACTTCCACGACGTCTTCGAGCTCAACGACGGACGCGTCTGCATCCTCATCGGCGACGTCATGGGCAAGGGCGTTCGGGCGGCTGGTCTCGCCGAGACCGTCCGCAGCGCCGTGCGTGCCGTCACGTTCCTCTCGACGTCTCCGGCCAAGATCCTCGGTTATGTAAATCGCATGCTGCTCGCGCTGGACAACGAAGGGTTCGCCAGCGCTCTGCTCATTGTCGTGGACACTGCGCGCGGCCGCGCTCGGGCGGCGAGCGCCGGGCATCCGCCACCGGTGCTCGCCGGCGACGGTGCGGCGCGTTTTGTCGAGCCCGAGTATGGCCCGCTGCTGGGGGCGTTCTCGCGCGACTACACGGAAATGCAGTTCGCGGTTCCGCGGGGCGCCGTGCTGGTCCTCTACACCGACGGTGTGACCGAGGCGCGTTGTCAGGGTGAATGCTTCGGCGAAGATCGGCTGCTGGCAACGCTTGCGGACACGGGCGACCTGAGCTGCGAGGAGATCGTCGAACGGGTGAGGGAAGCAGTCGCGCACCACACCTGCGACTTGCGCGACGACCTCGAGATCATCGCGTTCCGGCAGAGGGTGTAGCCCGCAGCAGTCCGCGGCCCGGTTCTTCCTTTGCTGTTGCCGCGGTTCGCCATCCGCGAGTCACCCATAGGTGATTGCGCGGTGGGAGAACCGCGGTTGGCAACTGTCAACGTGTCTGGAACGCCCAACCTGCGTAATCGTAGGTGGAGCGTAGGCTCAGAACCTACGTTTTCGAGGGTCTTGCACAGCATCGTAGCGTGTGATCTTGTGCGTGCGCCGGGAATTCGGGGGGAGGTGGGAGGTCGCCCCGGGATTCCTTCAGTCAGCAGGGAACGCGAGCATCGTCATGGGGGACGCAATGGGCGCACGTCGTGTGGGGGGGTTGTCGGCCTACTTTGCTTGTTTCTGACTTTCGCCATGGGGGGGCAGTCGCGCTCTCCAGTGAATCGACTCCCGGGCGAGGCAGTCCCGATGAGCCGAGCGTGGTGTGCGAGCTCGTGGCCAAGCGCACGGTCTATTCAACGACCTACCTGCTCTCGAACGGGCACTCCAGACTCGTCCTGAGTCAGAAGTCGGTTCACTTCAGAGACAAGAAGGGCGACTGGCAGAACGTGGAGACTGCATTCCGGGCGACAGACGTGGAGGGTGAGTTCGCTGCGTCTTCCGCTCCTGTTGTCGTGCAGGTGCGAGGATAGGGCAACGGCAAGGCTCCGGTCACGATCACGGCCGGTGACCATACCGTCGGACTCGATCTCGTCGGCTGCATCGAGTCGGCGAAGTCGGTCAAATGTGTGGACGAAGTCCCCTGTTACGAGTGGTTTTGTAATGATTCGCACACCGGATGGCAGTTCGCATTACGACTGCTGGTATGAAGAGATAGGTTACGCCATGAATGCTCGCTAACTGTAAAGTACTTGATGTCAGGTAAGAAAGGAGAGAAGACACTAGAAACTACATGGAGTTGGACACCATGAGGTATATACTGATTTGGCTCATTTGCATGACAACAAGTCTTTCAGCCGCATGTGGTAACGAGTACTCATTTGAGGGATCTTGGGCGAGCGACGTTGGTATGATTGTCATTGTTGAGAGTGGAGATAATCTATGGGATATGTATTGGAATAGTGGTAATGCGATTAGTCTCCATGAGGAAGGTGGGAAACTAGTTAGCTCACGAAACGGCATAGTGATTCAGAATAATAATGACAGATTAGAAATGGTACTGAAGACAGACGTATCGCGGGATGTAATTGCATTGACGCGTGTGAATGACTAGAGGAACGCGCTGCCGTCGGCAGCGTCGGTGCTCTCGATGTCCCCGCGCCTCAAGATCGGCGTCGCCAGTTCCACACGGCAGCACCGATGTGAGCCGCTACGCAACCGGTTGCCCCGACTTCGCAGTCATGTGCGTGACGGTGGCATGAGTGGGAGTCCAGTGTCGGCACAGCAAGGACTGGCGATCCCGAGACCCCTTCCCTTCGAACTTGGCTCGAGTGAGCATGGATTGATGGGCGTCATGCGCGGGCGGCGCAAGACCGCCTTGGGTCATACCCGCTGTCGTCCACTGACGGCGGCCACGAGTGGCGAAGACGCCGGCCGGATCATGGCGACGAAGGACGGCGGTCGACAGTGGACGGTGCAGGTGGCGCGAGCAGATCGGGTCCTGACCGACATCGCCTTCGTCGACGCTCGTTCCGGGTGGGCCGTGGGTCGTGGCGGCGCGCTGCTGTCGAGCATGAATGGTGGGCGCTCTTGGGTTCAGCGCGCAGTGTCTGGAGCACCAAACATCGATGCAGTCACGTTCGTCGACAGATCGATTGGCTGGGTGGTTGCGGATCACAAGGTCGTGCTGGCCATGGCCGACGGTGGGACGCACTGGTCGAGAGTGGATTTCGGGTCCGCCACGGGGTATCTCGAGGGAATCGACTGCGCTGGCGCAGGTGTCCCGTCCTTCTGAGTCACTACAGGGCGAAGGTGGTTAGTGTGAAGTACGCCATATGCATCGCTGTCATCACGGCGTCCCTGTCGTTCATGAGCGGCTGTGGCGATAGCTACTCGGGAACGTGGACGGGTGACTGGGGAGTGATACAAATCAGTCAGCAAGGTGATGTGTGGCACGTTGTTATGAATGATGGATCTGACATTACAATGTTAGAGATGGATGGTAAGTTGGTCACTGACGATCTTGCCCTTCTCATTGAAAAGAGCGGTCCTGATATCATATTGAGTATCAGGTACGGTGGCGGGTACGACACAATCAGGTTATCCCGTGTTGCGGGAAGTCGGTCACCATGAAGGGCCGCGCAGGTATGCCGGAAGTGCGTCGACGGCGAAGCCGAGGTGGCTGCTTCCTTGCGCGCTCCTCGCCGTAACGGCTCTCGCGGCGTTCGTACTCTGCGCGTGCGGCCATGACGTCTCGTGGTGTGCGGGCGAATGGCGAGATGAGCGGTCTGTCTACTCTGTCGAGATCTGGGAGGATGACGACGCTTAGACATGCTCCGTAGACGAAACCGGTGTATCCCTCTTGGCGTAGGGAGATGCCCGGTGCTGCGCGCCCCTACGAGAACAGCGGCGACACCAGCAGCGCCACGCTCAGCAGGATGAGCAGGCCGGAGAACCCCCAAGCGATGACGTTGCGCACTCGGCCGTTGACGTGCTCGCCCATCACGCGCGAGTTATTGATCATGAGCAGGGTGAAGACGAGAATGATCGGCAGCAGCACGCCGTTCAACATCTGCGCGGTCATGATGACCTTGAGCAGCGGCAGGCCGGGGATGATGGCGACGAGCGCCGGCACGAACATGTAGAAGGTGATGAGGCCGTTGAAGACCGGCGCCTCGCGGAAGCTCGAGTCGAGGCCGGACTCGAAGCCGAAGGCCTCGCAGACGACGTAGGCCGTGGCCAGCGGCAGCACACCCGCGGCCAGGATCGAGACGCTGAGCAGCCCGAGGCCAAAGAGGAAGCGGGCTGCTTCCCCCAGGAACGGTTCGAGTGCCCGGGCCGCCTCCTGCGCCGAGTCGATGACGATGCCCTCCTTGTAGAGCGTGGCGGCGCAGGCGAGCACGATGAAGAAGTCGATCGTCGTCATGAGCACCGAGCCGAGGTAGATCTCGTACTTCGTGTAGACGTACTGCCGCCACGGCACCTTCTTGTCCACGATGGCCGCCTGAATGAAGAACTGGCCCCATGGGGTCAGCGTGGTGCCCACGGCGGCGACGACGGTGAACAACCAGAGGCTCGAGGTATCCAGGTGTGGGGTGACGAGACCGCGGCCGGCGGCCGACCAGTCTGGTCCGGCCAGGATGCCCGAGACGACGTACGTGAGGAGCACGAAACCGAGGGCGAGCAGCACGCGCTCCACCTTGCGGTACGAGCCGCGCGTCACCAGCAACCAGACGGCGACGGCCACCAGCGGGACGCCGACGTAGGGCGGCACGCCGAAGAGGCCGCCGGCCGCGGCGATGCCGGAGAATTCGGCGACCGTGGTGCCGAAGTTGGCGAGCATCGTGGTCAAGATGGCGAAGGCGGTGACCTTGAGGCTGAAGTTCTCGCGGATGAGGGCGGCGAGCCCGCGTCCGGTCACGACACCGACGCGGGCGTTCATCTCCTGCACCACGGCGAGCACCAGCGTGAGCGGGATGAGCAGCCAGAGGAGGCTGTAGCCGTAGCGTGAGCCGATCACCGACCAGGTGGCGATGCCGCCGGCGTCGTTGCCGGCGTTTGCCGCGATTAGTCCGGGGCCGGCGAGGCTGAGGAAGATGAGCAGCCGGCTGCGGCCGATGCGCCGCACCAAGCGGCGACCCACGACACGCGGCGACCGCACCATCGAGGCCTCCTCAATGGAAGATCCTCGGTAGGCGCTTCTTCCAGGCCAGCGGCAACACGAGATCGATGGCGTCGTCCACGGTGATGATGCCGCGGAGCACGCCCTGCTCGTCGACGACCGGCAGGGCGATCAGGTTGTACTTGGCGATGAGCTCGGCAATCTCTTCCTCATCGCCCGACGTGAGCACGGTCACCGGGTTCTCGGTCATCAAGTCGCGCACCTTGCGCGTCGGCGGTTCGAGCAGGAGGTCGCGCAGCGAGAAGACGCCGCGCAGGTGCTCGCTGCGGTCGATGACGTAGACGTAGTAGATGGTCTCCGCGGTCGCCGCTTGCTCGCGCAGGCTCTCGAGGGCCTCCGCGGCCGTGTCGTCGAGCCGCGCGAAGGCGAAGTCGGTGGTCATGATGCCGCCCGCCGAGTGCTCCGGGTAGCTGAGCAGTTCGCGCAGGTCCTCGGCGTCCTCCTTCTCCATCAGCGCCATGAAGTGGTGGCGTCGATCCTCGGGGAGGTCGGCAAGAAGGTCGGCGGCGTCGTCCGGCGCCATGTTGGCGAGGAGCTCGCTCGCCTTGTCGTCCGGCATCTCGAGGAGCATGGATGCCTGATAGGTGGAGTGCATCTCCTCGAAGGTCTCGGCGGCGAGTTCGTCCTCGAGCGCGTCGAGCACGGCGACGCGCTCCTCCGGCGAGAGTTCGTGCACGAGGTCGGCGATGTCGGCCGGGTGCAGGAGCTCGAGCTTGGTGCGCGGCACCGTGAGCCGCACCGAGCTCTCGTCGGTCTGCTCGAGGTCGACGTCCTTCCAGTCGATGAGGTGCGGCTTGCCGCTCTGGCGCGGGACGGCGAGTTTGGCGAGCCCGACGCGGCGCAGGATGGCGTTGCTCGAGATGTCGACGGCGGCAACGTTGACGTTGACGCCGGTGCGCAGGAGCTGGATGTCGTTGACGCGGATGAGCTTGCGGCCCTCGGTGTCGACGAGTTGCTTGTCGAGGAAGGTGCGCGCCAGCAGCAACTCGTCGCTCTGCAGGTCGCGTTCGCTCATCTCGGCGGCGGGGATGCGCAGCATGATGCTCGACTCTTCGAAGCTCGCGATGGAGCGCCAGGCGGCGAGGTAGGTCTTGCCGCGCCGCCGCACGGCGACGGCGGTCACGCGTGGATACGTCTGGCTGCAGGAGACGGCGAGGTCGTGGACCGAGCCGGCCGGCTTGCCGTCTACGTCGCGCACGGGACTGCCGAGCATCTTGCTCAAGTAGAACACGTCCTCACCTCCTCTCTGCCGCTCTAGCACCGCCTCTTGACGACAGCGAACGTCCCTCGAAGGGCTTCCGGCAGGCAGAAGGCTTGGGCGATCCTCACTCGTCCAAGCTTTAGCACAACACACCGTAGAGGTCGGAGCCTCAGCCGTCTCGGGCAAGACCTTGATTCGGTAATGCCTGTTCTACCCGTTGGCGTCTCTGGACGTTTCCGGGCAACGGCCTTTATGTGTGCCGGAGCCTCACCTAACGAGGAACGCGCCATGGTTGACGCACTCGAAACGTACCGCTCGGCACAAACAGTGTCAAGGCAGCCTCGCAGCGCCTCGGTGCTATACTGATGCGCGCGTTGGCCGGCGCGCAGATGCGCCGGCTTTTCTGTGAGAAAGCGCCCGGACGGAGAGCCATGATCATCACGGTGACACCGAACGCCGCTGTGGACAAGACGCTCACGGTGCCGAACTTTCAGATGGGATTCCGGCATCGCTCCAGCGAGAGTCTCACGCTGCCGGGCGGTAAGGGCGTCAACATCGCCCGCGCCCTCAAGTCGCTCGGCGATCCCGTCGTCGCGACAGGTCTCGTCGGTGGACTCGCCGGGCAGCAGATCGCCGAGGGCTTGCAGCGCGAGAATATCCTTCACGACTTCACGTACATCGCCGGCGAGTCACGCACCACGACCGTCGTCGTCGATCCCACCGCGAGCCGGCAGACCGAGATCATCGAGCACGGCCCCAAGGTCAGCGAGGACGAACTCGCCGAGCTGCTCAGCAAGATCGACTACCTGGCCAGAGGCGCGCGTTTCGTCGTGCTGGCCGGGTCCCTGCCGCGTCATATGCCGGAGGATTTCTACGCTCAGGTCACGGAGCGTGTGCGGCGCCATCGCTGCTACGTGGTCGTCGACAGCGCTGCCGCGCCGCTGCGTGCCGGTGTGCGCGGCCGCCCGGATCTGGTCTGTCCCAACCTTCGCGAGGCCGAAGATCTGGTCGGGCACGAGTTCCACGACGGCGCCGATCTCATCGACGCCACCGGGATGATCTGCGAGATGGGCGCCAAGAGCGTCATCGTCAAGACGCCGCACGGCTGTGTGGCGCGTTTCCGCATCGGGCGCAGTGTGCGCGTCTTCGAGGCGAGCGTCGCTCCGCTGGCGAGCGTCGTGAGCACGGTCGGCTCCGGCGACGCCTTCCTCGCGGGCTTCATCAGCGCTCGCTTTCAGAAGCTCGACCACGCCACCAGTCTGCAGCAGGCGCTGGCGGTCGGCGCCGCCAACACGCAGCGGTACGGTGCCGGCGTGCTCGACGTCGAGGACGTGCGCCGGCTGCTCAAGAGCACGTCCGTCGTCGAGGTCACCGGCGCCGTATGAGGTGTGACGCAGTGCTTGTTTGACCCCCCTTGGGGGCGCTGGTACAGTCGGATGGTCTTGTCATCCGAGATTCGGTCGCCCGCGACGACTCAACCGCAAAACACCGCTGCGCTTCACGAGACCCGGCACCTGCGTGCGCGGGTCTCTTCTGTACGTTACGAAGATTCACGTCTGGCTTACGTGTGCTGAGGAGGGCTGCATGGAAGTAGAGATCGGTCGCGGAAAGAAGGGTCGCCGCGCCTACGGCTTCGACGACATCGCCATCGTGCCCAGCCGCCGCACTCGCGATGTAGACGACGTCGACATTAGCTGGAACTTCGGACCGCACACGCTGGACCTGCCGTGCCTTGCCTCGGCCATGGACGGCGTCGTCGACCCGCAGTTCGCCGTCACCATGGGCAAGCTCGGCGGTCTTGCCGTGCTCAACCTCGAGGGTGTTCAGACACGCTACGAGGACGCCAACAGTCAGCTCGACCGCATCGCGTCGCTGCCGAAGGAGTCGGCGACGCGCACCATGCAGGAGATCTACAAAGAGCCGATCAAGGCCGAGCTCGTCGCCCAGCGCATCAAGGAGATCAAGGCCGGCGGCGTGCTGGCGGCCGCGTCGCTCACGCCCGCCCGCGTGCGTGAGTACTACGAGGTCGCCCTCGACGCCGGCCTCGACGTGCTCGTCATTCAGGGCACCGTGGTCTCGGCCGAGCACGTCAGCACACGGGTCGAGCCGCTCAACCTCAAGGAGTTCATCGCCGAGTGCCCCGTGCCGGTGATCGTCGGCGGCGTGGCCTCGTACTCCACGACGCTGCACCTCATGCGCACCGGCGCGGTCGGCGTGCTCGTCGGCGTCGGCCCCGGACACGCCTGCACCACGCGCGGCGTGCTCGGCATCGGTGTGCCGCAGGCGACGGCGATCGCCGATGCCTCGGCGGCGCGCGTCCAGCACCTCCTCGAGACCGGGCAGTACTGCAACGTCATCGCCGACGGCGGCATGCGCACCGGCGGCGACGTGAGCAAGGCGATCGCCTTGGGCGCCGACGCCGTCATGGTCGGTTCGCCTTTGGCCGCGGCCGCCGAAGCTCCGGGCCGCGGCTACCATTGGGGCATGGCCACTTTCCACCCAGACCTGCCGCGCGGCACGCGCGTCAAGGCGGGGGTCAGGGGCACGCTGCAAGAGATCCTCCTCGGTCCGGCGCGCGAGAACGACGGTACGCTCAACCTCTTCGGCGCCCTGCGCACCAGCATGGCGACGTGCGGCTACGAGACACTGCAGTCGTTCCAGAAGGCCGAGGTCATGGTGGCGCCGGCGCTCATGACCGAGGGGAAGAAGCTGCAGAAGGAACAAGACGTCGGCATGGGTTGAGTCGGACGTACCGGGACGACGGGTGAAGGAGTGGGCGTGACGCAGGGGAGCACACCGCAGAGCAAGGCGTTCGACACCGTCCTTGTGCTCGACTTCGGAGCACAGTACGGGCAACTCATCGCGCGGCGCGTGCGCGAGTGTCGCGTCTACTCGGAGCTCATCCCTCACGACACGCCCGTCGAGCGCATCAAAGCCTATGCGCCCAAGGGCATTATCCTCTCCGGCGGACCGATGAGTGTGTACGTCGACGACGCGCCGCGTCTCAACCGCGAAATACTCGAGCTCGGCATCCCTGTGCTGGGCATCTGCTACGGTATGCAGAGTCTCGCTCAGGCACTTGGCGGCACCGTCGCTTGCACCGACTTGAGCGAGTTCGGCAAGACGGCGATCAACGTCCTCGACCCCGGCCTTCTGCTGCAGGATTGGCACGGGGTCGATCAGGCCTGGATGAGCCATCGTGACAGCGTGACGGCGCCGCCGCCGGGCTTCGACGTGCTCGCCTCCAGCGCCGCCTCACCGGTCGCCGCCATGGAAGACTGGCAGCGCGGCTTCTACGGTGTGCAGTTCCACCCCGAGGTAGTGCACACGCCGAGGGGCACCGAGATCCTCAAGAACTTCCTCTACAAGGCGTGCGGCTGCGAGCCGGAGTTCACGCCGGCGTCGATCATCGAGGAGTCCATCGCCGAGATTCGTGCCCAAGTGGGCGAGAGTCGGGCGATCCTCGGCCTCTCCGGCGGCGTCGATTCTTCGGTCGCGGCGCTGCTCATGCACAAGGCCATCGGCGATCGTCTCACCTGTGTGTTCATCGACCAGGGCATGATGCGCATGGGCGAGGCCGAACGGGTGGTCGAGACCTTCTCCGGCACGTTCGGCATCCCGCTCATCGCCGTCGATGCCAGCGAGCGCTTTCTCACCAAGCTCGCCGGCATCACCGAGCCGGAGCGCAAGCGCAAGATCATCGGCGAGGAGTTTATCCGTTGCTTCGAAGAAGAGGCGCGCAAGCTCACCGACGCCAGGTTCCTCGTTCAGGGCACCCTGTATTCGGATGTCATCGAGAGCGGCACCCGGCAGGCAGCTAAGATCAAGAGCCACCACAACGTCGGCGGCCTGCCCGAGAAGATGGACTTCGAGCTCGTCGAGCCACTGCGCTGGCTGTTCAAAGACGAGGTGCGCGCCGTAGGCGAAGAGCTCGGTCTGCCCGAGCGCCTTGTGTGGCGCCAGCCGTTTCCCGGCCCGGGGCTGGCGATCCGCATCATCGGCGAGATCACGGCCGAGCGCGTCGAGGTCCTGCAGCGCGCCGATGCGATCGTGCAGGAGGAGATCCGCAAGGCCGGGCTCTACCGCGAGTTGTGGCAGTGCTTCGCGATTCTGCCGGTCATCCGCAGCGTCGGCGTTCAGGGTGACGAGCGCACCTACGGTTACCCCATCGCGATTCGCGCCGTCAACAGTCACGACGCCATGACGGCCGACTGGGCGCGCCTGCCGTACGACCTGCTGGAGACGCTTGCCTCGCGCATCATCAATGAGGTGCCCGAGGTCAATCGCGTGGTCTACGACATCTCGAGCAAGCCGCCGAGCACCATCGAGTGGGAGTAGCCTAGTCGCCGCCCTCTGCCTCGCGGGCATGGCGTTCTACGGTGTCAAGGAAGATCGCCAGCAGCACGACGTCGGCGACGAAGACGAGCGCCCCGACGACGACGTTGCGCAGCACCAGCATCGGCAAGGCGCGCGCCAGGCTCCCGGAGATGCTTTCGTTCGGCAGCAGGGCGCCGTACTGACTCAGCGGTGAGAGCAGGAAGACGATCAACACCGACGGGACCAGAGCCTGCATGGCGATCCTGGCCGAGACCTTGAGCGCCTGCAAGGGGCCGGTGTCGGCGAGGACGACGACGTAGTCCGAGTAGAGCACGGCGACGCTGATGATCAAGAGGAGCATGGTGGCGGCGCCGGCGAGGATGCTGCGTGCCGACGTGTCCGGACTCGCCAGATCCACTAGCCCCAACCCGGCCGTCGGGATGATCGTCAAGATGACCTGCAGGCCGAGTAGGCGCAGAAACTGGCCGGCATTGCGCGGCGCGAGCGAGAATCTGCCGGCCAGCGAGCGGATGTATCCGGCGCGCAGCCACGTGATCACGAGCAGGTCCGCGACCAGGAGCCCAATCGTCCAGAGGCTCGGCGCCGTCACCGCGTCGAAGAGCGGTGTGCCTGCCTCAGAGAGCAGCACGGCCAGCGGTCGCTGCTCCACGAGCCACGCCGAGAGCAAGGGCACGGAGCCGCCCAGCGTGGTGAGGATGATGGCGTAGAAGACGAGGTGCTGTCGTGCTTGGAGGATGGCGATCACGCGCTGCACGTGCGTGTGCTCCGTCGGCTCCATCCGGGCAGTATACACAGGTCGCGGCGGTATCATGGGGCATGGTTATCCCCCGCCGCGCGATCGTGTTTCTCACTCTCGCCTGGGTGCTCGTGGTGCTGTATCCGGACCCCGGTGTGCTGGTGCGCAGCATCGGCAATACGGTGCGGCCGCGGGTGGATCCGGCCGCGGCGAGCGCGCTCGCCGCGCGCTTGCCGGACGATCCACGGCAGATCGAGGCCTACGTGCTCAAGACGCAGGTGCCGTACGCCTACGACTGGCAGACGGCCGGCGTGCCCTGGTACTTTCCGACCGCCGCGGAGGCGCTCGCCGCCGGGGCCGGCGACTGCGAGAGTAGGGCGATGGTGCTGGCCAGCGTGCTCACCGCCAAGGGTATCCCCAACGAGTTGCGCATGAGTCTCGACCATATCTGGGTCGACTATCCCGGCAAGCGCGATACAGCCATCGAGACTGCCGGCCTCGAGATCGCCGGCCGCCGCGACGGGAAGCTGTTTGTGCAGTTGCCGCAAGAGTTCGATCTGCAGCAGGAGATCGCCGATCAGCTCGACATCTACTGGCGGCCGGCGCCGCCGTGGCGGGTGGCGCTGCTCTTCGCCGGCCTCACGCTGCTGCCGTTGATGAATGCTGTGGCGAGGCTACTCGGGGACGGCTACGGCACGCTGGGCGCCGTCCGTCTCCCGGGCCGCGTTCGCCGTCGCACGGCGCATCGGGTCAGGCGCCCGGCGTCTGTGAGGTGACGCGCGTTGTCGAGCTTTGGTAGCCTCGCCAGGTCGAACTACTGATGCGCGCAACGGAGCGCACGGTCCGAGCGACGTCGGGAGCCTCATGATCGATTTGCGTAGCGATACCGTCACACGTCCGTCGGCGGCCATGCGCGCCGCCATCGCCGCCGCCGAGGTAGGCGACGACGTGCTCGGCGACGACCCTACGGTCGCGCTTCTGCAAGAGCGCGCCGCAAGCCTGCTGGGTAAGGAGGAGGGCCTCTTCTTTCCCTCGGGGACGATGTGCAATCAGGCGGCGGTGCGCGCCCACACGCAGCGTGGCGACGAGGTCTTCCTCCACGCGGGGGCGCACATCATCTGCTACGAGCAGGGCGGCACGACGCTGAGCGGCGTGCAACTGCGCTGTTTCGACTCCGCGGACGGCACGCTCGATCCCGAGCGCATGGCCGAGTATCTTCATGGCGACGAGAACGTGCACTTCGCACCGACGCGCCTCGTGTGCCTCGAGAACACGCATACGCGGCTCGGCGGCACGGTGCTGCCGCGCGAGAACATCGCCGCCGTGGGCGACTTCTGCCGGGCCCACGGCCTCAAGCTGCACCTCGACGGCGCGCGCCTCGGCAATGCTGTGGCCGCGACCGGCGTGCCGTTCGCGGCCTACGCGGCGCCCTGCGATACGGTCAGCATCTGCTTGTCGAAGGGCCTGGGCGCGCCGGTCGGTTCGCTGCTGGTCGGCGACGCCGCCACCATCGCTCGTGCGCGGCGGGCGCGCAAGATCTACGGCGGCGGCCTGCGTCAGTCCGGCATCCTCGCCGCCGCCGGTCTCTACGCGCTCGAGCACAATGTGGCGCGGTTGGCCGACGACAACCGCCGCGCGCACATGCTCGCGGAGGGCCTCGCAGTTATTCCGGGCCTACATGTGGATTGCGAACGTGTGCAGACCAACATCGTGCTGGCCGGCTGCGAGGACACCGGCTTGCCGGCCGCCACGATCGTCGAGCGACTACGCGAGTTCGACGTCGCCATCCTCAACGAGGGCCCCCGAACGCTGCGCTTCGTCTCGCATCTCGATGTCGACGACGCCGGCATCGAGCACGTGCTGGCGGCGCTGCGCCGCGTCGTCGCGCCGCGCTAGCGTCCTCGACGCCGGCCGCCCTGCGTCGTCACCGCGCGCGCCGGTACTGGTTCGGGTTCCTCAGAAGTCGTAGAGTGGCCCCTAAACCACCACCCGGGTGGGTATCTCCCCTGGAGATCATGACCGCAGCCAAGAGCCACAGACCTGAGAAGAAGCGTCCTCAGGGCAAGCTCAGTTTTCCCTTTGGGGACCCGCTCTCGAGTCTTCCCAAGACGGCGCGCAAAATCCTCGACGCATCCATCCGGCTGCTTGCTGAGGAGGGGTACGAGGCGCTGACACTCGAGAACGTGGCCGCCGCCGCGGGTGTCAACAAGGCGTCGATTCGCTACAACTTCGGCAACAAGGCCGGACTCATCAGCGCCGTCGCCGACGCTCTCATCCACGACGAGTGCCTGCGAGTGAGTTCGGCGGTGCGCGAAGTCCCAAGCGAAGAGAAGCTGCACGCGGCCATCGACGGCATGGAGAGCATGCTGGTGAGCACCGAATCGATGCGCGGCTTCTTCGACATCCTGCCGCACGCGATGCGCGACCCAGAGTTGCGCCTGCGTGTGTTCGCGCTGTACCCGTGGTGGTACGAGACCAATCTCGCGTGGCTCGGCCTCGAAGGCGAGGGGACGGAGCGCGATGACCTCCTAACAGGGCTCGCCGAGCTCATCGCCGCCATTCCCGACGGTCTGTCTGTGCAGGCCGGCCTCAATCCCGACGGTTTCGATCTGCGCCGGCCGCTGGCGGCGTTGGAGTTTCTCTTGCGCAACTCCATGGCCGAACTGCAGGCAGTGGCAGACGGCGAACGAGGGCCGGAGGAGGTGGCCGCTCCACCCGGAGAGTGCCGAGACGAGGCTTGACAAGCCGGGAGTCACGGCTACGATGCACCCACCCAGGTGGGTGAATACCCTACCGTGAGTTCGCGCCAGGAGGGAGTGGTGGCTTGAGCACAGTAACGACACGTATGGGTGACGGCACGACGGTCGCGATGACGCGCGACGAGTTGCGCCGCGACATCATCGAGGGCTCTGAGGCGGCCGCCAAGAAGGCCAAGATCCCCGTGCTCGAGGAGCGCGAGGTCGAGTACCTCGTCGACATGTTCGCCTGCCCGAGCCGCGTCTGGGGTGTGGAACGCGGTCACGAGGCGATCATGACCAAAGACGGCGGCACCAATACGCTGATTTCCTCGCGCTTGTCCAGCGGCATCGCCGCGCCGATCGGCCGCGAGGCGGCGGTGCGCCTCTTCGAGCGCGCCTTCGCCTTCGACTCGATGGAAGTGGGGCACGTCGACTACTCGGTGAAGCCGAGCAAATTCATCGTCAGTGTGGAGCAGGAGCACATGGAGCTGCTTCAGCACACGACGATCTTCCCGCTCTTCTACGGCTTCATGCCCAACCTCGGTCTGTACTACCGACCAGACGGGCAGTTCGAGAACCCGTCGGACTTGCTCCCGCTGGGCAAGATCGACGAGGCGCGGCGCACTCAGGAGGAGGCGCTCGAGGCCTGCCACGACGACGTTGTCTGGCAGTCCAAGATGTTCGCTGAGACCGGCGCCGACGCGATCAACTACGACACCGTGGCGTCCACCGGCGACGCGGAGTTTCTGGCGACGCTGCGCGCCACCGAGGAGATCTCCTCGACGACGGACATGCCGGTCGAGGTGAGCATGGCGGCCGAGATGGTGCTCGGTTTCCACGGCGAGCTCCAGTACAAGGGCACGCGGCTCGCCGGCCTTTGGCCACATCAGCAGATGAAGGTCGTCGAGCAGGCGGGCGCGGCCATCTTTGGCCCGGTCGTCAACAACAACAGCAAGAAGTCGTGTGCCTGGAACGTCGCGCGGGCCGTGACCTTCGTCAAGGCCTGCACGGCCGAGGCGACGATCCCAATCCATGCCAACGTGGGCAACGGTGTCGGCGGCGTGCCGATGTTCGAGGTCTCGCCGATGGACATGGTGAGCCGCGCCAGCGCCGCGATGATCGAGATCGGCAAGGCCGACGGGTTGTAGGTAGGCACCGGCGATCCGAACGGCATGGGGATGGCCCACGCGTTGGCCTCATCCATGGGCGGCATCAAGACTGCTGGAGATCTGGTAGCCAGGATGCAGCTCAACAAGATGAGGCTTACAGAGGCCAAGGCCTACGTTGCCGAGAAGCTCGGAGTGAGTGTCTTCGATCTCTCCGACTCGACGATCATGCGCACGGTGCGCGAAGAACTCGATATCGGCGTCGTGACGGCCGTGCCGGGGATCGCCAAGGGGCTCGAGGCCAAGGCGCGCATCGCCGAGTTGCTCGACATTCGCGTGAACTGCGTCGAGCGCCTCAAGGCCAAGACCGGCTTGAGTAAGGGAGGCGGCCAATGATTCGTAACCTGCATGCCGGAGGACTGCGCAGTCGCGGCATCGGGCTCAGCGTCTTCACCGAGGACGAGCTGCAGGACGTCCATCTGGCGACCCTCGAGGTCCTGAGTCAAACGGGAGTCTTCGTCGAAGACGAGGCCGCGCTCGAGGTGTTCGCGGAGGGCGGCTGCGTCGTCGATCGCGAGCGCCGGAACGTGCGCATTCCCGGCCACGTCGTCGAAGAGGCGATTGCCAGCGCTCCGTCGACCGTCCGGCTCGCCGGGCGCGTCCCGGAGCGCGACTTCGTGCTCGAGTCGAGCCGCGTAGGCTTCACCAACTTCGGCGAGGGCATCCAGGTGGTCGACCCGCGCGACGGCACGCTGCGCGAACCCACCAAGGACGACCTCGCGACGGCGACACGGCTCATCGACGCGCTGCCCGAGATCGATGTTCTCGAGCGGCCCATCGGAGCCCATGAGGTGCCGCAGGCCGTAGCGCCGCTGCACAACGCCGAGGCAATCCTCAGCAATACCACCAAGCACATGTTCATCGGGCCCATCAGCGGCGCATTGCTCAAGAAGATCGTCGCCATGGCGGCGGCGATCGTGGGTGGCGAGCAGACGCTGCGAGAACGTCCGTTGGTCTCGTTCATCACCTGTCCGGTGAGTCCGCTCAAGCTGGTGCGCGACTGCTGCGAGATCATCATGGAGTCCGCCCGCGCCGGCATGGCCTGCAACATCCTGAGTATGGCGATGGCAGGCGGCTCCTCGCCGGTCACGATGGCCGGCACGCTGGTCACCCACAACGCCGAGGTGCTCAGCGGCGTGACCTTGTCGCAGCTCACCAAGCGTGGGGCGCCGGTGGTCTACGGCAGCTCCACGACGGCGATGGACCTGCGGCTCGCCGCCGCCAGTGTCGGCTCGCCGGAGCTCGCCATGATCAGCGCCGCGGTGGCGCAAATGGCGCGGCGCTACCTTCTGCCGAGCTGGGTCGCCGGTGCGTAGGGGGATGCCAAGCTAGGTGACGCGCAGTCCGGTCACGAGAAGACGCTCACAGGCCTGTTCCCAGCGTTGGCAGGGGCCAACCTGATTTATGGCCTGGGGATGCTCGAGTCGGGTGTCACCTTCGATTACGGTCAGTTGGTCATGGACTGCGAGTTTGCGCGCATGATCAAGCAATGCGTCGGCGGTATCCGCGTCGACGACGAGTCGCTGATGGTCGACGAGATCCGCGCCGTAGGCTCGTTCGGCGACTTCCTCAGCCGCGACAGCACACTCAAGCATATGCGCGAGCAGTCGCAGCCCAAGTTGATGGATCGGCGCGTGCGGGCAGATTGGGCCGCCATGGGCGGCCAAGACCTGCTTCAGCGCGCGACCGCAGAGGCCGTGCGCATTCTCGATCAGCATGTGCCCGAGCCGTTGCCGGCGGAGGTGCTGGCGGAACTGCGTGCGATCGTGGAGGACGCCGAGCGTGAGCTCGGCGTCGCCTAAAGGAGGCTTGTCAGTGAAGGAACAGCTCGAGAAGGCGGTCATCGACGGGCAGGAGGAGGTCGTCGTCGCGCTCACGCAGGCGCTGCTCGCCATGGGTACGCCGGCCCGCGAGATCCTCGACGACGCGCTTCTCCCCGCCATGGCGATCGTCGGCGAGCGCATGCGCAGCGGAGAGTGCTTCATTCCCGAGGTGTTGCTGAGCGCGCGGACGATGCAGAAGGCGCTCGACACCCTCAAACCGCAGATGGCCGAGGGCGAGAGCGTCTCGCTCGGCACCGTCGTCATCGGCACGGTCGAGGGCGACCTCCACGACATCGGCAAGAACCTCGTCGCCATGCTCATGCAGGGGGCGGGCTTCGACGTCGTCAACCTCGGCACCGGCGTAACGAGCGCTGCCTTCGTCGAGGCCGTGCGTACCCACTCGCCGCGCATCATCGGCATGAGCGCTCTGCTCACGACGACGTTGCCGCACATGAAAGAGACCATCAACGCCCTTTCCGACGCCGGCCTTCGCGACTCTGTGAAGGTCATGGTCGGCGGCGCGCCGGTAACCGAGGCCTATGCGGCCGAAGTCGGCGCCGACGGCTACGGCGCCAACGCCGGCATGGCGGTCGAGCGCGCCAAGGCCCTCGTCGGAGCCTAGAACAGAGAAGGAGCTACGCGAATGCCCGACACCGATATCTACCAAGAGGCCGCCCAAGCGATCATCGACGCCGATCGCGACGCCGCCGAGGAGGTTGCGACACGCGCCCTCGAAGCCGGCATCAGCCCGAGCGACATCATGCAGAATGGGTTCGTGAAGGGCATTCAGGAGGTGGGTGACCTCTTCGAGAGTGGCGAGGTCTTCCTGCCCGAGCTCATGCTCTCCGCCAACGCCATGGCCGGCGCCACCGAGATCACGAACGCGGCGCTTGCCGGCGAGGCGGCCGTCAGCAAGGGGCGCATCGTCATGGGCACCGTCCAAGGGGATGTGCACGACATCGGCAAAGCGATCGTGATCGCCTATCTCAAGGCCAACGGCTACGAGGTTGTCGACCTGGGTCGCGACGTCGCCGCCGAGGCGTTTCTGAGCAAGGCCGCCGAGGCTTCGGCCGACGTCATCGGCATGAGTGCGCTGCTCACGACGACGATGGAGGAGCAGCGCAAGGTCGTGAAGCTCATCAAGGAACGCGGTTTGCCGTACAAGACCGTTGTTGGAGGCGCTCCCTGCACGCAGCGGTGGGCCGATCAGATCGGTGCCGACGCCTACGCCGAGGATGCCAACGAGGGCGTGCGCAAGATCGACGCGCTTCTCGGGAAGGAGGGGTGATCAGGACAGAGACCTTTGTGCGCAAAGGTGCATAGCCTTGACAACCTTCTCACGCTTTTCTAACCTCAGCGAACCGTCGGAACCACCCGGGTGGGTGCGCCTCTCGGCACACGGCAGTCGCGTGTGAAACGCATGTCGGTCGCCAGGGAGCCATCGCCGGCCCCGCGTTGAGGCAGGCAGTGAGCGAGTCCTGAGAGTCGTGGAGCAGCAAAGGGGAGTAACGTGGCTGATGAGAATCGAGATCTGCAAAGAATGCTCAGCAGTATCGGTAACACGCGTCTAACGCGCCGCAGTCTGCTTAAGTATGCAGCCGCCGGCAGCGTCCTCGCCGGCATTGGCCCGATTGCCTCGGCCTGTGGTGGCGACTCCACATCGTCGACGAGTTCGCCTGCGGCGAGCGCCGGCGGTAAGAAGGGCGGCACGCTGAAGGTCGGCATCGTCGGCGGCTCGTCGAGCGAACGTCTCGACGGACAGGTAGCCACGACGGAGCCGGAGATCTGCGTCGCCTTCCAGCTCTACGATGCTCTGCTCGGCTGGGACGAGAACTACCAGCTCAAGTACTTGCTGGCGGAGGAAGTCTCGGCCAACACGGACGCAACGGTGTGGACCGTCAAGCTGCGTCAGGGTTGCACCTGGCACGACGGCAAGCCTGTTACCGCCGACGACGTCGTCTACAGCTTCAAGCGCATCATCGATCCCGACGATCCCAAGAACGGCGCCGGCGGTCTTGCGGCGCTGCCCGCCAGCGGCATCCGCAAGGTCGACGCCACCACGGTCGCCTTCCATCTCGACGAGCCCAACTCGGTTCTCACCGATCAGCTTGCGCTCTACACGAACTGCATCGTCCCCGAGGGCTATAACCCGAAGAAACCGATCGGTAGCGGCCCGTTCAAGCTCAAGAGCTTCAAGGCGGGTCAGCAGATCGTGTTCGAGCCCAACGCGGAGTACTGGGACGTGGTTCCCTGGGTCGACGAGTTGCAGGTGCTCGAGTTCGCCGACACGACGGCGCGTGTCAACGCGCTCATGGGCGGCACCGTCGACGCCATCTCGCAGCTCCCCAGCGCCCAGGTCAAGGTCATCGAGGGCCAGAGTGGACTCAAGGTGCTCGACGCCATGACCGGCGCGTGGCAGCCGTTCACGATGCGGGTCGACCAGAAGCCGTTCGACGATGAGCGCGTGCGGCAAGCCTTCCGTCTTATCGTCGATCGTCAAGCGATGATCGATCAGGCCTTCGCCGGTTTCGGCTGGATCGGCAACGACATGTACGCGCCGTTCGACCCCGGATATCCGCAGGACGTGCCGCAGCGCAGCCAGGATCTCGAGCAGGCCAAGTCGCTTCTCAAGCAGGCGGGTTACGACGGCGATCTCACCGTGACGCTGACCACGTCAGACGCGGTGGGCAGTTCCGCCGTTGCGGCCGCACAGGTGTTTGCGGAGCAGGCCAAGGGAGCCGGCGTCACCGTCAAGGTCAACAAGGTCGATCCCGGCGTCTTCTACGGCGATCAGTACCTGCAGTGGACGTTCGCCCAGGACTTCTGGTACACGCGCAACTACCTCGCGCAGGCCGCGGCCGGCACCTTGCCCGGCGCGCCGTACAACGAGACGCACTGGCAGAACGACCAGTGGCACGCGCTGGTCAAGGAGGCCATGGCGACCGGCGACACCACGAAGCGTGACACGCTGATCGCCGAAGCGCAGAAGATCGAGCACGAGATCGGCGGCCTCCTCATCTGGTCGTTCAACAATCAGATCGACGCCTACAGCTCCAAGCTCGGCGGCGTCGTTCCCAACAAGTCGGGCGTTCCGCTTTCGAGCTTCCACTTCAACAACTTCTACTTCGTCTGAGAACGACTCACGCTAGGTCGTTGCGCAGTGGCGGCCCCGGTCTTGTCGGCCGGGGCCGCCATCGACGCCGAGGCGACCGAAAGGAAGTGTCGTGCCGCCCCTACTGAAACTCATTCTGATTCGCCTCGGTCTCGGGGTGTTGACGCTCTTTCTCGTGTCCATCGTCGTCTTCGCGGCGACACAGGCGTTGCCGGGCGACCCGGCGCAGGCGATTCTGGGCAAGGACGCCGCCGACAAGGCGCGCTACGAGGCGCTGCGTCAGCAACTCCAGCTCGACCGGCCGCTGTTCCAGCAGTACACCAGCTGGCTCGGCGGCGTCGTCGTCGGCGACATGGGCACGTCGATCGTGCAGCGTGACGTGCCGGTGACGCAGCTTCTCTCAGACAGGCTCCTCAACTCCACGGTGCTGGTGCTGTTTGCGGCGTTTCTCAGTATCCCAATCTCGATCGTGGTCGGGGCGCTGAGCGCCGTCTGGCGCGACTCCCGCTTCGACTCGACCGTGAACGTCGGCAACCTGATGCTGGCGGCGCTGCCTGAGTTCGTGACCGGCATCGTCATGGTGCTGATGTTCGCGATCTCCGTGTTTCGCTGGTTCCCCGCGGTCTCGCTCGTCAACGCGAACGAGCCCATTTTCGATCAGCTCGATGTCTTCGTTCTGCCCGCGGTCACACTTTGCCTCGCCGTAGTGCCGTACATCAGCCGCATGCTGCGCGCCTCGACGATCGAGGTCCTGGAGAGCGAGTACGTGATGATGGCGCGCCTCAAAGGCCTCTCCGGCAACGTCGTCCTATGGCGGCACGCGATGCCGAACGCCATCGTTCCGACGCTGCAGGTGATCGCTCTCAACCTCGCCTGGCTTGCCGGCGGTATCGTCAGCGTCGAGTTCGTCTTCAACTTCCGCGGCATCGGTTACGCTCTGGTCGACGCGGTGGCCAACCGTGACCTGCCTGTCGTTCAGGCGGTGGTTCTGCTCATCGCGGCCGTCTACGTGATCCTCAACCTGGTCGCCGACGTGCTCACGATCCTCATCAGCCCCCGTCTGCGGACGGGCCTGCGATGAGCGACGAGAGCCCCAACAAGACCACACCCGAGTCAGGCCCGGATCTCGACGCCGAGTTGGGCGTCGAGTCGACCAAGGTCCTCGAGCCCGATCCGGTTCTTCAGGCCGGTATCGCCAAGGGTTCGCGCCAACACGGCCAGTTCGCTCAACTGTTGCACGACTCCTGGCACGTGCGGCGCACCAAGATCGGCCTCGGCATCCTCATCGCGATCCTCGTCATCGTGATCGCCGGCCCGTGGTTTGCACCGTACTCGCCCACCGAGTTCCCGGCGCCGCCGTTCTCGCCGCCCAGCCGCGCGACCTTGCTCGGCACCGACTACCTGGGGCACGACGTGCTTACGCGCGTGCTCTACGGCGGTCGCACGGTGATCATGCTCGCTCTTGCCGCAACTGTGCTCGGTCTGGCCATCGGTGTCACTCTAGGCCTGATCTCGGGCTACGCGCGGCGCTGGGTCGACGAGTCGCTGATGCGCCTTCTCGACGTGGTGCTCGCCTTCCCGTCCATCGTGCTCGTCATGCTGTTTGTCTCCATGTTTGGACCGCGACTCTGGCTGATCGTCATCATGGTCGGTCTGTCGCACGCTCCGCGCATTGCTCGCGTGACGAGAGCCGCGTCGATGGAGGTCGCGCAGCGCGACTTCGTGCGCGCCTCCGAGGCACTGGGCGTGGCGCGCTCCAAGATTCTCGCGACTGAGATTCTGCCGAACATCACCAGCCCCTTGCTGGTCGAGTTCGGCCTCCGGCTCACCTACTCGATCGGCCTCATCGCGGCTCTCTCGTTCCTCGGCTTCGGTCTGCAGCCGCCGGCCGCCGACTGGGGTCTGATGATCAATGAGAACCGCATCGGGATCACCGTGCAGCCCTACGCCGTCTTCGTGCCGGTGCTGCTCATCGGTATCTTGACCATCGCCACCAACATGATCGCCGACGGTGTGGCTCGCGCCCTGGTCGGCATTGACCGCGACACGGGAGCGTCGGCGTGAGCAGTCCCGCAGTGTCCTCTCCGAACACCACCGACATCGTCCTCACCGTCGAGGACCTGCGCATCGTTCTCGACCCGTCGGGCATCGACATCGACGACGACGTCTCTTTCGTCATCCACGAGGGTGAGGTGCTCGGTTTAGTGGGCGAGTCGGCTTCCGGCAAGACGACTGCCGCGACGAGTCTGCTTGCCCACCAGCGTCGCGGCGCCAAGATCGCCGGCGGCAAGGTCGAGGTCGCCGGCACAGATGTGCTGGCCGCCGCGGGAGGGGCGCTCAAGCGCCTGCGCGGCGGCCTCATCAGCTACGTTCCGCAGGACGCTTCGGCGGCGCTCAATCCTGCCTTGCGCATCGGCACGCAGCTCATGGAGATCCTCGAGGCGCACAAGTTCGGCTCGTCGCGGTCCGATCGCGAGAAGCGGCTCAAGGAGATGCTCGAAGAGGTGCTGCTGCCCAGCGATCGCGAGTTCATCCGCCGTTACCCGCACCAGCTCTCGGGCGGTCAGCAGCAGCGCGTGGCGATCGCAATGGCCTTCGCCTGCCGGCCCAAGGTGATCGTGCTCGACGAACCCACTACGGCGCTCGATGTGACCACACAGGCACACGTGCTCGAGACCATCCGCGAGCTAACGCACATGTACGGCGTGAGCGCCTTGTACGTGACCCACGACCTCGCGGTGGTCGCCAACCTCGCCGACCGCATCGCCGTGATGTACGCCGGGCGCTTGGTGGAGATTGGCCCCAAGGAGGCGCTCTTCGCCGGCGCGTGGCACCCGTATACGCGCAAGCTGCTGGCGGCGATTCCCGACCTCACGGGCGACCGTGCTCTGCACGGCATCCCCGGGTGGGCGCCGCGTCCCGGCCAGCGCGTCGCCGGCTGCGCTTTCACGCCGCGATGCGACATGGCCATCCCACGTTGCGGCACTGAGTTCCCGCCCTACGACGGCGAGTCCGAGGAGCATCAGGTGCGCTGCTGGCGCTGGCGCGATCTGGCCGGCGCGCCGCTCGAGATCACTGGGCCGCTGCGCGAGGTGGCGCTTCAGGAGACCACGTTGCAGCAGCCGACGGTTGTCGACATTCGCGACGTCACCGCCTTCTACCAGCACAAGGAAGCGTTGCACGGAGTGAGCGCGAAGCTCCGTGAGCACCGCTGTCTGGCGCTGGTGGGCGAATCGGGTAGCGGCAAGACGACGCTGGCCCGCTGCATCGCCGGTCTGCACCCAGGGCGCATCGAGGGTGACATCGAGCTGCGGGGCAAGGCGCTGGGGCGCGACGCCCGCAGTCGGTCGCGCGCCGAGCGGCAGGCGATTCAGTACATCTTCCAAAGCCCGTACAGCTCGCTGAATCCACGCAAGACGATCCGTCAGCTCCTGGCGCAGCCCATCGACGTCTTCTTCGATCTTGGTCGTGAGGAGGCCGAGGCGAAGATGGTGAAGGCGCTCGACCAAGTGGCGCTCGACTCGTCGCTGCTCTCGCGCTACCCAGAGCAGCTCTCCGGCGGCGAGCGTCAGCGCATCGCGATCGCCCGCGGTCTGGCGGCCGAGCCCACGGTGCTCATCTGCGACGAGGTCACCTCATGGCTCGACGTCTCGGTGCAGGCGGCGATCATCGAACTCCTCGCCCAGTTGCAGGCAGATCTCGGCGTCTCGATGCTCTTCGTGACGCACAACCTGGCGCTCATTCGCAGCATCGCGCAAGAGGTGGCGGTCATGAGCGAGGGCAAGTTTGTGGAGTACGGGCTCGTGGATGCCGTGCTTGAGGACCCTCAGGCCGACTATACGAAGAAGCTGTTGACCGACACGCCCACAATCGAGCTCGTCGAGCAGTAGGGGGCACGGAGTGAACTGCTGGGGTCTTAGTGCGCGCGAGTACGCCGACGTCGAGGCCGAGGTCGTCGGCCTGCTCTCACGCCTCATTCAGGCCGATACGAGCAATCCTCCGGGCGATGTGACCTCGGCGGCGCGGGTTCTCGAAGAGTACTACGCCGCCAACGGCATGCCCGTCACGACTGTCGGTGAGGTGGACGAGCGCCCCAATTGCGTCGCCCGGCTGGGCGGCGCCGGGGGCGCTCCCACGCTCCTTCTGCTGGGTCACATCGATGTGGTGCCGGCTGTGGATGCCGACGAGTGGACTGAGCCGCCCTTCTCCGGCGTTGTCAAAGATGGCTACGTATGGGGTCGCGGCGCTCTCGACATGAAGAACATGGTCGCCGCCGAGGCGGTGGCGCTGGTGCGCTTGGCGCGCGCCGCGGCGACCGGCGATCGGCTCCGCGGCGATCTCATCGTCGCCTCCACCGCCGATGAGGAGTCGGGCGACTTCTGCGGCGCCAAGTGGCTTACGGAGCAGCACCCCGACCTTGTTCGTTGCGACTACGTCCTCAACGAGGGCGGCTTCGAGATGCTGCACGTCGGCGATCGCCGGCTCTACACCATTCATGCCGGCGAGAAGGGCTACGCCAACTCGCGCATCGTCGTGCACGGCCACGGCGGCCACGGCTCTATGCCGCAACACGAGCGCAGTGTTGCGCACGCGGTGGCGCGCGTCGTCAAGGCGATCGAGGAGTATGACCCCGAGGTTCTCACGACGCGGACGCCGGTCGAGCTCATCGATTATCACGTGCGCGATGCCGATCTTCGCCGCCGTCTCATGGATCCGGCGACGGCGCGTGACGCCGTGCGCGAACTGGCCGTCACCAACCCGGATGTGGCGCGGCTGATCGAGCCGCAACTCGGTCTTACGTTCGCGACCACCAACATCACCGTCGGCCACGGCGCGGTGAACGTTATTCCGGGGCGCGGTGAGATCATCGTCGATTGCCGCGTGCTGCCCGGTCAGACGCCAGACGACGTGCGGCGCGAGTTCGAGGCGGCGCTCAAGGGAGTCGCGGCCGATTGGGAGTTCGACTGCTTCTGCTTCACGGGCGCCAATCAGTCACCGCCCACATCAGCACTGCGCGACGCCATCGGTGCTACGATGGCCGAGCTCGTCCCCGATGGGGACGTGATCTGCGAGAACTCAGCCGGCTTCACTGATTGCACGCATTTCCGCGCCGCCTTCCCCGATACCGTCTGTTACGGGTTCACGCCGTTCGTGGAAGAGACCGCCGCCGCCATCACGCCGCGTTTTCACGGCCGCGACGAGCGCATCTCCGTCGCCGACCTCGTCTTCCAGACGATCTTCATCGAGCGCACCGCGCGGCAGTTGCTGACCTGAGGCCGCCGTCTCTGGGGCGGAAAACCGGTCTCAGATGCGGGACACGCCGTCCTAGATGTTGCGCTTGCGGCGGCGCGCGCGCAGTCTGTGCTGGCGAGGCGTCACGCTCGCGACGATCTGCGCACGCACAGGAGGAGTGGAGACCCCATGGCCCAGACTGACACCGGCAAGCCCGAGATCCTGTACTCCGTCAAGGCGCAACGTGGTCCGACTCTCCGCTGTAAGGGCTGGAAGCAAGAGACCATCCTGCGCATGCTCGAGAACAACATGGAGAACGCCGAGAAGCCCGAGGAGTTGGTCATCTACGGCGGGATCGGCAAGTGCGCCCGCAACTGGGAGTCCTACCACGCGATCGTCAGGGCGCTCAGGGAGCTCGAGGACGACGAGACGCTCGTGGTGCAGTCCGGCATGCCGGTTGCCGTCTTCGCGACGCATAGGCTGGCGCCGCGCGTCGTTATGGCGAACACGAACATCATGAAGGCCACTTGGCCGATCTTCTACGACCTGCAAGACAAGAACCTGACGATGTTCGCTCAGTACACCGCCGGCCCGTGGGAGTACATCGGTACACAGGGTGTGATTCAAGGGACCTTCGAAACCTTCTCGGCGATCGCCCGCAAGTGCTACGACGACTCGCTCGTCGGCAGGATTCTGCTGACGGCCGGCGCGGGCGGCATGGGTGGCAACCAGACCCGCGCCATGACGATGCACGGCGGCGTCGGCATCGTGGTCGACGCCGACGAACGCGTCATCGACCGTCGCATCGCCAAGAAGTTCATCGACGTCAAGGTCGGCACGCTCGACGAGGCGATCGAACTGGCCAAGAAGACGGCGGCGGAGCGCAAGCCGCTCGGTATTGCCGTCGTCGGTAACGCCGCCGACATGTTCGAGGCGGCGTGGGAGAAAGGTTTCCGTCCGGACATCGTGACCGAGATGTGCCCGTGTCACGATCCCGTTTCGTACATCCCTTCGGGCTACACGCCACAGGAAGCCGAGGCGCTGCGCCACAGCGATCGCGAGCTGTACCTTGAGAAGGCGCGGGCGACTATGCAGCGCCAACTCCGCGCCATGAATCAGTTCTTCCACGGCGGCGTGCCGACGTTCGAGTACGGCACGAGCATCCGCAAGGAGTGCCGCGACGCGGGCATGCCCCAGGACGAAGCGATGACGATTCCGGGCTTCGTCGCCGAGTACATCCGGCCGCTGTTCTGTGAAGGGCGTGGCCCGTTCCGCTGGACCTGCGTCAGCGGCGAGGCCAGCGACTTGGCGCGCCTCGACGATCTCTGCCTCGAATTGTTTGCCGACGACCTGTTGGTGACGCGCTGGATCAAGCTCGCCCGCGAGCACATTCCGATCGAGGCGTTGCCGGCGCGCATCTGCTACCTCGGCTTCGGCCAGCGCAAGAAGTTCGGCCTGGCCGTCAACGATCTCATCCGCAAGGGCGAGGTGAAGGGTCCGGTCGCCTTCTCGCGCGACAACCTCGACTCGGGCTCCATCGTCAACCCGACTTTCGAGTCGGAGAACATGGCCGACGGCGGCGATCTCATCTCCGACTGGCCGGTGCTCAACGGCCTACTCAACTCGTGCGGCATGGCCGATCTCATCGCCGGCCAGGCGAACTACTCGATGGGCGAGGCCGTGCACACCGGCGTTACGATGATCGCCGACGGCACCGATGAGGCGGATCTGCGTCTCTCCGTGTCCCTCACGGTTGACTCCGGCATCGGCGTGATTCGTCACGCTCAGGCCGGATACCAGGCGGCCAAGGATGTCGCCAACGGCCAGGGTGAGCTAACCGACGAAGCGATCCAGGTGCCGCTCTGGTGGACGCCCAAGGCGACCTTCGGACCCGCCGATCTCGAGGCATGAACGGGACACTGTCGGCGTAGAAACACGTGTCCGTCGTTCCTGACAGGGAGAGAAACGAGGGGGTGACGGCAGTGGTGAATGAACGGCGGCCGCGCGCCGACCTGGTGATCACCGGCGCGCGGCAGCTACTAACCTGCGCGGCGGGGCCGTACGACGTCGCCCCGCTCGCCGATGCTTGGTTGGCGGTGTGTGGCGAGCGCATCGCTGCCGTCGGCGCGCGCTCCGACGTCGAAGCGGCGGTCGACTGTGGCGGCGCGGCGGTCATCGACGCGCATGACTGTGTTGTCGCACCGGGCTTCGTCGACAGCCACACGCACGTCGTCTTCGGCGGCTCGCGCGTCGACGAGTACGCCGCCAAGATGACCGAGCCCGATCTCGCGGTGCTGCGCGCGCGCGGCATCAAGACAGGCGTTCTGGCTACGATGGAGCGCACGCGCGCGGCGAGCGAAGATGAGCTGGCGACACAGGCCGCGGCTCGTCTCCAGGGCATGCTGCACTCCGGCACCACGACCGTCGAGAGCAAGAGCGGGTACGGGCTCTCGACGGCGACCGAGCTCGCCATTCTGCGCGTCAACCGGCGTCTCGCCGAGTCTCTACCGTTGGACGTCGTCTCGACGTTCCTCGGCGCTCACGGTTTTCCCGGTGACATGCCGCGTGAGGCGTACCTGCGCACGTTGCTCGACGAGATGATCCCTTGCGTCGCCGCCGATGGACTGGCCGAGTTTGCCGACGTCTGGTGCGACGACGGCTACTACAGCGCCGCGGAGTCGCGCCTCGTGCTCGAGGCGTGTGCCGCGGCGGGCATGGACCCCAAGATCCACGCCGACGCCTACTCGTACGTCGGCGGCTCAGACCTCGCCGCTGAGATGGGCATGGTCTCCATCGACCATCTCAACTACACGCCGCGGGCCGTTATGAGCCGTTTGGCCGCCGCGGGCGTCATCGGCGTCGTCATGCCCGCCCTCGACTTCGCCGTTCAGCATCCGCGGCCGTTCGATGCGCGCGCGATGATCGAGGAGGGCATGACGCTGGCGCTGGCCACCGACATCTGTCCCGGGTGCTGGGCGGAGTCGCAACAGTTTGTAATGGCGCTCGCCTGCCGCCTCTATCACATGAGCCCCGCCGAGGCTCTGTGGGCGGCGACGCGCGGCGGCGCGGCGGCGTTGCGTCTTGAGGCCGATCGTGGCTCTCTGGTGGCGGGCAAGCTCGCTGATGTGCAGATCTGGGACGTACCGCGCTACGAGCACGCGATCTACCGCCTGGGGGGCAACGTGGTGCGCCAGGTCATCAAACGCGGCCGCGTGGTCGTAGAGCGCACCCAGAACAGCGCCCCCGTCGCGGGAGACCCGCAAGGTGCCTCCGGTGAGTGACATCCTCGCCCGTGTGCTGGCTTCAAGCGACGCGACGGTCGGTGGCGGCTCGGCGTCGGCGCTTGCCGGCGCCATGGCGGCGGGCCTCGCCGGCATGGTGGCCCGTCTCTCGGTTGGGCGCGGCCTCGAGTTCAGTGACGCGGAGTACGAGGCCGCAGTCGTGGAAGCCGACGCTCTCGCGCGCACGCTGCACGCCGGTGCCGAGGAGGACGCCGGCGCCTACTCGCTGGTCAAGAATGCCTACCGTCTGCCGCGAGGAACAGAGGCCGACGTCACCGCGCGTGAGCTCGCCGTGCACGACGCACTCATCGCGGCGGCGCTTGTCCCGCTCGAGAACGCGCGCCGTTCGCTGCGCGTACTCGATCTCTGTGTTCAGCTCGGCGAGTCGGCGAATGAGGCGGCGGCCAGCGATCTTGCGGCTGCGTGGCTGCTCGCCGACGCCGCCGTGCAGGGTTGCCTCCTCAACGTCGACGTCAACCTGGAGCACCTGACGGACTCGATGCCGGCGGCGCGTCTGCGCCATGAGGCCGATTCCGTCCGCATCAGACACGCGCGCCTCAGTGCGCCGCCCAAGGAGAGAGCATGAAGGTCCTCATGTGCGTGCCCAACGTCAGCGAGGGGCGCGATCAGGCCACGATCGATCGGCTCGCGGCGCTCGTGCGCGAGCAGCCCGGCGTGAAGCTCATCGATCTCTCCTCCGACGCTGATCACAACCGTTCGGTGTTCTCCTACCTCGGTGGGATAGAGGATGTATTGGCGGCGACCAAGGTGTTTGCCGTCGCCGTACTCGAGGCGGTCGACATGACGGCCCACCACGGCAGTCATCCACGTCACGGCGCGCTGGACACGGTGCCCTTCATCCCGGTCGGCGAGACGACCACGGAGGAGGCGATCGCGGTGGCGCGCGACTTCGGGCGCTTCATCGGCGAACGAGGCGTCCCTGTCTACTACTACGAGGACGCTGCGACTCGACCTGAGCGCATTAGCCTCGTAGACGTTCGGCGTGGCGAGTACGAGGCGTTGCCGGCCAAGCTCAAGGACCCCGATTGGGCTCCCGACGAGGGGCCGGCGGAGTTCGTCCCCAAATCCGGGGCCGTCCAGGTCGCGGCGCGCTTTCCGCTGGTCGCCTTCAACGTCAATCTGCGCACCGACGATGTGGAGGTGGCCACTCGCATCGCGCACGCCGTCCGGCACAAGAACGGCGGCTTCCGCTACGTGCGGGCGATGGGGCTTGAGTTACAGGGCACCGGCATGGTGCAGGTGTCTATGAATCTCACCAACTACACGCAGACGCCCGTGCCTCGTGTGCTCGAAGCGATCCGTAGTGAGGCGCAGCGTTACGGCGTGCTCGTCGCCGGCGCGGAACTGGTGGGTCCGGTGCCTTTGGGTGCTCTCGAGGAGGTCGTGCGCCACTACCTGCAGATTCACGACTTCTCCATGAGTCAGACGATCGAGATGAACGTGTGACCGATCAGTCGCGTGGACTCGGAGAGGTTGTGGAGGTCGTCGTGACGCGGTGGTGCCGAGAATCCGAGACGGAGGCAGCGCCGTGACGGTACAGCTCGACGGTCGGTGTCTGACGCTTGACGAGCTGATTCGTGTCGCCCGGGGCGGTGAGGAGGCGACACTCGCTGCGCAGAGCTATCCGCGTATGGAGGCTTCGCGGCGGCTCATCGAGGAGACGCTGGCCGGCGGGAAGCCGGTCTACGGCGTCAACACCGGCTTCGGCAAGTTCAGCGACGTCGCCATCGCCGCCGCCGACGTCGTCAAGCTACAACGGAACCTGGTGCTGAGCTGCTGCGTCGGGGTCGGCACGCCGCTCCCAAGCGAGGTCGTGCGCGCCATGATGCTGCTGCGCGCCAACTCGCTGGCGGCCGGCGACTCCGGTGTGCGCCCCGTGCTCGTGGAGCATCTGGTCGAATTGCTGAACCGTGGTGTGCATCCCGTGGTGCCGAGTCAGGGGTCGGTGGGCGCGAGCGGCGATCTTGCCCCACTCGCGCATCTGTCGCTCGTCCTCATGGGCCGCGGACATGCCGCCGTCGACGGCGAGATCGTGACGGGCGGCGAGGCGCTGCGCCGCGCCGCCCTCGAGCCGCTTGAGCTGCAGGCCAAAGAAGGCCTTTCACTCTGCAACGGAACGCAGGCGATGACGGCGCTCACGGCGCTGGCAGTGCACGACGCCGCGCGCCTGGCGGACAGCGCCGACGTCGTTGCTGCGCTGTCGGCAGAGGCTCTGCGTGCGGTTGCCGCGGCCTTCGACGAGCGTCTGCATCGCAGCCGACCGCACGCCGGCCAAATCGCTTCGGCCGCGAACCTGCGCCGGCTGCTCGGCGACAGTCCGATCGTCGCCGCAGCCGCCGGCGAACGCGTACAAGACGCCTACGCGCTCCGCTGTCTACCGCAGGTGCACGGCGCCTCGCGCGACGCCATCGCCTACGTGCGAGGCGTCGTCGAGACCGAGATGAACTCGGTCACCGACAACCCGCTGGTCTACCCGCGAGAGGGCGACGTCTTGTCCGGCGGTAACTTCCACGGTCAGCCGTTGGCTCTGGCGGCGGACTTTCTCGGGATCGCCGTGGCCGAGTTGGCGAACATCTCCGAGCGCCGGACCGAGCGACTGCTCAATCCGGCGCTGAATCTCGGTTTGCCCGCTTTCCTCACCTCGGAGGGCGGGCTCAACGACGGCTTCATGGTCGCGCAGTACACCGCGGCGGCGCTCGTGAGCGAGAACAAGGTGCTCGCCCATCCCGCGAGCGTCGACTCGATCCCGACGAGCGCCAACCAGGAAGATCATGTGAGCATGGGTTCGATCGGCGCTCGCCATGCGCGCGAGATCGTTGCCAACGCGACGCGGGTACTCGCTGTTGAGTTGCTCTGCGCGAGTCAGGCGATGGATTTGCGAGGGCTTGTGCCGGGTGCGCGCACGGCCGCCGCGAAAGCGCTGCTGCGCGCCCGTGTCCCCATGCTCGTTGAAGATCGCGAGCTCGATAGCGATATTGAGCTTGCTGCCGACCTCATTCGTAGCGGTGCTCTTCTGGCCGTCTTGCAGGACTAGTCTGTTCTCCCCTCTTCGATGCCCTCAGGAGGTACTCGAGTCATGTCAGGCACTCTCACTATCCGGCCACTGAGCGCCGGCGAGGTCGCGCTCATCTTCGAGAAGTGTGTCGCCATCCTGTCCGGGCACGGCGTGAAGGTCGACCATCGCGAGGCGCTGGAACGTCTGCGCGCGGCCGGCGCCGACGTCGACCCGGAGACGTCGATGGTGCGTTTCTCGCCGGCGACGATCGACGATGCACTGCGGTCTGTGCCGCACAGCTTCACGGCAAAGGGCGCCGATCCGCGTCACGATCTCGCCCTGCCGCATCCGGCGCACTCGTTCTTCACATCGAGCTGCATCCAGTCGATGGTCTACCACGATCCAGACACGGGGCAGTTCCGCGACAACTCGCGAGCGCTGTTCGCCGAATGGTGCCAGCTTATCGAGGTGCTGCCCAACATCGATTCCTGTGCCATCCAGACGCCGATGGACGTGCCGACTGCGACGGCCGACATCCACGCGCTGAATATCCAGCTGCAGAACACGGGCAAGCCGCTCAACGTGCTCGCCTACTGCCGCGAGAGTGTGCCGTACCTCTTCGAGCTGCTGCTGGCCCGAGCGGGCAGCGCTGAGGCGCTGCGCGAGCGCCCGCTGCTTTGGTTCGACCCAACTTCACTCTCGCCGCTGGTCTACAAAGAGATGGACTTGGAGACGATCCTGCTTTGCTGCAAGTACGGCATTCCGGTGTCGCCGTGCAGCCTGGTGCTCGGTGGGGGCACGGGGCCCATCACACCTGCCGGCGCGGCACTCCTCGTCGGCGTCGAGGTACTCGCCATGCTTGTCATGACGCAGTTGCTGGCCCCAGGGCATCCCGTGCTGGCCAGCGGCTACAACTCGACGCTTGACATGGCGACGGGCAACGCCAACCTCGCCTCAGTTGAGACAGGGCTCGCGCAGGCGGCCGCGGCGCAGTTCATGAAGGAGGCCTTCGCAGTGCCGGTCCTCATGGCGTCGCTCTGGACAGACTCGTACGTCTCGGACGGTCAGACGGTGATGGCCAAGAGCCTCAACGCGACGTTGTGCGGGATGGCCGGTGCAGACATCGCCTACGGCGCCGGCCGGCTCGGCGGCTCCACGCTTGCCAGCCCGGTCCAGTTGGTCATCGACGACCGGGCGACGGCGCTTCTGCGCCGCTATGTCGCCGGGGTGGAGGTCGACGAGGAAGCGCTCGGTGTGGATGCAATCCTCACCGCCGGCGCGGGAGGTCACTACCTCAAGCAGAAGCACACGCTCAAGCACTGCCGCGAGGCGGTGCGGCCCGACATCTTCGTCGCTGATCCGCTCGACGCCTGGCAGACCGCGGGGAGCAAGGACCTGTATGAACGCGCCGCCGAGAAGTACCGCGAGCTGCGCGCGACGCTGCGTCCGCTCGAGCTGCCGGACGACGTGCGCCGCGACATGGATGCCGTCGTGGCGCGCGCCGACGCGCACTTGGCGAGCTGAGAGTGGTGCGGCCGGCGCAGTGGACGGCGGCCGCGGACGGTGTTCGCGGCGCGCTAGGCTTCTGCGCGCCGGTGGCGGCAGGTGGCGCGCACGGCGCAGATGTCGCATTCGTGCTCGGCCGGAACCGGGTGTGAAGTGAGGCCGAGCACGAGTGTCAGTGACTTGAGGGGGCGCATCACGAACGAGGGCAGGAGCCGAACCGTGTCGGTGAAGACCTCGTCTGGGTCGACGAGGGCGAAGATCTCCGGCTGAGCCGCCTCTGTGGGCCACTGCGTCGATCCGGGCCAGCAGTGGATGGCGCCGCGAAGTCCGACGGTGCGGGCCTGGCGCTGGAAGCGCCGGCAGGCGCGGGCGGCGAGTCTGTCGATCGCGGCGCTGCCGACGCCGTCGAGGGCGAGTCCGCTCACCGGATCGCTGGGGAAGCGGCGGTTCACCTCGATCTCGAGCGACTCGCCGACCGTGCATACGGCGGTGACGAGTCGCGTCGCGGGCGCGAGACGTGCCGCCGCCCAGGGTCCGCACGTGAACCGCGCCCCGCTGCTGAGGACGATGTGGTCGTCGGCGTGCGCCGCGATGTCGTGGGTGACGGAGAGCACGACGGGATGGAGAAGTGGAGCGGCCTCGACGAGCGCGGCCTGCGCGCGTTCCACGAGGCGTTGGTTCCGGCGCCGCATCTCCTGCGGGTCGGCGCCTTGTCCGCGCAAGACGTCGTCGACGTCGAGATCGAGCTGCCAGTCTGTGTCGCGTACGACGTTCACATTGCACAGTATGTCGTGTGTGGGTGCTGCGCGGAAACCTGGGAGGGCGGACGCTCGGCGATGTCGGTGTAACTGTGCACTATCGGCCGCGGAATTCATGTACACTTCACCACCATGGCCCAGCGTCCGTTCTTGGTTCGGCAGTTGCTCGAAGATGCCGGTTTCGAGGTTGAGCTCGTGGCCGGCGCCGCGGGACTCGAGCGCGAGTGCCGCGGCGTGTACATCGGCGAGCATCTCGATCCCACGCCGTGGATGGCCAGTGGCGGTGTACATCTGACTGCGGGTTTGGCGCTCGTCGGCCAGGACCCGGCAGAGGGCCGGCGGCTGGTGCGTCGCCTGCATGCCGCCGGGATGGTGGGCCTCGGCATTTCCATCCCGCACTACCTCAGCGATATCCCCACGGCAATGCGCGACGAAGCCGACGCGGTGGGGTTGCCGCTCTTCGCGGTAACCGGAGAGACCCTGTTTCGCGAGATCGAACAGTATGTCTACGACGTCCTCGCTTCGGAGGAGATGCAGCGCCTGCGACGCAGTCTCTCGGCCCAGCAGCAACTGCTCGAGACCTTGGCGAGCGGGGTCTTTCCCGGCACGCTGGTGGCGCGGTTGAGCTCGCTCCTCGGCGGCGGTGTCGCGCTCACGGATCCGGACGGCGCGATCTTGGTCAGTTCCGGGATTGAGTCTGCACCGCCGGTGGACGTCGGCGAGGCCTGGGCGGCATGCCGGGCGGCGGCGCGCTCGGCGCCGCCGCGGCCGGCGGTTCGTGCCGGAGGCCGTCCGCTGCTCTGGCGTGAGGTTGTTGTGGACGGTCGGGTCCGCATGATGGTGTTGGCCTCTCTCGACGAGGCGGCAACGTCTGACGAATTCTCCGGCGCGACGCTAGACTACGCGCAGCGTCTGCTGGAGATAGAGTTGCGCCGCCGTCTCGATCCGGATGCCGGCGCCGGCGGGGCCCTGCTGCGAGATGTGCTGGTCGCGCCCGAGGCGGCGACCTCGTGTGCCGCACGGCTGGCGTTGCGTGGTATTGACGACGAGACTCCGTTCCGGCTGATCGTCCTGCGGCCGCTGATTCGGCCCGATGGCGTCGGGAATGGCGAGTCGCTCGCGAGCGGCGCGACGCTTGAGGGCGCGGCCGCGTTCTTGCGCACGCACGGCGCGCGCTACGTGATGGCTCCGTCTGGGGACGGCGGCGTCGTTCTTCTGCTCGCTTGCCACTTTGACGGCGAGGCCAGCGTTGCCGGGCTGGTGTCCGGGTTGGTCGCCGTGCTCGCTGCGGACGGCAACGTCTGCGCGGCGGGCGTCTCTGAGGAGTGTCACGACCTACGCGCCGCCGCGCGCGCCCACAGCCACGCGCTCCAGGCATTGGCCGACCTCGCGTCGATCTCGGACGACGGCGAGTGCGTGCGCTGGTACGAGAAGTTCTCCCCCCGACGGCGGGTGTTCGACGGTCTCGGCGACGCGGAACTGGAGGAGTTCTCCGGCCGGCTGCTGGGTCCGCTGCGCCGCGCCGACGGAGGGGGTGCGGGTGGACTCATCGAGTCGGTGCGCGCGACCTTGCGCCATGATGCATCCATTGCCGACGCTTCGCTCGAGCTCGGCGTGCACCGCAACACGCTGTGCAAACGTCTGGCCCGAGTACACAAACTCACCGGACTCGATCTTGGTTGCGTCGACGGGCTGACGGACGCGCGCCTCGCCCTCGAGGCGCACGACATCCTTGGCTGCCGGCAGGAGGCGCGCGCCTGGGCGGTCGGCACGTGAGCGCGCCCCAGCACCTTCCCCAGACTCAGAATACGCTCCGTCACGGGATGGTCGAGCTAGGCTACGGCGAGCCGGACCCTGTCTTGCTGCCGGTCGACCTCGTCGCCGCAGCCGCCGCCGAGGTGATCGGAACGTTCGGGCCCGGCGCAATCTGCTACGGACGCCGCGCCGGGCCCTCGCCACTGCGTGAGCTCATTGCGGCGCGCATCGAAGAGAGGGAGCAGTGCGTAGCGGCGCCGGCCGACGTCTTTGTCACCGCCGGCAACTCGCACGGCCTCGACCTCGCCATGGCTATGCTCAGCCGGCCGGGTGACGCGGTGCTCGTGGAGTCGCCGACCTACGGCATGGCGCTGCGGTCGATGCACGATCGGCACCTCGAGCCTGTTCCGCTGTCGCTCGACGAGGAAGGTCTCGACCTCGACGTGCTCGAGGAGACTCTGGTGCGCTTGCGCGCCGGCGGCCGTCACGTTCCACTGCTGTACACGATACCTACCTTTCACAATCCGGCCGGTGTGTGCTTGGCGCACGACCGGCGCCGGCGGCTGATCGAACTCGCCAAGACCCTCGACTTCGTGATCGTCGAGGACGACGTCTACCGCGAGCTTGCCTACGAGGGCGACGCGCCGCCGGCGCTCTGGGCGCTCGACCGTTCGGCGCCGATCGTGCGCCTGGGCTCGTTCTCTAAGTCTCTGACACCCGGTCTGCGCGTGGGCTGGGTCAACGCGGCGCCAGAGCTTCTGGCGCGCATTGACGCCGCTGCCGTCCTGGATAGTGGCGGCAACCCCACCCAGTTCGCCGCCTGTCTCGTCGCCCGGCTGCTGCAGGAGCGCGGCTACGACGATCACGTCGCGCGCCTGCGCGCCGCCTACAGGGCGCGGCGCGATGCACTCGACGCAGCGTTGCGCGAGCACGCGCCCGACGGCTGCGCTTGGCGCGTGCCCGCAGGCGGCTTCTTTATCTGGCTGCGTCTGCCCACGGGCCTGCGCGCCAGCGAGTTGCTGCCGGTGGCGGAGGCGCACGGCGTGTCGTTTGCGCCTGGGGTGCGGTTCTGCGCGGACGGCGCCGACGATTGCCTGCGCCTCTCGTTCAGCCTGCTTGACGAGGAGGCGTTGGGCGAAGGGGTGCGCCGCTTGGCGAAGGCCATTGGGGCGGCACAGAGGGCGGCCGCAAGGGCTCAATCCTCGCGCTAGCCGGGCCTCGTCGTCGGCTCACGACGTGAGCGGGGTGGGTGCGCTACTCGCCGGCGATCAGCCAGATGATGACCTCGCCGGGGCCGTGTACCCCGACGCAGCGCGTGGCGTTGATGTCGGCGGTGTTGCTCGGCCCACTGATGATGCTGACGCAGGCGGGGAGGCCGGGGAGCTCGGTGAGGCGTCGCAGGACGTCGCCGAGGTACGGCAGCACACGCGACTCGGCGACGAAGATTCCCGAGACCGGCGGCAGCAGCGAGTGACTGCGCGCCGCCGGGCCGCCGTTGAGGATCACTACGGAGCCGGTGGCCGCGATCGCCCAGTCGGCCTCGGCGAGGCCGATGTCGGCGCCGCGGGGGTCGTCGGTCCAGAGGCCGGCGAGCGTCGGCAGGTGCAGGCTCGCCGGCCCACACACGCTTCGCCAGCCGCGTTCTGCAGCCAGCCGGCTGAGACTCTCGTGCGCCGCTGATCTGCCGGCGCAGCGCACGATCGTCACTTCGAGCTCCTCGAGACGCGAGACGAATCGTGCAATGAGGGCTGCGCCGGCGAGCGGCGGCTGCGGCGGGGCGGGATGCGGGACGGTCGCCGGTGCTGCCTGGCCGAGGCTCGCGCGCACGCGCTGCAGGAGTTCTTCGCGGTTCATCGCCTGCGCCTCGCCGCTCGCCTCACACTGGGGTCGCTCGCCGCCGCGTTGCTCGGCCTTCCGCCGACCCCAGGCGGCCGTCGCCGCCAGAGCCGTCGGAACGACTCTGTTGCCGGCAGGGGCAGGTCTCGAGTCCGCGTCCACGCCGCCAGCAGACTGGGGGTTCTGCGGAGCACACCGCCGCGTGCCCACGGACGCAGGGCGAAGTGTGCGAAGCGCTCGCCGAGATCGAAGAGGCGGACGTGCCGGGTCGCGGTCGTGTAGCCGGTCATCCCGGCGGCCCATCCCGGCGATCCAAGACCCGCTGCGATGGCGTCGGCGCGCAGTTCGAGGAGGTAGTCGGCCAACGGGATGCGCGCCGAGCACACTTCGCTGCAGGCGCCGCAGAGGCTCGAGGCGAAAGGCAGCTCGGCGTGCTGCTCGAGACCGTCGAGGAGCGGACTGAGCACCGCGCCGATTGGCCCCGAGTACGTGGAGGCGTAGGCGTGGCCGCCGATCTGGCGGAACACGGGGCAGACGTCGAGGCAGGCGCCGCAGCGAATGCAGTGCAGCACGTCGTTGTACTTGGAGCCGAGGATGGCGGAGCGGCCGTTGTCGACCAGCACGATGTGCAGCTCCTCGGGTCCGTCGCCATCACCTTCTCGGCGCGGGCCCGTGAGCGCCGTCACGTAGGCAGTGATGCGCTCGCCGCCGCCGGCCCAGGGGAGGACGGTGAGGATTGGTTCCAGGCTCTCGAAGTCGGGGACGAGGCGCTCGATACCCATGACGACGATGTGCACTCTTGGGAGAGTGGTTGAGAGACGGCCGTTGCCCTCGTTGGTCACGAGCACGACCGTGCCGCTTGCGGCGACGCCGAAGTTGCCGCCGGTGATGCCGATGTCGGCGTTCAGGAACTTCTGGCGCAGGCGGCGGCGGGCGAAGCGCGTGAGGCCGACGGGGTCGTCGGGCAGCAGTTCGCCCGCCAGCTCGCAGAAGAGGTCGTGGATCTGGCCGAGAGTCTTGTGCATCGCCGGCCCGACGATGTGAAAAGGCTTCTCGCCGCACTGCTGAACGATGAACTCGCCGAGGTCGGTCTCGACGACTTCGGCGCCCATCGCCTCGAGGGCGGGATTGAGCTCGATCTCCTCCGTCATCATCGACTTGGACTTGACGATGAGTTTGGCTTGGTGGCGGCGCGCGACGTCGACGACGTACTCGCGCGCCTCCGCCGCATCGGCGGCGCAGAACACATGCCCGCCGTGCCCCTCGACGTTGGTCATGAATTGCTCGAGGTACGTGTCGAGGTGCCGTACCGTGTGCCGACGCACCTCGCCGACGGCCGCGATCCATGCCGGCCAGTCGAGCTCGGTGCGGGCGACGGCGCCGCGATCCTGCATGTAGTCCTGTCCGAGTCGGATCGTCTCGCGCAGTTGCGGATCGGCGAGCGTCGCCTCGACGCGGTCGTCGAACGCCTGTCGACGCGCCTTCGCGCCGCCGCGGGGAGTCATCGCTGCCATCCCTCGGCGAGCAACTCGGCCAGATGCTTCACCTTGATGTCGGCGCCGCGCCGCCGCAGGCGCCCCTCGATGTTCATGAGGCAGCTCATGTCGAGGCCGCTGAGCACGTCGGCACCGCTGGCGAGCACGTTGTCGACCTTCTCGTCGACCATGGCGGTGGAGATCGCCGGCATCTTGACCGCGAACGTGCCGCCGAAGCCGCAGCAGTCCTGGCTGCGGGGGAGCGGCACGTACGTGAGGCCGTCGATCATGCCGAGGAGCTTCTCCGGCTGCTCCACGATGCCGAGCAGCCGCCGTGTGTGGCACGAGTGATGCAGCGTGGCCGATCCTTGGCCGCGCACCGGCAAGCACTCGACCCCGAGAACGTCGACGAGGAATTGCGAGAACTCGTAGGTGCGCGTCGCCAGAGCGCATGCCTCCGCCTCCTCAGGCTCGCCGGCGAACAGGCGCGGGTAGTGCTCGCGCACCATCGCCGCGCACGAGCCCGAGATGGAGACCACGTGCTCGCTGTCGCGGAAGGCGCGCAGGAAGGCGCGCGCCGAGCGCCGCGCATCGTCGCGATAGCCGCTGTTGAAGGCCGGCTGGCCGCAGCACGTCTGGCCGGCCGGGAAGTCGAGTCGCACGCCGAGATTCTCGAGCACTCGTACCGCCGCGACGCCGACGCGGGGGTACAGCGCGTCACCCAGGCACGTGACCATGAGTGAGGCGCACGGACTCATGGCGTCAAGAGCTCGCGCAGCGCCACCAAGAATCGCTGGTTCTGCTCCGGCAGTCCGACGGTGACGCGAATGTGCGTCGGGTAGCCCCAACCGTCCGCCGGACGCACGATCACACCCTTCTGCAACATGGCCTGAAACAGCTCGCGACAGTCGCGGTGCGTATCGACGAGCACGAAGTTGCCCTGGCTGGGTATGACGTCACAGCCCAAGGCCGCGAGCTCGCGTGTGAGCGTCTCGCGGCCTTCGTGTACCGAGGTCGTGCTGCTGGCCAGCCACTCGTCGTCGTCCAGAGCGGCGAGACCGGCGGCGCAGGCGGTGCGGCTCACGAAGAAGGGCTCGCTGATGCGGTCGAGCATCTGGCAGACGACCGGATCAGCGACCGCGTAGCCCAGACGTATGCCGGCGAGCGCGTAGGACTTGGAGAAGCTGCGCAGGGCGATCACATTGCGGTAGCCGGCGCGCAGGAACGCGAGCGGATCTGCGTACTCGGGGTCGTCGACGAACTCGCAGTACGCTTGATCGACGACTACGGCGGTCGTGGCGGGCGCCGCGTCGAGCAGACTCTGCAGTTCGGCACGCGTGACGATCGTGCCGGTGGGGTTGTTGGGACTGCAGAGCCAGACGATCTTGGTGCGCGGGGTGAGTGCGGCGATGATCGCGGGGATGTCGAAACGGAAATCCTTGAGCGGCACCCAAACTCGCCGCGCGTCCATCACCTGGCATGCCGCCTCGTAGAGCGCGTAGGACTCGGGCGCCAGGATCACTTCGTCGCCGGGGTCGGTGTAGAGCAAGGGCAGGTTGAGGACGAGTTGTGCCGAGCCCGAGCTGAGCACGATCTGGCTCGGCGGCACGTCGTTCGCCTCGGCGACCGCCGACCGCAGGCGGTTGTAGTCCTCCCACGGGTAGCTGTGCAGGAGCGGAAACTGACCCTCGATCGCGGCCAGGACCTTTGTCGAGACGGGATAGTCGTTCTCGTTCGAGGCCAGTTTGACGATCTCGTCGACGGCGATGCCCGTCGCCCGCGCGACCTGTTCGGCGTCGGCGCCGGGCTCGTAGTCGCGGATGCCGGCGATGCTCGTGCGAAACGCGTCTTCGTGCCGTTGACCCTGAGCCCTGCGCTGATTCACGCTCGCCCTCCCGTGAATGTGTGACGTTAGTCTGCCAGTTCGGCGGTCATGGCGTCGACGAAGCGCCGGTTCTCCGCCTCTGTCCCCATGGAGACGCGAATGTGCGTATGGTAGCCCCAGAGACTGCCCGGGCGCACGACGATGCCGCGTCGCAGGAGGCGCTCGTACATGTCGCCGGCGTCGCGGTGCGTGTCGACGAGCAGGAAGTTGCACTGGCTGGGTACGACGTCGCAGCCGAGCTCGGTGAGGGCCGCGCCGACGGAGCGGCGCGCGGCGATGAGCTTCGCGACGACCTCGTCGCGCCACTCGATGTCCTCGAGCGCCGCCAGCGCGGCGGCGCAAGCCGGGCCGCTTACGTAGTAGGGCTCGCGAATGTGGTCGATGACGCGGCAGACCTCCGGGTCGGCGACGGCGTAGCCGAAGCGCATGCCGGCCAATCCGAACGCCTTCGACAGCGTACGCAACACGACGACGTTGCGATGGCCGGCCAGCAAGTACTTGGTGCCGTCGCCCCACTCGGGGTCGTCGACGAGCTCCTGATAGGCCTGATCGCAGACGACGACCGTGGTCGGCGGCACGTTCTCGATCAGACGCTTGAGCTCGGCGTCGGTGATGATCGTGCTGGTGGGGTTGTTGGGGCTGCACAGCCAGATCATCTTGGTGCGCTCGCTGGTGGCGGCGATGAAGGCGTCGATGTCGAAGCGGTAGTCGACGCAGGGCACGAACTTGACGGTGCCGCCCATAATCTGTGTCGCCCACGGGTGACCGCTGTAGCTCTCGGGGGCGCAGATCACCTCGTCGCCGGGGTCGACGAATGCCTGGGTGACGTAGCGCAGCACCGTCTCTGACCCCGGACCCGGCATGATCATCTGCTCGGGCACGTCGCAGTACCGGGCGAGGGCACCGCGCACATCCGCGTACTCGTTGTGCAGTTCGTCGTAGATGAGCGACGGCGACGGATAGACGGCGGCCTTGACGAGTCGTTCGGCCGCCGCCGCCATCGCCTTCGGCGAGGCGCCGTAGGGATTCTCGTTGGCGGCGAGGTAGGCGACGTCCTCGATCTTCAGGCCGTGCGAGCGGCAGGCTTCGAGCAGATTCACGGTCGGCCACTCGAAGTCGATGCCGCGAGCGGCGGCCCGGAACGAGCTGGTAACGTCCTTGCTGGCCATGGCGGCGGCTCCCTTCGTCTTCTGTGGCCACACGACGAGGCCATTCCGTGCGCGATGATCCCCGCGCGGGACGGCCGTTGTCAAGTGGAGACAGACGGTGGTATGGTCCGGTCGAACTCAGGTAAGGGAGGGCGGGATGAGCAACGCAGGCGAGATGACGTCGCGCGAGCGCATCGACGCGGTGCTGAACGGCGAGGTGCCGGATCGCGTGCCGGTGTTCACGGCCGGCCACGGCATTACTCGTCACATGCTCGGCGTGAGCTACGGCGAGATGATGCAGAGCTCGAAGCTCATGGCATCGTGCATGCTCGCTTGGCAGGACCTCATCGGCGACGATCGCATCATGGCGTACTTCGACATGATGGTCGAGGCGGCGGGCTTCGGGCAGAAGATGATCTTCCAGGAAGACCAGCCCGCCTACTCGGACAAAGACAACCTGCTGATCAAGACTCCCGACGACTACTTCAAGCTGGAGCGGTACGACGTCGAGAAGGCCGAGCGCATTCGCATGACGATCGAGGTCGCCGACATCCTCCACACCACTCGCGGGGAGACGGTGCCGGTGGCCTGCATCGTGGCCGAGCCGTTGGTCGTCCTCGGCCTCCTGCGCGGCATGGAGCCGCTGCTCATGGACTGCATCCGCCATCCCGAGGCGGTCAAGTACGGCCTCGAAGTGGCGACCGACGTCGTCATCGACTACGCCCGGGCCATGGTGAAGCGCGGTGTGAGCCTCGTTGTCAACTGCCACGACTACGGTAACCGTTCGATCATGAGCGAGAAGCTCTGGATGAAACTTCAGGGCGACTGCCTGAAGCGCATGAACGCCGCCATAAAAGCCACGGGCGCGACGCTCGTCATTCACAACTGCGACGCCGTCCCGTACATCGATGCGGCGTTCGACGAGATCGGCGGCGTGGACGTGTACCAGTGCGCCGCGCTGCCCAAGTCGTGCGCGACGTGGGCCGACTACAAGCAGAAGTACGGCTCGCGGGCCGTCCTCTTCGGTGAGTGGTGGCCGCCGGACCTCGCCAAGATGGGCTACGACGAGGTCATGCAGCACAGCAAGGAGATGATCGAGAACCTGGCCGGCGGTGGCGGCTTCATCCTCGGTCCGACCTGCGAGTACCCGTCCCACGGGCCCATCATCAACGCCAAGGCGTTGGTCGACGCGGCCAAGAAGTACGGTACCTACTGAGATCCCGGGCGTGGCCCAGAAAGGCGGGTTTGCGGTGAGCGAAGAGATCCTGCGGGCTCTCAGTGAGAGTCTTGTCGAACTTGACGAGGCGCGCGTCGCGGAGCTTACGGCGCAGGCGCTGGCCGACGGCGTGGCGCCTGTCGCGATCATTCAGGAAGGACTGACCCCGGGCATGGCCAAGGTCGGTCAGTTGTTCGAGGACGGCGACTACTACTTGCCCGAGTTGCTGATTTCGGCCGAGGCGTTCAAGGCGGCGGTCGAACTGGTGAAGCCACACCTCGGCGAGGCTATGCAGACCAAGGGCACTGTGGTGCTGGGGACGGTCGAGGGCGACATCCACGACATCGGCAAGAACATCGTCGCGCTCACGCTCGAGACGAACGGCTACGAGGTGATCGACATCGGTATCGACGTGCCGATCGCCCGTTTCGCCGAGGAGCAGGCGCGCACCGGTGCTCAGATCGTCGGCGCGAGCGCCATGATCACGAGCACCTTGCCGGCGCTGAAGCGCGTGGTCGAAGACGTGCGCGCCAAGAGCCCGGGCGCCAAGGTGCTCATCGGCGGGGCGCCCGTCACGGCCGAGCTTGTCGCCGCCTACGGCGCCGATCTCTACGCCGGCGACGCCATCGAGGCGGTGCGCGTCGCCGACGAGCTTCTCGGCTGAGGTGTACTGGCGGCGGTGCGACAGCCGCTTGGCCTCTGCAGTACACTGGCGCGGTGGCGGGTAGGCCAGACAACGACGGCGAGTTCACACGCGAGTTTCTCGCCAGTATCGGCGCGCAGTTGCGCGCCGAACGCCGTCAGCGCCAGTTGACTCTGCAGCAGGTGGCCAGCTCGGCCGGCCTCACGAAAGGGTTTCTGTCTCAGCTCGAGCGTGGTGAGAGCTCGGTCTCCATCGCCTCGCTTCTCGGGTTGTGTGCCGTCTTGGGTATCGACATCGCGACGCTCATCCAACGTGCCACACCGGCGCCGGCCGCCTCGCCGATCGTGCGCAGGCACGAGCGAGAGCGCCTTTACCTCGGCGGCTCAGGTGTCGAGGACTACCTCCTCTCGCCGCCGAGCGAACGCCGGTTCGAGGTCTTCGAGACATACCTCGAGCCGCTTGGTAGCCCCAGCGATCAGCTGTACGCCATCGACGCCGAGGTCGGCTTCTGCTGCGTTCTCAAGGGGAGCGTCGAGATCGCCTTCGGCGATGTGACTCATCGCCTGCACGCCGGCGATTCGCTCACGTACTCGCCACGCTTGCCGCACACATTCGTCAACCCTTCGAGCACGCGACGGGCGGTCGTCCTCTTCGTCAACGTGCCGGCGGTCTTCTGAGCCGGCGATGAAGCTCATCGTTCTCGCCGGCTTTCTCGGCTCGGGTAAGACAACGTTGCTCCTCGAGATCGCGCGTGACTTGGTCGCCGGCGGAAGCACCGTTGCTGTCATCGAGAACGAGATCGGCGAGATCGGCATCGACGGCGACTACATCGCCGAGCAAGGGCTGGAGGTGCGCGAGCTGTTCGGCGGGTGCATCTGCTGCACGCTCGCTGTCGGCGTGGTCGACGCGCTCGCCACGCTCGCCCGTGATCACAACCCGGACTACGTGCTTCTGGAACCCAGCGGCATTGCCCAGCCTGGCGATCTCAGCGAGACGGTGCGTCGCTACGCGTCCGCGGTGGACGGCGTTGTGACGGTGACGCTCATCGACGCCGAGCGCTACGAGGTGCTGACCGAGGTTGTCGGTCCAATGCTCGAAGGTCAAATGGCGCAAGCCGACGTCATCGCCGTCACCAAGAGCGATCTGGTGCCGGAAGTGGACCTGACGCGCATCCTCGCCACGGTGGGGGAGCTCGCTCCGGGTGTGCCGGTTGAGGCCGTCTCGCTGCTCGACTCCGTTAGTCTTATGCCGGTCCTGGCGCGTCTGCGATGAGCGCCGGCGAGCGCCACGGCGCACGCCCGCACGATCACGCCAGGCACGTGGGCGGCGAGGACGAGTGTGAACATGGGCACGCTCATCGGCATGAGGACGGTCCGCAGCCGACCGTCTACGCCTTACGTACCGACATCGGCGTGGCCGCCGGTCTGACGGACGACGCGCTGGGTGAGGCGTTGAGCGCGTTCGTGCGGGCGTTGGTTGCCGGACTCGAGCGGCACGGTTGCCGGCTCATCGGTCACGTGAAGGGCGCGTTCGTGCCGCCGGCCTCCGGCGCGCTTTACGCCGGGCCGGGCGCGGCCGCCGGGCGCGGCGGCTTCGCCTTCAACGTCACGAGTTTCAAGGGGGGCGTGGCGTTGAGGGGAGCGTGGCCCGGCGGCGTCACGGCTCAGCTCACGGTTAACGCGATCGTGTACGGTGTGGCCGTCGACGTCGTCGAGTCCGAGACGCTGGACGCGCTCGCCGAGTTGCGGGCGCGAATCTCCTCGCCCGAAGCGCCGGAATGACATCGCCGGACACGCTGCCGGCCGATGTGGCCGCGTGGACCGACGAAGCCTGTCGCGCCTGGCTGTGGCGCCTGCGGTTCAGTGCCGACGGCGCTACAGCCGAGTGCCCGTCGTGCGGGTGCCGGCGCCGGTTTCATCGGCTCAGCAGCCGGCCGTCGTACAGTTGCGACGTCTGCGGGCACCAGATCGCGCCGACCAGCGGCACGCTCTTTGCCGGTTCGAGCACGTCGCTGGCACAGTGGTTTCGCGCCGTGCTCGTGGTCGTCGCGGCGAGCGAGGAAGGTGAGGTGCCGTCGTCGCGCCGCCTCGCTGCCGAGCTCGGGGTCGGCTACGGCACCGCGCGCCGCATGCGTGCCCGGATCGAGGCGGCGCTGGCGACCGCCGGCGCCTACGGCGATGCCGGCAACGAGGATGTCCGCATCCTGCGGCAGGTGCTGGCCGAATGCAGTGCCGGCCGGCCGAACTGGGCGTCGTCTGCCGGTACCATGGCGGACGAAGCGTCGCGGCGGCTCTCCGGGGGCGGATCGTCTTCCGCCACGGGGCACGTCAACGGCAGCGCCAGAGTTGCGTCGCGTGCGGACGGTGCGAGCGGCGGCCGCCCCCGTTCGGCGACGCGCGAACGCATTCTCGCCGCGACCTGCGACGTCATTGTCGAGAAGGGCATGGCGGCGGTTCGCGTCAGCGACATCGCTCGCGCCGCGGGCCTCTCGACGGCCATCATCCACTACCACTTCGCTACCAAAGACGACGTGCTGCTCGAGGCCGTCGTGTGGCAGAACCAGCAGGAGACCGAGCGTCGCGCAGCGATCGTAGCGGGTCCTGAACCTGCGCTCGAACGGCTCTGGCGCTTCTTTGAAGCATCGATGCCGCCGCAGGGATTCGCCCGTGCCGAGGCGCTCATTCGTTACGATCTCTGGGGTCGCGCGATGCGTGAGCCGGCATATCGCGCGGCTCTCGAGCCACTGCGTCGCGAGTGGCGTCGGCAGATCGCGGTGCTGCTGGAGGAGGGGGTCGCGAGCGGTACGGTACACACGAGCGACCCCCTCGAGGAAGTCCTCGAGGAACTCACAGCGATCCTTGACGGCTACTCGCTCCAGTATCTGCTCGGTTACGAATGGATGACCGCCGAGCGTCTCTGGGAGTTGCTGCGGCTGTTCGTGGCGCGGCGTTTGGGAGCTCCAGCGGCGTAGCTGGGAATGCGGCACGTACCGGTACGTGCGTAGAAGAATACATGGCGAAACAGATCGCGTCTGTCCGCTTCTTGTCTGCAATAGGCCGGTCTTGACACTTCCGTGCCTGTCTACCTAATGTACGAGTCAGGAATGGCCGGGTGCCAGCAGTGCCACCCGGCCGCGACTCGTCGAGGGAGGTTCTCGTGGCCGCGTCGTTCGACCAGCACGTGATGGAGGAGGTGAAGGCGCGGCTCGTGCCACCGACGGAGACCGAGTACAACGAGGTCACCGCACGCTGGCTGTTCGGCAAGAACGCCGAGAAGATGCTCAAGTACGCGCCGTTCAGCTTCGTGCTCATGAAGCTCATGTGGCGGAAGGGGGAAGAGCCATGGGCGCGGTAAGCGATGCCATCGCCGCTCTCGACGGCGACAAGACACGGAGCATCGTCGCGGCGGAGCTGGACGCCGGCCGCGACCCCATGGAGCTCATCGACGAGGCGCGCCTCGGTCTGCAGGAGGTCGGCGACAAGTTCGATCGCGGCGAGTACTTTCTCATCGAACTCATTCGCGCGGCCCAAGTCTTCGGTGAGGCCGCGCAGCTCATCAACCCCAAGCTGCAGGAGATGTACGGCAGCGGCGAGTCGCGCGGCAAGGTGCTGCTCGGCACGGTAGCCGGTGACATCCACGACTTGGGCAAGAGCATCGTCAAGGTGCTGCTCGAGGCACGCGGCGTCGAGGTCATGGACCTCGGCGTGGACGTGCCGGCCGATCGCTTCATCGCCGCCGCTCAGGAGTTCGACCCGGACGTCGTCGGCATGTCGGCTCTGCTCACTGCCGCCATTCCTCAGTTCAAGGCGACCATCGAGGCGCTCGACGATGCCGGCGTGCGCAGCGATCTCAAGGTCGTCGTCGGCGGCGGTACGGTGATCGATCTGAGCGCCGCCGACCTGGGCGCCGACCACGTCGCCCTGGACGCCAACGAGGGCGTCGAGCGCATGCTCGAGTGGCTCGACGCATCCACGACGGCCGCGGCGAACTGAGGGGGTGCGCTATGCCTGAGACGATGACGCACTACGAGCGGATGCGCGCCGTCTGGAACTGCGAGCAGCCAGACCGCGTGCCCTACATGCCGATGACCGTGTACTTCGTCGCCCGTCAGGGCGGCCTCACGATCAAGGAGTTCTTCACCGAGCCGGAGAAGTTCCTGCAGGCCTGTCGCGACGGCCTCGACTTCATCGGCGACGCTCAACACCCCGCCCTCAACACCGTCGATCACATGTGGATGCTTGGGCACGCGGGCTGGGACATGACCACTCTCGACTGGCGCATCTGGGACGAGTTTCCACCCAAGGGCAACCTGCCGAGCATCTACGAGAAGGTGCTCATTCAGGATTACGACGATGTCATGGCGCGCGGCTTCTCGACGATCATGTTCTCGACCGAGCTCAAGAACGGCATCCACGAGCGCAGCATCGACGACTTCCTCTACTACCAGTTCGAGCACATCAAGGTATGGTCAGGTGTCTGGCGGCGCTTCTACGCGGAGACCGGCATTCCGATTCTGATCGGCGGTCGCGCCGAACATCCGCTGGACCTGCTGCAGTCGTATCGCGGCATCAACCAGCTCGTTATGGACATGTACACCATGCCGGACAAGCTTCTCGAGTTCATGGACTGGCTGGCCGACTACGAGGTGATGCAGGCGTCGCACGAGGCGCTGAACATGGGCGCCGGCGAACTGCCCGGGGCCGAGAACATCTTCTTCTACAACGGCGCTCCGCCCGGTATGCCGCCGGATCTGTACAAGAAGCTGTACATCCCGATCGCCAAGAAGATGATCGACGCGTGGGTGGCACGCGGCTTCAACGTTTGGTGTCACTGGGACAACGATCTCACCCCGCACCTCGAATCGATCCTCACGCTGGCGGACGGTTTGCCCAAGGGGCGCCTGCTTTTCGACCTCGAGAAGACGGACATGAAGAGGGCCAAGGAGGTCCTGGGTGGTACCTGTGGGATCTGCGGCAACGTGCCGTCGACGCTCATGGTTTACGGATCGCCAGACGAGGTCGACGCCTACTGCAAGAAGCTGATCGAGGATTGCGCCCCCGGCGGCGGCTTCGTTCTCGGCGCCGAGTGCGAGACGCCTTGGGACTCCAAGCGCGAGAACGTGGTGGCGATGAAGCAGGCGGCAGCGAAGTACGGGATGTACTGATCGCACTGCGCCGGCACCCGACTGGCGCCTGCGATCACCCGTCGCGAATCTGTCGCGAGCTGCGGAGGCCCCGCCCGGACGTGTCTGGGCGGGGCCTCCGTCGTCGTGTGCCCGTTGACAAGCCGGACCGTGGTCTGTTTAGTTCCATCTGACGTGTTCACATTGTGGCTGTACGGCGAATCCGCACCCAGGCAGCGGCGTGGAGCCCTCGCGGAGGAGCGCTATGCTCGTGATGAGCCGGGAGCACGATAGGGGGGTTGCACGACGCGACGGGTGAGAGAGTGCAGTGGGGACGAGACCGACTGACGGAGGCAGGGCAGTGGCTGATCATGGGGATTCCAACCAGTGGTTCATTCGTGAGATAACACGGCGCCCGTTCACGCGTCGCGACTTCCTCAAGGGCGCGACGATCTTGGGCGCCGGGGCGGCGATGGCGCCGGTGTTGTCGGCCTGCGGCTCCAGCTCGCCGGCGAGCTCGCCCAGCGCGGCCGCCTCGCCGACGATGGGCGGCCGCCTGCGCATCGGCGTCATCGGCGGCTCCGAACGCGATGTCGTCAACCCGATGCAAGGCATGACGCAGCCCGACAACCTGCGTGGCCGGCAGCTCTTCGAGCACCTCTTCGAGTACGATCATGAGTTCAAGCTCCAACCCGCTCTGGCGCTCTCCGCGGAAGGCAACTCGAACGCGAAGAAGTGGGTCGTGAAGCTGCGTCCGGACGTGCTGTGGCACAACGGGAAGCCGTTTACCGCCCAGGATGTGGTCGCCACGTTCCGCATGATCACCGACCCGAAGTACCCCAACGTCGCTGCGGAGAGCTTCGCCGACTTGGACCGCACTCAGCTCAAGGCGGTGGACGATCTCACCGTGCAGTTCGTGCTCAAGCAGCCGAACGCCGACTTCATGAACAGCCTGGCGTTCATTCATGCGGTCATCCTGCCGCAGGACTACAACGAGAAGAAGCCGGTCGGCACGGGTCCGTTCACCTACGGTGACTTCACACCCGGCGATCGCAGCATCTTCCCGGCGTTCAAGGACTACTGGGGCACCGGTCCGTATGTGGACGAGGTCGAGACTATCGACTACGCCGACGTCACGGCTATGGTCAACGCGCTGCAGGGCGGCGAGCTCGACGCGGCTTCCGACCTTCCGGCCGCGCAGGTGAAGCTGGTCGAGGCGGCAGGCTTCAAGACGCTCACGTCCGAGACGGGCAAGTGGAACTACATCTTCTGGAATACGCAGGTCAAGCCGTGGACGGACGAGCGCGTGCGGCAGGCGATGCGCCTCATCATGGATCGTCAGCAGATGGTCGACCTGGCGCTCGAGGGCTACGGCCGTGTCGGCAACGACATGTGGGGCATCGTCGATCCGGTGTATCCCACCGACTTCCCGCAGCGTACGCAGGACATTGAGCAGGCCAAGTCGCTGCTCAAGCAGGCCGGGTACGACAACGACCTCACCTTTGAGCTGCTCACGGCCGACGTCGGGACTGGTCATGTGCAGGCTGCGCAGGTCTTCGCCGAGCAGGCCAAGTCGGCCGGAGTGACCGTTAACATCAAGAAGCTCGATGTAGGTACACTGTGGGGCGACAAGTACCTCACCTGGCCGAATGGTCCGGGCTGGTACTCCGCACGGCCCTACCTCACGCAAGCTCGTTTCTGTAAGTCGTGGAACGAGCCTCACTGGGAAGAGCCCGGCTACTGGGAGCGCATCGACGAGGCGTACGCTACGATCGACGAGACGAAGCGCAACGAGCTTATCCGCGAGAGCTTCAAGGTCGACTACGACATCGGACCATGGGATGTTTGGGCGTGGGTCAATCAGGTCGATGCCTATACGACGCAGGTGCAGGGCATGGTGCCCGACGCCAGCGGCATCCCGTTCAACGCCGGGTTCGTCAACGAGCTTTGGCTGGCCTAGCCCGCCGTACAAGCGCGTGCTCTTGATGCAGACATGCACGGCCCCGGAGGCCCGCCCCCAGGCGGGCCTCCGGGGCCAATCGTTCGCCTCTAGGCTTCTTCGAGGTCGGTGCGCGTGCCGCTAGCGAAGCTCATCGCTTGGCGCATCGTGCTCGGGTTCGTCACGCTGCTTCTCGTGTCGGCGGTGATCTTCCTGGCGACCAACGCACTGCCGGGAGATCCCGCGCGGGCGATCCTTGGTACCCGCGCGACGCCGCAGGCTCTGGCGGAGCTGCGCGAGCAACTCGGCCTCGACCGGCCGCTGGTGACGCGCTACTTCTCGTGGCTTGGCGCCACGGTGCAGGGTGACCTCGGATCATCTCTGGCGGGCATGAAGCGCCCGGTCAGCGACGTGATCGGCCGGCGGCTGTACAACTCGGCCATTCTCGTGGTGCTGGCGGCGCTGGTGAGTGTGCCGATCTCCATGGGCATCGGTGCCTACACGGCGCTCAAACGCGACACCAAGCTCGACGGAGGCGTTACGCTGGGTACGCTGACGCTGTCGGCGATGCCGGAGTTCGTCATCGGCATCGCCGCGATCCTTCTCCTCTCGACGCAGGTGCTGCACCTGCTGCCGGCCACGGCGCGCCTCGATCAGTACACACCGCTCTCGCAGCAGCTCGACAAGTTCGTGCTGCCGGTGCTGACGCTGACGCTGGCCGTCCTGCCCTACATCGTGCGCATGATGCGCGCCTCGACGATCGAAGTGCTGGAGAGTGAGTACGTCTCCATGGCGCGTCTCAAGGGTGTGCCGGAGCCACTGGTAATGCGCCGGCACACGGTGCCCAACGCGGTTGTGCCGGCGATTCAAGGGACCGCGATGCAGCTTGCCTGGCTCGCCGGCGGCATCGTCGTGGTCGAGTACCTCTTCGCGTATCCGGGCATCGGCAGCGCGCTCGTCGAAGCTGTCGCCAACCGCGACTACCCGGTGATCCAGGCGCTGGCGCTCATCATGGCGGCGACCTACGTATTCTTGAATCTGGCCGCCGACATTCTGACCATTCTCATCACGCCGCGACTGCGGACGGGCCTGCGATGAGCGACGGCGCGAGCTCATCGGTCGCCATTCTGCCGGAAGGGCCGGAGGTCTCGCGGCTGCCGGTGCGTCGGCGTCGGCGGCGCGAATGGGTCGAGACGGCCAAGATGGCGTGGGGCTTGCGGCGCACGAAGATCGGCGTGATCGGGTTCTTCTTGATCCTCGGCATCGCGGTCTTTGGGCCGCTGGCGGCGCCGTACTCGCCCACGCAGTTCGTGGGCCAGACGTTTGAGCTGCCGAGCGCTACGGCGTGGCTCGGCACCGACTCGCTGGGGCGCGATGTCCTCTCGCGAGTGCTCTGGGGCGGACGGACCGTCTTCAGTCTGGCGCTCTCCGCCACGGTCGTCGGGATGACTCTGGGCATTCTCCTCGGCATGTTTGCCGGTTACAGCCGCAGGTCCGTCGACGACGTCGTCATGCGCCTTCTCGACGTCATCATGGCCTTCCCGCACATCGTCTTCGTGCTGCTCATCGTCGCCGCGGTGGGGTCGCAGCCGTATCTCATCGCTTTGGCGGTGGCGATCGGACACGCGCCGCGCGTGGCTCGCGTGGCGCGCGGCGCAACGCTTGAAGTCGTCGGTCGTGACTTCATCCTCGCTTCGGAGGCGCTCGGGGTGCCCAAGTGGAAGATCATGCTCACGGAGATCTTCCCCAACATCACGAGCCCGATGTTTGTCGAGTTCGGGCTCCGATTGGCGTACTCGATCGGCACGATTGCGGCCCTGAGCTTCCTCGGTTTCGGTCTTCAGCCTCCGGCCGCCGACTGGGGGCTCATGATCAACGAGAACCACATCGGCATCGCCATCCAACCGTACTCGGTGGCCGTGCCGGTGCTCTTGATCGCGCTCCTCACAATCGCCGTGAGCTTGGTCTCCGACGGCTTGGCTCGGGCGATTATCGGTATCGATCGCAAGACCGGTGTGAGCGAGTGAGCGACGTCGTACTCTCGGTGCGGGACTTACGCGTCGAGCTCGAGTCCACCGGCGCTGACATCGACGCCGAACTCTCGTTCACGATTCGTAGCGGCGAGGTGCTCGGCCTTGTCGGCGAGTCGGCCTCGGGGAAGACGACGGCCGCCACGGCTCTGCTCGTGCACGAGCGCCGCGGCGCGGTGGTGGCCGGCGGCGAGATCACCATCGCCGGCCGTGACATCCTCTCGTTGAGCTCAGCCGAGTTGCGCAAGATGCGCGGCAGCGTCGTCTCGTACGTGCCGCAGGACCCGTCGATGTCGCTGAATCCGGCGCTGCGCATCGGCACGCAGCTCCTTGAGATCCTCGAGGTGCACGACTTTGGCGCCTCGGACGGTGAACGCCAGGCGCGCGTGCGCGAGATGATGGACGAAGTCCTCCTGCCGAACGACAAAGCCTTCCTGCGTCGCTACCCGCACCAGCTCTCCGGCGGTCAGCAGCAGCGGGTGGCTGTCGCCATGGCGTTTGCTTGCCGGCCGGCGCTGATCGTCCTCGACGAACCGACCACCGGCCTCGATGTGACGACGCAGGCGCATGTGCTGCGCACGGTACGCGAGCTTGCGCAGACGTACAGCGTGGCCGCGCTCTATGTGACGCACGATCTCGCCGTGGTCGCCAACCTCGCCGATCGCATCGCCGTGATGTACGCGGGGCGGTTGGTGGAAGTCGGGCCCAAAGAGACGATCTTCGCGCGCGCTTCACACCCCTACACGCGTCGTCTCATCGCCTCAGTGCCCGACCTCTACGGCAAGCACTCCTTGCGCGGAATTCCCGGACGGGCGCCGCTCCCGGGCCGGCGACCGCAGGGTTGCGCGTTTGCCGAGCGCTGTGACTACGTCGAAGATCGCTGTCGCGAAAGCTTCCCGCCGTACGACGGGCCGAATCCGGACCATCGTGTGCGCTGCTGGCGCTGGCGCGAGGTCGGGACCATGGGCGGCGGCGCGGCCGCCTCGCTGCGTCAGTTGAAGCCTGCCGATTCGACAGAGGCGGCAGTGGTGCGGGTACGCGCGGTGACGGCGTTCTACGGCACGAACGAGGTGCTGCACGGCGTCGACCTCGACGTGCGCTCCGGGAGCTGCCTGGCACTGGTTGGGGAATCCGGCAGCGGCAAGACGACCATCGCGCGCTGCATCGCCGGCATCCACCCGGGGCGTATCGACGGCGAGATCACCTTGGGTGGCCGCGCCCTCGAACGCGACGCGCGCCGGCGGCCGACCGCCGACAGGCAGGCGATTCAGTACATCTTCCAGAGCCCGTACGGCTCGTTGAATCCGCGGCGCTCGATCGCTCAGATACTGGCGCCGCCACTGCATACCTTCTTCAAGCTCAGCCGTCGCGAGGCTGAGCAGCGCATGGTCGAGGCACTGGAGATGGTCTCGCTCGACAGCTCGCTGCTCAACGTGTATCCGGATCAGTTGAGTGGCGGCGAGCGCCAGCGCGTGGCTATTGCGCGAGCGCTCGCCGCCAAGCCGGACGTGCTCATCTGTGACGAGGTGACGTCGTCGCTCGATGTCTCGGTGCAAGCCTCGATCATCGAGCTGCTCGTCGAGCTCATCCAGGAGACGGGCGTGGCGATGCTCTTCGTGACCCACCACCTGCCGCTCGTGCGCAGTCTGGCGCAGGAGGTGGTCGTCATGAACCAAGGCGAGATCGTCGAATCCGGGCCGACCGACGCCGTTCTCGCCAATCCGCAGGCCGACTACACCAAGAACCTGCTCGCCGACACGCCGGACGTCATTCGCGCCACTGTGTAGACGGGTCGCGTGGCCCTGGCTACTGCGGTAGATCCGCCGCCGCTAGCGTCTCCTGGTACGTCGCCCATTCGTCCTCGCCGATGAGCTCGCTGTCGCGATAGTAGTCGCGCGCCTCTGCCAAGACGTCCTCGACGGCGGCGCTCTGCTCGTCGGGGAGCGGCGCCGCACGGTGCTCGGCAAGGATCGCGTCGACCTTCTCCTGAGCCCGGGTGATGATGTCCTTCTTGCCGCCGCGGACCCAATCGACGTGCGTCCCCCAGTCGGCGACCAGCGGCTCGTAGCGGTCCTTGACCCAGTACTGGCGGGTGAGCGCACGGCCCATGAAGCTCGCCGGCGCCGTGCCCACCTCGAGCGCCTCATCGACGGCCAGGGTCTCATCGTTGATCTCGGTGCCCATGAGATAGCGGCCGACGTTGCCGGCGATCTCCTCGTCGAGCACCTGAAGGACGTTGCTGAAGCCGAGCTCGCCGGCGAAGCTTCCCTGCAGCGTGTGCAGATGGCTACCGGTCATGACAGAGGTGAGGATGCCCAGCGATTTCTCCATGCCTGCCTGGTAGTCGAACATCTTCGCGTGCCCGCAGAAGCCTGAGGCGGTTGTGACGGGGATGCCGTGCTTGCGGCAGAGCTGGTTGGTCATGGCTCGCGTGTACCACGTTTCGGGCGCGGCGGGCAGGCCGTGCGCCCACTTGGCGTGGACGACGCCGTCGCACGGATGGAGTCCGACCGGCGTGCCCGGGTTGATGAGTTGAGTGATGACGATGAAGGCCATAGTGCCGGCCCACGACTGCACCTGGACGGAGGCGAGTGGGCCGGGTGCCGTTGCACCCGCCCGGCCCCCCGGCGAAGCCCAGACGCACCAACCCAACTCGGCGAAGCGCCAGATGGCCTCGAGCGCCTCGTCGCCGAAGGCGACCGGTGGCGCTACGTCGATCTCCGCGTCCAATGTCACCCCGACCGCCTGCGCCATCTTGATGGCGAACTGGTCGGAGTCCTTGAGGTAGCCGTAGTGTTGCGGCTTGACGGAGTAGCGGAAGCCGTTGGCCAGGCCCTCGAGTTGCTGCATGATGCCGGGGATGCCCTTGAGATCGGTGAAGCTGAAGAGGGCGTCCATGACGTGCACGTTGGGCAGCGCGTCGCCGACGATCTGCACCTCGGCGTGCTCGCGCAAAGTTGCCGGTCGCAGCTCCCACGTCTCTGTGTCGACGTAGCGCATGCCCATGCCCTGCAGGAAGTGGACGCGGTCGCCGCCGATGCGCACGTCCATGGCGCGATCGCGGGCGACGATCTGATAGCTCGAGGGCACGCTGCGCAGGCTCTCCTCGGCAAGGGCCGGCGGGATGCGCACCATCGCCGCCTCGCGGTCGACGCGGCAACCGGCCTCTTCGAGTAGTTCCTGGGTGCGCGGGTGACGGATGTTGGCGCCGCACGTCTCGAGGACTTCGAGGGCGGCTTGATGGATGGCCGAGAGCTCCCGCTCGCTGAGGACGTCGACGGGGGCGAAGCGGCGCAGGTAGCCGTGCTGCATGGTCTCTCCTCTCAGGCGGCGCCGACGAAGGTCTTGGCCAGTTCCACGGCGCCGGGCGCGGCTGGCTCGTAGCCGTCGGCACCGATGCTGGCGGCGAAGTCGGCGTTGATGGCGCCGCCGCCGACCATCACCTTGACCTGGTCGCGCAGCCCCGCCTCCTTGAGCAGGGTGATGACTTTCTTGTCCTCGGCCGAGGTCACGGTGAGGAGAGCCGACAGCGCGACGATGTCGGCGTGCTTGTCCTTGACGGCCGCAACGAACTGCGCTGCCGGGACGTCGATGCCGAGGTAGTGCACCTCGAAGCCGGCGGCGACGAGCAGCGTACAGACCATCTCGATGCCGATCGAATGGATGTCGCCTTGCACGGTACCGGCGACGACGGTGCCGAGCGAGCTGCGCGTGCCGCCTTGCGCGCTCAAGGCCGCCTCGAGGATCGGCGTGGCGGCCTTCATCGCGTCGGCGGCGCCGATGAGATCCGGCAGCCATCGCGTGCCGGCCTCGAAGCCGTCGCCGATCGCCTTGATCGCCCGTGTCATCGCGTCGAACGCGGTCACCGGATCGATCCCGGCGTCGATCGCTTGCTGAGCGTAGCTGGCGGCGGCCTTGGTGTCGTATTCGTCGATGGCCTGCATCAGGCCGTCTAGGATCTCCACGCCTGCCTCCTGTGAGTCGTTGCGCGGCGTGTCGCCGGCGTCATGTCAGGATAGGGAGATGACGCGTAGGAGGGTAGTGGAGATGTGCACTACCCTGCCGCTCTGGAGTGTGCAGTTGACCACTGTACGGGGTCGCGACGCGTCCCTGGTGGCGCGCTCAGCTACGGCAGGCGCGCAGCGCTATCTGGCGGGCGACGGTCTCGACCATGCGCTTGGCGCGCTCGGTGCCGAACTCGCGCAGCCTCCAGGTGGGCGCGAGGATGCTGATCGCCGCGTCTTGGTCGGGGATCTCGAGGGCGCAGGCGACTGAGCTCACGCCCGTCTCGACCGCGTCCTCGACGAGGTGCGAGGCGCCACGATCGGCGAACGCGGCTCCGGTGGCCGTGTCGCGTAACGACACACGCCGCCCCACCCAGCCGCTGATGCGCAAGACGTAGGGACTCTCGACCTGATCGATGTAGAGGCCGTGATCGCCACTCAACACGATGAGACTGGCCGTCTCGTGCGTCGCGTCGCGGAGCTGCGTGAGCAGCGGACGTGCCACGATGCGCAGGAAGTCGACCGTGGCGACGCGCGACGCGAGACTGACGAGTTCGAGCCCCAGAGAGTAGGTGCCGTCCGGCTCGGCACGCAGCAGGTCGCTCTCCTCCAGGTACGGGAGGATGCGCTCGACGACCGACCGCGGCAGGTCGCCACGCATGGCGATGTCGCGCACGGTGAGGCCGCCGGGGGCCGCGGTGAAGGCGCGCAACACGGCAAGTCCGTGGGCGAAGAGGGGCGCCGCATCGCTGAGCTCGTGGGCTGCGGCGCCGAGACTCCACGTGCGCTCCTTGGCGTGGTACACGACGTAGCGGCGGTCCTTGAGCTGCCGCAGCAGCGCGTACAGGCTGGAACGGGGGATGGAGCAGGACATGGCGATGATTGCCGCCGGTGCCGGTGAGGCGCGGCGGGCCAGGAACTCGAGCACGTCGAGGGTCCGTGTCGGCGCCGACCCCTCGCCGGCGGGGTTGGATGTGGTGCCCATGCTCCTCACCATAGCGAACCGCGCCGGGGCCTGCAAAACCCCTTGCCGAACCGGCGCGAGATGGGTTGCGCGCTCGGTGTGATGGTTTGGTATGGTCCGGGCGCGCAGGCGAGTGCGGTGCGAGACGAAGGGTGTAGCGATGAAGGTGGAGAAGGCGGACGGCGGACGTGCGGCGCAAGCGGCGTCGCGCACGCTCGACGTGATCGAGTTCTTCGCTGCACAGCAGGAGCCGGTCTCGGCCGAGACGGTCTCGGCCGCCTGTAACATCCCGCGTTCGACCCTCTACAACCTTCTGCGCATGCTTCGCGGGCGTGGCTACGTCGAGTACAAGCGCGCCGCGCGCGGCTGGGTCTGCGGTCCGCGGCTCAGCGAGCACAGAGCAGACGGTGTGAGCTTCCGCGACGGACTGGCGATCATCGAGACGCTCAGTGCCAGCGGGCGCTCGCTCGCTACCGAAGAGATCGTCGCGCGCTCACTCTTGTCGCACGACACGGTCACACGAGTTCTCGACGAACTGCACGCCAATGCCGTCGTTACGACCCAGGCCGACGGCACCATCTGTCTCGGATCGCAGCTCGTGGCCCTGGGTTCGTCGTTCGGTTGGACCGAGCGCCTGCAGGCGCTCGCGCGGCCAATCCTCGTGCGCCTGCGCGACGCCAGTGGCGAGACGGCGAGCCTGGTTGTGCAGGACGGCGACAACGCCCTCTATCTCGACCAGGTCGAGAGCCCGTTCGAGTTGCGTTGCGCCGGCTGGACGGGGCGGCGCGTGAGCCGTCAGGGCACCTCGGCGGGCGCGGCCTTCGACGACGCGTCGCGTCCGCATATCGTCGCCGACGCCGTCGAGCCCGGCGTCACGGCGATCACCGCCGCGGCTGCCGGCATCAGTCCGCCGGTCGGCGTCAACGTGATCGGTCCCACCTGGCGAGTGGCCGAACGCGGCATCGACGAGCTCACCGCGCTCGTCGTCGCGGCCGCCGCCGAGCTTGCTGCGGCGTACGTCGCGAACCGCGGCATCGACGGTTAGATATCCTCCTTCCGAATCCGTCCGGCCCGCTGGACGCATGGTGTTCGGTCTTGCACGTCTTGAGGCTGGTCACTAGGTTGGCGAGAGGTAAGATCGAGCTATCCAGAGCCAAGTGAAGGAGAGCCTCCGATGGCGGGAACCCTGCGGGTCAATCCACTCAGCGGCGACGACATCGCCGCGATTCGCGAGAAGGCGCTACGCATTCTCGCCGAGCACGGCGTCAAGGTCGACTACGAGAAGGCTCTGCAGCGGTTCGCCGCTGCGGGTGCCGACGTCGACATGGAGACGCGCATTGTGCGCTTCCCCAGAGACGTCGTCGAGGCGGCCATCGCTGCCGCGCCCAAGTCGGTAACGGTAAAGGGCGGCGACGCGAAGCATGACTTCACCGTCCCGGATCCGACGGGCAAGTTCTACTCCACCACCTGCGTGCAGACCATGCGCTATCTGGATCCGGACGCCGGGGACTACGTCGAGAACACGCATCAGCGCTTCGCCGAGTGGTGTCAGCTGGTCGAGAAGCTCCCCAACATCCACGTCTGCGCCATTCAGACGCCGATGGATGCGCCGCCGGAGACCGCCGACGTGCACGCTCTCAACGTGCAGCTGCAGAACACCTCCAAGCCGCTCATGCTGCTCGCCTACTGCTACGAGAGCGTGCCCTACCTGTTTGAGCTCATGCTCGCCCGTGCCGGCAGCGCTGAGGCGCTGCGCGAGCGCCCGTTGCTGCTCAGCAACCCCACGTCACTGAGCCCGCTGGTGTACAAGGACATGGACATGGCGCAGCTTCTCGGCGCCGCGGAGTACAACGTCCCGGTGGCCGCCAACTCGCTGCCCGTGCTGGGCGCCACCAGCCCCGGCACGATCGCCGGCACGGTGCTCCTCGAGGTCGTCGAACTGCTCGCCTTCCTCACCATGTCGCAGATGCTGAAGCCGGGCCTGCCGTTCATCGCCACGGTCTTCAACACGACGATGGACCTGGGCACCGGCAACGCGCTGCTCGCCAGCAGCGAGACCATTCTCACACGCGCCGCCTGCTGCCAGTTCTTCAAGGACGGCATCGGCGTGCCGGTCGAGACGTTCTCGATGATGGCCGACTCGTACGTGCCCGACGGGCAGGCGGCGGCCGAGAAGGTGTTGCAGCCGACGATCCTCTCCATGTCCGGCGCGGATATTCTCTACGGCGCCGGCCGGCTCGGCGGCTCCACGCTGGCCAGTCCGGTGCAACTCGTGATCGACGACCGTCTCCTCGCCGTCGTTCAGCGCACCGTGTCCGGTGTTGAGGTCGACGACGAGACGCTCGCCGAGCAGGAGATCATCGACGCGGGTCCGGGCGGCCACTACCTGCGCCGCAAGCACACCCTGCGTCACTGCCGCGAGATGATCCGTCCCGATCTCTTTGTTCCGGACGTGCTCGACAACTGGGTGAACGCGGGTCGCAAGGATCTGCAGACCCGCGCCATCGAGCTCTATCGTGAGCTCAGGAAGGACCTCGCGCCGGTCGAGTTGCCGGATGACGTGAAGCGCGACATGGACAATGTGGTCAAGGCCGCCGACAAGGCCCTCATCAACTAGCGCCACAGCGACGGGAGTCTGGAGGAATCATGGCGTTTGAAGATCTACAGAAGGCGATCCTCGAGGGCGATGTCGACGAGGCGCCGCGGTTGGTACAGGCCGCGCTCGACGAGGGCAAGGAAGCCAGCGACATCCTCGACAACGGATTGATCGCGGCCATGGACGTGGTCGGCGACATGTTCGCGCGTGGCGAGCTGTTCATTCCCGAGATGCTGATCTCAGCCGAAGCCATGCAGGAGGGGCTGGCGCTTATCAAGCCGCTGCTCGTGTCTGAGCAGAGCGGCGGCAAGGGCACGGTCGTGATCGGCGCCGTGAAGGGCGACCTGCACGACATCGGCAAGAACCTGGTCGCCCTCATGCTCGAGGGCGCCGGCTTCAACGTGATCGATCTCGGCACCGACGTGTCGCCGGAGGCCTTTGTGGCGGCGGCGCAGGAGCACGACGCGGACGTCGTCGGCATGTCGGCGCTGCTCGTGACGACGATGCCCAACATGAACACTACTGTGAAGCAGATGCACGCTGCGGGTCTGCGGACCAAGGCGATCGTCGGCGGCGCGCCGCTGACGCAGGCCTACGCCGACGAGATCGCCGCCGACGGCTACGCATCCGACGCGCCGGGCGCCGTCGTGCTCTGCAAGACGCTGGTCGGCTGACGCGATGACGACTGAGCAGACACAGAGCAGCAAGCCTGCTGCCGGGCCGCGCACTGTGCGCGCGCCGCGCGGCAGCGAGTTGAGCTGCCGGGGCTGGCAGCAAGAGGCCGCCCTGCGCATGCTCATGAACAATCTCGATCCCGACGTCGCCGAGGCGCCGGATCAGCTCATCGTCTACGGCGGCGCCGGCAAGGCGGCGCGCAACTGGGAGAGCTTCGACGCCATCGTCGCTACGCTACGCCGCCTCAAGAACGACGAGACGCTGCTTGTGCAGAGCGGCAAGCCGGTCGGCGTCTTCGAGACGCACGAGATGGCGCCCCGCGTTCTCATAGCCAACGCCAACCTCGTGCCCGAGTGGGCGCGCTGGGACGAGTTCCGCCGGCTGGATGCCCTGGGCTTGACGATGTACGGGCAGATGACCGCCGGTTCCTGGATCTACATCGGCACGCAGGGCATCCTGCAGGGGACGTATCAGACGTTCGCCGCCGCCGGTGAGAAGCACTACGGCGGCGACCTCTCGGGGAAGCTCGTCTTGACCGCCGGTCTCGGCGGCATGGGCGGTGCCCAGCCTCTGGCAGTGACGATGGCCGGTGGCGTGGCTCTCTGCGTCGAGGTCGACGCCGAGCGCATCCGCCGCCGCCTCGACACCAAGTACCTGGACGTCTCGGCCAACACGCTCGACGAGGCTCTGCGCCTCGCCGACGAGGCGGTCAAGGCCAAGAAGCCGCTCTCGATCGGCCTCCTCGCCAACGCTGCCGACGTGTATCCCGAGCTCGTTCGTCGTGGGGTCACCCCTGATCTCGTCACCGATCAGACCTCTGCTCACGACACGCTGAACGGGTACGTGCCCAACGGCATGAGTCTCATCGAGGCGCGCGAGCTGCGCCGCCGCGACCCGGCGGAATACGTGCGTCGCGCTGTGGCGAGCATCCTTGTGCACGTGCAGGCGATGGTCGCTCTGCAGCGCGCCGGCGCGCATGTCTTCGACTACGGCAACAACATCCGCGGAGAGGCGAAGGCGGCCGGCTACGCCGACGCCTTCGCCTTCCCCGGGTTCGTGCCGGCGTACATCCGGCCGCTGTTCTGCCGCGGCAACGGACCCTTCCGCTGGGCGGCGCTCTCCGGCGATCCCGCCGACATCGCGGTCACCGACCAAGCGCTCCTCGAGGCGTTCCCCGAGAATCAGATGGTCTCCCGCTGGCTGCGGATGGCCGGCGAGAAGGTCGCGTTCCAGGGCTTGCCTTGCCGGATCTGCTGGCTGGAATACGGCGAGCGAGCCAAGGCGGGTCTGATCTTCAACGACCTCGTGCGCAGCGGCAAGGTCAAGGCGCCGATCGTGATCGGTCGCGACCATCTCGACTCCGGCTCGGTCGCGAGTCCGTATCGGGAGACCGAGGCGATGCGCGACGGCAGCGACGCGATCGCCGACTGGCCGATCCTCAACGCGCTTCTCAACACCGCCGCGGGGGCGAGCTGGGTGAGCTTCCACCACGGCGGTGGCGTGGGTATCGGCAAGAGTCTCCACGCCGGCATGGTCGTGGTCGCCGACGGCAGCGAGATGATGGCTCAGCGTCTGCAACGAGTGTTGACGACCGATCCGGGCACCGGCGTGATGCGTCACGTCGACGCCGGCTATCCGGAGGCCCTCGAGAAGGCCGCAGAGAGCGGAATCGATCTGCCGATGGCGGGCCTGTGAGGGTTGCCCCCGTCGGCACGGTGTAGCAGGGGCGACGGTGGCGACGCTGTGCGGGTGATCCTGACAGGTAAGGATCTGACGCTCGCGGAGGTCGTCGCCGTCGCCCGCTCGTCTGCGCAGGTCGAGTTCACCGCCGGGGCCGTGGAGGCCATGACGGCGGCACGGGCCTGCGCAGACGCTGTGCGCGAGAGCGGCGCATCCGTCTACGGGCTGACGACCGGTCTCGGGGTTCACAAGACTGTTCGGCTCGCCGGCGACGACGCGTCGTTCGATTGGCGGCAGATCGGCGAGAGCCGCGCCGGTCAGGGGCGGCCGGCGCCGCCCGACGTGGTGCGGGCGGCGATGCTCGTGCTCGCCAACCAAATGGCCGGCGGATCGACGTGCGTGCGTCCCATGCTGGCCGAGAAACTGCTCGCTGCCCTCAACGGCGACGAACGACCGTGCGTGCACTCACTCGGTTCGCTCGGCGCCGCCGATCTGGCGCCGATGGCCGACATCGCTCACCACGTCTTCTCCGGCGTCGACCTGGAACCGGGCGAAGGACTCGCTCTCATCAGCACGAGCGCCTTTGGGACGGCCTCGGCGGCCTTGGCGATGGCCGATGCCGTCCGCTTGCTCGACGCCTCCGACGTCGCCGCCGCCCTCGCCCTCGAGGGCTTCGCTGCCAATCTCTCGCCGCTCCATCCGGCAGTTGAGGAGGCGCGCCCGGATCCGGTTCTGGCGCGCACTCTGGCCCGTCTGCGCGAACTGCTGGATGGGAGCTACCTCTGGCAGGAGGGCGCCGCGCGCAACCTTCAGGATCCGCTCACCTTCCGTGGCGTCGGTCCTATTCAGGCAGCGGCGCGAGGCGCATTCGAACACGCGCTCGCGGTTCTCGCCGGCGAGCTCAATTGCGCGCAAGGCAACCCCCTCGTGTCGGCCGACCTCCAGTGCGTCGTCTCTGCGGCCGCCTACGAGGTCGTGGCGCTCGCGGCGAGCGTCGACTACATGCGCGTTGCCCTGGCGAGCGCCCTCACCAGCGCCAGCGAGCGCTGTGTGAAGCTGCTCGACGCGCTCTGGTCTGGTCTGCCGACGGGGCTTCTCGCCGACGGCGGGCCGGATCTCGGACTGAGTGTCCTGGCGATCACGGCACAAGCGCTCGCGGCCGAGGCCGGCACACTCGCGCAGCCGGTCTCGTTCATGGTCGCGAGCACGTCCGGCGCCGAGGGAATCGAGGATCGAGCGACGCTCTTGCCGCTGTCCGCGCGCCGTCTCGCGGAGCAGGTCGAGGTCGCCGAGGTGTTGATCGGCGTCGAGTTGCTGATCGCCGCGCAGGCCGTAGACGTGCGCGGCCGTCTGCCCCTGGGGCGAGGGACGGCGCGCGCCCACCGGCGGATTCGTCAGCTTGTCGCGACGTTCGAGGCCGGCGCGGCGCCGCAGCTCAATGCGGAGCCGGTTCGCCAGCTCGTGCGCGCCGGCGTCTTCGACGCCAGATGATGTCCGTGATTCTGGACTTACCTTCCGGCGCGCCGGAAATGCTTGTGGTGCGCCCTAGAGTTGTTGCAGGGAGTGACGCGTGAAGGGTAACGACACAACTCGTAGCGCTGCTGGTCCGGTGACGCTGGATCTCGGCCTCTGCAAGGCCTGCGGCATCTGCGTGGCCATCTGTCCGAGGCAGGTCTACGATCGCGACAGTCTCGGTCGGCCGGTGATCGCCCGCGCGGACGAGTGCATTCAGTGTCTGCGCTGCGAGCTGCACTGTCCCGATTTCGCGATCGAGATACGTCGCCGCGAACGCAAGCGCACCGCTGCGGCGCAATCGGCGCCACCACGCGCCGCGCGCGACGCCGTGCCGCAGCCCCGCCATGAGGATCCGCCGGTGGTTCCGAGCGAACTGCCCGACGCCGGTATCGCCGGCGATGAGGGGGCTGACTGACATGTCGTTGCCACCTGTTCTCTTGCAGGGAAACGAGGCGATTGCCGAGGGCGCCATCGCCGCCGGGGCGCGCTTCTTCGCAGGCTACCCCATCACACCGTCCACAGAGATCGCCGAGGTGCTCTCTCGCCGGATGCCGCAAGTGGGCGGCACGTTCTTGCAGATGGAGGACGAGATCGCTGCCATTGCCGCCATCTGCGGCGCATCGCTGGCGGGTCAGAAGGCGCTGACGGCGACGTCTGGTCCCGGCTTCAGCCTCATGCAGGAGATGATCGGCTTCGCCTCGATGGCGCAGATTCCGTGCGTGATCGTCAATGTGATGCGCGGCGGTCCGTCGACGGGACTGCCGACCGAACCGAGCCAGGGCGACATGATGCAGGCACGCTGGGGGACTCACGGCGAACACTCCGTGATCGCCCTTGTGCCGAGTGGCGTGCGCGAGTGCTACACGCTGACCGTCGAAGCGTTTGCGATGGCGGAGCAGTACAGAACGCCGGTGATCATCCTCTCGGATGCGCTCATCGGCCACATGCGCGAGGCGGTGAGGCTGCCTTCGCCCGACGAGTTGTTCGTCCCCGAGCGCCGCGAACCCTCGTGCGGTCCGGAGGAGTACGACACGCTCGTCTCGACACTCGACAACATCCTGCCACGGCCGGCGCTCGGCTCCAAGTATCGCGTCCACGTCACGGGTCTAGTGTACGACCGTCGCACCGGCGCTCCGGATACCGGCAACCCCGAGGTGGCCAACGACCTGGGGCGGTACCTGCGCGAGAAGATCTACTACCACCGCGATGCCATCGCGCGTGTTGAGGAGATCGAGATGGAGGACGCCGAGGTGGCCATCTTCGCCTACGGCTCAGTGGCCCGCTCGGCCCGCGCGGTCGTCAAGTGGGCGCGGGCTCAGGGTGTGCGCTTGGGCTTGGTGCGGCCGATCACCATGTGGCCGTTCCCGACCCGTGCGGTGAATCACATGGCCGAGCAGGTGCGTACGGTGATCGTTCCCGAGATGAATCTGCGCCAGATTGCCTGGGAGGTGCGAGCCGCGGTGGCAGGACGTGCAAAGGTGGTCGACTACGGTCGCGTCGACGGCAAGCTCATCAGACCGAGCGAGATCGCCGATCTCGTCAAAGAGGAGTTCTACTACCATAAGTGGGATGCGACATGACGGCGCTGGTCGACAGGCGCGCTCTGGAGGAATCGAGCGTCAACTGCGTGGCCCCGCGAATTGACCCGCGGCCGACGCACGAGATCACCAAGTGGCTACGTACGGCGTCTACGATTTGGTGTCCCGGGTGCTCCAATGGGATCACGACACGGGCGCTCATCGACGCGCTGATAGGTCTCGAGCTCGATCCCGACAAGGTGGTCGTCATCGCCGGCATCGGCTGCAGCGGTCGCGTGGCGCAGTACATGAACTGCAGCACGGTGCACACCGCGCACGGAAGGGCCTTGCCGGTGGCGATCGGCGCCAAGGCCGCCGATCCCGATCTGCACGTCATCGTCGTCATGGGCGACGGCGACAGTACCGCCATCGGCGGCAATCACCTCATTCATGCCGCGCGGCGCAACGTCAATCTGACCGCGGTCGTCTTCAACAACTCGATCTACGGAATGACGGGTGGGCAGACGAGTCCGGCGACGCACGTCGGTGGCTTCTCCACGACGAGCGCGTACGGCAATGTGGAGCCGGCGTTCGATATCTCCGAGTTGGCGCGTGCCGCGGGAGCGACCTACGTCGCCCGCGGCACGCCCCTCGACTACCGTCAACTCGTGCAGCTCATCGCCGGAGCGATCGTGCACCGCGGCTTCTCGCTGGTAGAGGCCATGGCGACTTGCCCGACGTACTACGGCCGCTTCAACCTCACCGCGGATCCTGCGGACTTCCTCCTCACGCAGAAGGACCGCGCTGTACCGGTGGATAGGTTCGACGCCGGCGAGTCGCGCACGCGCGACCGCTATCCGGTAGGCGTGCTCTACCACGCCGAGAGGGCCGAGCTCATCTCCAGCCTCGAGGACGTGCGCCGTCGCGCACGGGCGGCCGAGGAGGACGGCAATGCGTGAGATCGGGGCGCAGGAGCGCCTAGAGATCCGACTCTCGGGGTCCGGGGGTCAAGGCGTATTGCTCGGCGCCACTATTCTGGCGGAGGCGGCGACGGCGCTCGGCCGCCACGTCGTTCAGGCGCAGAACTACGGCCCGGCGGCCCGTGGCGGCGCCTCGATGGCCGAGGTCATCATCAGCGATGAGGAGATCGACTATCCGGAGGTCGTCGCGCCGCGCGCGAGTCTGTGTCTGTCTCAGGAGGCGTGGGATACATACGCGGCCGCCACGGCCGCCGACGGTCTCGTGGTGTACGACTCGGGACTCATCTCACCGCAGAGCGAACTGCCGGCACTGCGCCTTCTCGGCATCCGCTTCACCGAGCTTGCCACGCAGCGTCTGGGGAAGGCGGTAGTAGCCAACATCGTCGCCCTCGGGGCGCTCGTGGCGCTCACCGAACTGCTGCCCGCCGACGCGGTGCAGGAGGCGGTCGTGCAACGTGTGCCGCCGCGTTTCCGGGACTTGAACGTCGAGGCGTTCCGCTTGGGCATGGACGTGGCATCGGCTACGGAGGGCGCGGTGCGCTGAGCGGCTATCTTGCCGGCAGCGCACCAACCGTCCAGGGGGTAGAAGCGTGGATCTGCTCGAACACGAGGGGAAGCAGCTGTTCGCCGCGGCGGGCTTGCCGGTGCTACCGTCGGCGGTGGCGACGACGGCCGCCGCGGCACGAGAGGCGGCCACGGGGCTCGGGCTGCCGGTGGTCGTCAAGGCGCAGGTTGAGTCCGGAGGTCGTGGTAAGGCAGGCGGCGTGCGTGTGTGTCGCGATCTCGACGAGGTCGCGACCGCCGCGGACGAGATCCTGACGATGACGATCGGCGGTCGTCCTGTAACCGGCCTGCTGCTCGAGCCGGCCGTCGACATCGAGCTCGAGCTCTACTTGGCGATTGCCGTCTCGCGTGCGGAGCGGGCGCCTGTGCTCATCTTCTCTCGTCACGGTGGGGTCGATATCGAGGAGATCGCCCGCAATCACTTCGAGGCGATCGTGCGGCGGCCGCTCGACCCGCTGCTCGGCCCCGCGGACTACCAGGTTCGTGACGTGTTGCGCGCGGCCGCGCTCGACGGTGAGCGGCGGTCGCCTAACGGACGGCCGCTCAAAGAAGTGCTGGCGGCCATCGTTCGCGCCCTCTGGCGGCTGTATCACGATCGCGACGCGACGCTCGTCGAGATCAACCCCTTGGCGGTGACCACCGCCGGTGAGCTCATCTGTTTGGACAGCAAGGTGACGATCGACGACAACGCGCTTGGACGGCAGCCAGAGCTCGCCGAGAGCCGCCGCGACAGCGATGTGGAGACACGGGCGCGCAACGCAGGTCTGGCGTACGTGGAGCTTGAGGGCGACATCGGCGTGCTCGGCAACGGCGCCGGGCTCGTGATGGCGACGATGGATCAGATCGAGACCGCGGGAGGAGCCGCCGCCAACTTCTGCGACATCGGCGGTGGCGCCGGCGCGGCTCGCGTCAAGGTAGCCCTGAGTCTGATCACTTCGTCGCCACGTGTCGCCGCGGTGCTCGTCAACGTCTTCGGCGGCATCACTCGCTGCGATGAGGTCGCGCGCGGACTGCTCGAGGCGTTCGCCGAAACCTGTCTTGAGGTACCCGTCGTCGTGCGGCTCGACGGCAATGTCGGCGACGAGGGTCGCGCCATTCTGGCCGCGGGGCAGGTGCCCGGCGTAACCATTGCGGCAAGCCCGGCTGAGGCGGTTCGTTTGGTCGTCGCTGCCGCTCGTGACGCGGCGGCCACCCCCGGCGCGGAGGTCTGAGATGGCGATTCTGGTCGACGAGCATAGTCGCGTCCTCGTGCAGGGTGTTACCGGCCGCGAGGGTGCCTTCCACACGGCGCGCATGCGCGCCAGTGGCACCAACGTCGTCGCGGGGGTTTCTCCCGGCAAGGGCGGTCGCGACGTCGACGGCCTGCCGATCTTCGACACGGTTGCCGAGGCAGTGGCCGAGACGAGCGCCGACGTCTCTGTGGTCTTTGTGCCGGCGCGCTTCGCCCGCGACGCCATGATCGAGGCCGCCGACGCCGGCATCAAGCTAGTCGTTTGCGTGACCGAGGGCATTCCTGTACGCGACATGGCCGAGGTCGCCGCCCACCTGGCGGCCGCCGGCGCCACGCTGATCGGCCCCAACTGCCCCGGCATCATCTCGCCCGGTCGTTGCAGCGCCGGGATCATGCCGGCCGACGTCTTCATGCCCGGCCGGGTCGGCATCGTCTCGCGCTCCGGCACGCTGACGTATGAGGCGGTTCACGAGTTGACGAACGCCGGCATCGGGCAGTCGACGGCCGTAGGCATGGGGGGCGATCCCATCCACGGCGTCGGGTTCATCGAGTGTCTCGAGCGCTTCGAGGCCGACCCAGAGACAGATGCCATCGTGCTCATCGGTGAGATCGGCGGCGACGACGAAGAGCAGGCGGCCAAGTACGTACTCGCGAACGTCTGGAAGCCGGTTGTGGCTTATGTCGCCGGCTACAGCGCTCCGCCGGGCAAGCGCATGGGTCATGCCGGCGCTATTGTGCAGGGCGCCTCGGGGACGGCGGCGGAGAAGCGTGCGGCGCTGCAGCGCGCGGGTATCCCCGTAGCCGCCAGTCCGCGGGACCTCGCCGCCATCGTCATGACGCTCTTCGCTCGCACTACGACGCACTAGCGCGACGTGAACCAGCGCGGCATCTCGCCCGTGACGTTCTTGGGCGCGCCGCGCGCCGACGAGATCGCGGTGGCGGCGCGCTACGCGTTTCTCGGCATTCCCTACGGCGTGCCGTACGCTGCCGTCGATCCGTCGTCCGCGCCGCACGCAGCCGCCGCGAACGCGGTGCGCGCGGCTTCGCAGGTGTACCTCGACGCCCTCGACCACTACGACTTCGATCTTGGTGGCGCGCCGTTCCCAGATGGTGTCGCCGGCGTGCTCGCCGATTGCGGCGACGTCGCCGGCGATCCTTGCGATGCGCGCGCCGGCGCGGCTCGGGCGACCGCGACTGTGGCGCGCATCGCGGCCGCAGGAGCGGTCCCGCTCGTGGTGGGCGGCGACCACTCCATACCGCCTCTCGTGGTACGCGGCCTGCCCAGCGAGGAGCCGCTCGACGTTCTCCAAGTGGACGCCCACCTGGACTACCGCAATGATGTCGATGGCGTCCCGGACGGCTTCTCGAGCCCCATCAGGCGCTTGCGTGACCTGCCTTGGGTGCGCCGCGTTGTGCAGGTCGGCCTGCGCGATATCGGCAGCGCTAGGCAGGCCGAGGTCGACGCGGCCGCAGCCGCCGGCAATGTCCTCGTTACGGCGGCCGAGGTGCACACGCGCGGTGTGGACTGGATCGTCGAGCTATTCGAACCGGGCGCGCGGGTCTATGTGACGATTGACGTCGACGGACTCGATCCAAGTTGCGCGCCCGGCACTCTGTGGCCGGCGCCCGGCGGCCTCTGGCACTGGCAGACGGCTCGACTTGTGCACCAGATAGTGACTCGCTGTCGTCTGGCGGGGATGGATGTCTGCGAGTTCGTCCCGGGACGCGATCTGCAGGGACACACGGCACTGCTGATCACGCGACTTGTGATGCTCGCCGCCGCGGCGGACGCGCGCCGCGCGGGTCTCCCGCCGCTCAGACGCTGAGCTCGTGCGCCAGCGCCGTCAGTAGGCGGTCGTTCTGCGCCGGCGTCCCCACGGTGACGCGCAGGTGCGTGTCGTACTGCCAGATGCAGCCCAGGCGCAGGATGATGCCGTGGCTCATGAGGCGCTCGTAGAGGTCCATGGCGTCCGCGCCGACGTCGAAGAGTACGAAGTTCCCCTGACTCGGGACCACGCCCAGTCCAAGCTCGGCGAGGCCCTTCTGCAGGCGCGCACGCTCGCCGACGATGAGATCGCGGTGCCGCTGTGCCCAGCCAAGATCGTCGGTGACGGCGGCGACGCCGGCGGCGCAGGCCGGACCACTGAGGTGAAACGGCTCGCAGGTGCTGTCGATGATCTTCCCGATGGTGGGGTCGGCGATGCCGTAGCCCAGGCGCATGGCGGCGAGACCGAAGACCTTGGAGAGCGTGCGCAGGACGATGACGTTGCGATGGCCGGCGAGCAGGAACTCGACGCCGTCGCCGTAGTCGGGAGCGTCGACGTACTCGCGGTAGGCCTGGTCGAAGACGATGGCGACGTTGGACGGCACCGCGTCGACGACGCGCTGTGCCTCGGCGCGGGAGAGCACGGTGCCCGTTGGGTTGATCGGGTTACAGAGCCAGACGATGCGTGTGCGCTCGTTGAGGGCCGCCAGCATAGCATCGAGGTCGTAGCGGTAGTCGACCAGCGGCACCTCGCGGACGAAGCCGCCCATGAGCTGCGAAACCCAGCGGTGGCCGTCGTAGCTCTGCGCCCCGGTGATGACTTCGTCGCCCGGGCCTACGAAGAGGTGCGTGATGTAGCGCGCCACCGCCTCCGAACCGGGTCCCGGCACGATCATCTCCGCGGGCACCCCGGCGTAGCCGGCAAAGGCCCGCTTGAGGCCGGCGTAGTCGTACTTGGCCGACGGGTAGACCGCGGCGTGGGTGAGCGCCTCGCCGGCAGCCGCAAGCGCCGCCGGCGACGAACCGTAGGCGTTCTCGTTGGAGGCCATCTTGGCGACTTCTTCCGGACGCAGTCCGTAGCGCTCGCAGGCCTCGGTCACGCTGGCTCCGGGCCAGTAGAAGTCGAGGCCCTTGGCCGCGTCGCGGAAGCTCGTCGTGATATCGCCGGTACTCATGTCGGCCATGATGGGACGGCGGTGGGTCGCAGTCAATCTCCGCGGCGCCGTGTCTGGCCGGTCGGAGAGATCACGTCCTCGGCACGCGCATTCGCGTCCACCATGCGAGACGCTGCGTGCTGGATCTTGACCGCTGTAAGCGAGCGGTCATGATACGCACACAGCACAGGCACGGGGCGGAGGTTCAGGCGTGCGTGTCGTCATCATCGACGGTTTGAACGTGGTGCCGGACGACGTGGCGCGCCTGCGTGCACATGCAGAGGTGCGTGTGTTCGACGACGTGCCGGCGACGCCGGCGGAGATCGTCGCCCGCGCCGACGGTGCCGCCGCGATTCTCAATAGCTGGACGCGCATAGACGCTGACGTGTTCGCGCATCTGCCTGCCCTGCGCATGGTCTCGCTGGCCGCCACCGGCACCGATCTCATCGATCTCGAGGCGGCCGCACGGTACGGCGTGACCGTCTGCTCGGTGCCTCAGTACGCCAGCGCTGCGGTTGCCGAGCTCACGATCGGATTGATGCTCGCGGTAGCGCGGCACATTCCGGCGGTGGACCGCGAGGTGCGTCGCGTCGGCGCCATCGAATGGTCTGCGCCCGCAGGGGTAGAACTCTGCGGCAAGACACTCGGTGTCGTCGGCACAGGCGCCATCGGCCGGCGCGTGGCGCGCGTGGCTCGCTGCCTGGGTATGGAACTCGTCGGCTACGATCCCCTGCCGGACGACGCTCTCCGCGACGAGCTCGGCCTGCGCTACGCGACCTTGCCCGAGGTGCTCGCGGCCAGCGACGTGGTCACCATGCACGCACCGCTCATGGCGAAGACGCAGGGGATGCTGGGCCGCGAGGAGTTGCGTCTCATCCCCGCCGGCGGCATGCTCATCAATGCGGCGCGGGCACGGCTGGTCGATCAGGACGCGCTGTACGATGCGCTGCGCGACGGGCATCTCGCCGGCGCCGGCCTCGACGACATCGACCTCACGCGCCCGAGCGGGCGTGGGTTGTTGGCGATGGAGAACGTGGTCGTGACGCCGCACGTCGGCTACAAGACGAGCGAAGCGGTCGCGACGCTGGCGGCGACCTGCGCCGAGAACGTCGTGCGGTTCCTCGACGGTGATCCGCAGAATGTGGTGGCGCCTCCGGCGCCGTAGAGAAAGGGAAGCGATGGAGCTCACGAGTCTCGAGCGCGACATGCTCGACGGCCGCCACGGCGAGGGCGTGGCGCTGGCGATGAAGGTGCAGGTCGGCACGGGTAAGGCCTTCTACGCCAAGCGCATGGTCCCGATCACGCGTGCCCATGTGGCTGCCAGTGCTCAGGAGGGCGATCTCTACTTCGTCAGTCGGCTGGTGGAGGCCGGTGCGCGCTGTCAGATCTCGCCGACGATCAATCCCAGCATGGATCTCGACTACATCGCCGAGCATCTCTGGGAGCCGCAAGCCGACGCTCGTGCCCGCGTTGAGGCGAGCAACGAGATGTACCGGCGTATCGGCGCGACCATGACGCTGAGCTGTACGCCGGAGGTCGAGAAGAACGTCCCCGCCTTCGGCGAAGTCGTGGCCTTCTCGGAGTCGAGCGCCTCACCTTACGTGAACTCGGTGCTCGGCGCGCGCACCAATCGTGAGTCGTCGATCAGCGCGCTCTGCGCCGCGGTCACAGGGCGCGCGCCCGAGTACGGCTTCCTGCTCGACGAGAACCGTCGCGGCGAGGTTCTCGTCGCCGTCGAAGCCAAAGTTGAGGACGACTTCGATTGGAGCCTGCTCGGGTATGCCTTCCCGCGCAAGTGGAAGGGTCCGGAGGTGCCGGTGTTCACCGGTATCGAGCGGCGTCCTACGCCTGAGGGCTTCGTGCAGTTCGGCGCCGAGCTGGCGACGGCAGGCTCGGTGGCCATGTATCACGTTGTCGGGGTCACCCCCGAGGCGCCGACGGTTGAGGCGGCGTTCGGCGGCAACCCAGTCAAGGCAGAGGTGACGATCACCCAGGACGATCTGGATTGCGTGCGTGAGATGTTTCGCGGTGATCCTGGGCCCATCGAGTTCGCGATGCTCGGCTGTCCTCACCTCAGCATCCGTCAGGTGGGCGAGATCGCTCAGCTCTGCGACGGCAAGCGTTTCGCCGTCGACACCTGGATTCTGGTGAGCTCGCTGACACTCGACCTCGCCGAGCGCATGGGCTACCTGAGCGCGATTCGCCGCGCTGGCGGTCACGTGATCGCCGACACGTGCATGGACATCCCCGGCATCTGGGACTACTACTACAACAAGCCAGGCGTCACCGAATCGCAGAAGTGCGCCTTCTACTGTCAGGTCTACGGCCAGCGCTTCGCCGTGCGCCCGCTGGCGCAGGCGATCCAAGCGGCGCTCGCCGGGGAGGTCGTCGCATGAGCACCGAATTGCGCTTCAGCTGTCGCTCCATCTCCGAGGGCGTCGGCGAGGGCGCCGCGCTGCTCTCGAAGGATGCCCTCTGCTTCGCTCTCTGCGAGGCGGAGAGCGGCTGTGTTCTGGAGAAAGGGCACGACATCGACGGCCAGAGTGTCGCCGGCAAAGTGCTCATCATGCCGACGGGCAAGGGGAGCTCCGTTGTGCAGGCCGACGGTCTCTATCGCTTGATCAGCATGAAGACGGCTCCGGCGGCGGTCGTGATTCAGACTCCGGAGCCGGTGCTCGTCTCGACGATCATCGCCATGGAAGTGCCGCTGGTCGACGAAGTCGACCCCGCCTTCTACACGGTGATCGCGGACGGCGATCATGTCGTCGTCGATGCCGTCGCCGGTGTGCTCACGGTGCGCAAGGCGGCGTCCGCCGCGGAGGCCTAGGCCATGCCGGCGCCCCTTACTTCTGTCGAGATCCCCTACGGCAGCTCGAGTCTGAGCGCCGAGGTGCCCGGTCCGCTGCTCTTCAGCGGCGAGCTCGAGGAGCTTCCCGAGGTCGCCGACCTCGAGGCGGCGCTGCTGGCGCAGCTCGAGTCGCCGATCGGTACGCCGCCGCTGCGAGAGCTCGCCGCCGGACGTACGAACGTCGTCGTGCTCGTCGAAGACGCGACGCGGCACACGCCGGTCGACCGCATCCTGCCGGTGCTCTTCGACGAGCTCAATCGGGCCGGTGTTTCCGATGAGCACATCGAGATCCTCACCGCTCCCGGGACGCACCGCATTCTCACCGACGACGAGCTGCGTGCCAAGATCGGCGAGCGCTCCATCGGTCGCGTGCGCGTCTCGCAGCACGACTGCCTGGACCTGGCATCGCTCGCCGATCTCGAACCGGTGCATGCCGGTGGCGTGGAGATCCCGGTCCAGGTCAATCGGCGGATCCTCGAGGCGGATCTTCTCATCGGCCTCGGCAACATCCTGCCGCACTGCGGCGCCGGATTCTCCGGCGGCGCCAAGATCCTGCAGCCGGGCGTCTGCGGGGTCGCGACCACCTCGGCGACGCACATCGCCGCCACGCTGCTCCCCGAGATCCCGCTGGGCGACATGGACAGCCCGGTGCGCGTCGGCATCGAGGAGGTCGCGCGGCGTGCCGGACTCAGCTTCATCATCAACGTCGTGCGCGATCCCAAGGGTCGGGTGGTCACCGTAGTCGCCGGCGACTTTGTCGCCGCCCATCGCCAGGGTGTCGAGGTCTCACGACGGGCGTATGCGGTTGAGTTGCCGGCGCTCGCCGACATCGTCGTCGTCAGCTCGTTTCCGGCCGACATCGACTGGTGGCAGGGCGAGAAGGGCCTCATCGCCGCCTCCTTCGCCGTCAGGCAAGGCGGCGTCATCGTACTCGCTACTCCTTGTCCGGAGGGTCTCGAGCACAACCACCCCCTTCTGCGTGATTGGCTCGCCCTCACGTATGCGGAGGGGTGCGCGCGCATCCGTACCCTCGATCCGGCGGACGTGTCTGCCGACCTCATCTCAGCCGACCTGGGCGTCGACAACGCCAAGATCCGCGAGAAGGCGACGATCCTCGTGGTCACCGACGGGCTGGAAGACGACGACATCGAGCTCCTCGGCTACGAGAAGGTTCCTACGCTGCAGGCGGGTGTGGACCGTGCTCTCGAGCTCATACCGGGAGGCACGATCGGTCTGCTGCCGTATGGCGGCGATTGCCTGCCGCTGATCGCGCCGCGGCTCTAGTCGCGGCGCGATCAGCGGGGCGGCGCGGACGGCGATTCACCAGCTGCTCCGGGACTTTCCGCTCCGCGTGGACTATGATGCGGCGCGCGTGATCGATGGCACGCAGTACACTGCGCGGCTCAAGTCGGACCTCGTCTTCCACGACGGCACGCCGGTCACTGCTGACGCCGTCGTCTACTCCTTCGAGCGCATCCTCAATCCGAAGAACCCGGGCCTCGCGGCGCAGCAGCTACGCGGTCTCGCGCCGGGCGGCACCAAGAAGGTCGACAAGCTCACGGTGCGCTTCGAGCTGTCGGAGCCGAACGCCATCTTCCCGGAGGCGCTCTCGGCTTACTCCGCCGGCATCGTCCCTGTCGACTACGACCCCAAGGGCGGTGTGGGCGCCATCGGCACCGGCCCCTTCATGCTGGCCAGTGCCGACGACTTCAAGCCGGGGCAGCAGGCCACCTTCGTCAAGAATCCGAACTACTGGCGTGAGGGTGGCGGTCCCTATGTCGACAAGATCACGTTCATCGAGTTCGCCGACACGACGGCGCAGATGAACGCTCTGCTCGGCGGCAACGTCGAGTTCGTGCAGATGATTCCGGGCGCGCAACGGGATGTCGCTACCGGTGAGGGGTTCGAGCTCCTCGAGGCGAAGACGGGCTCCTGGGTGCCGTTCACGATGAACTGTAACGTCAAGCCGTTCGACGACGTGCGCGTACGCCAGGCTTTTCGCCTCATCGTCGACCGGCCGCAGATGATCACGCAGGCGGCCGACGGTCTGCAGTGGCTCGGGAACGACATGTACGCCCCCTTCGATCCGGGGTACCCGAAGGACCTGGCGCAGCGCGCCCAAGACATCGAGCAGGCGAAGTCGCTGCTGAAGCAGGCGGGGTACGACGGCGATCTCAGTGTCACGCTGACGACGTCGACGGCGGTGAGCAACGGGGCGCCCGCGGCGGCCACCGTATTCGCGCAGCAGGCAAAGGCCGCCGGGGTGGACGTCAAGCTGAACAACGTGAACGGCGACGTCTTCTGGGGCGACCAGTACCTGAAGTACCAGTTCGCGATGGACAACTGGGGCACGCGTGGGTATCTGGCGCAGGCCGGATTCGGTTCGCTGCCGAAGGCGGTGTACAACGAGACGCACTGGGCCGATCAGAAGCCCGAGTATGTGGAACTCGTCAACCAGGCGTACAAGACGGTTGACGATGCTGCGCGCAACGAGCTGATCTCGCAGGCGGCGACGCTCGAGTACGAGGAGGGCGGCTACATCATCTACGCCTTCGACAACCAGGTCGACGCCTTCAGTCCCAAGGTCGCAGGTGCCGTTGCGGACTTCTCGGGGCTCGCACTGGCGGCCTGTGGCTCCCGCTACCGTCTGGTGTACTTCGTCTGACGTGAGTTACGAACACATCGAGATCGAGCCGCAGACGTTCGACATCGATGCGGCCGAGGTCGAACGCCGTCGTGAACGCGTGCGCCGCGCGTGGCGCTACGAGGCTGTCGACCACATTCCCGTGACCATCGACTTCAGCCCCGCATGCGGGGAGACGGTCTACGGTACCCACAACGATATTGCGGCGTGGTTCGCCTCGGCGGTGCGCCGCATACGCTGGTCGTTGCGGCTGCTCGACGACGACTACATACCGTTGGCCGAGCCGCCCTGGCTCGGGTTTCACCCCGTGGCCAGCATGCTCGGTGCCCGTCTGTGGTGGTCGGACGACCCCAACGAGATGCCCGGCATCAAAGACCCGCTGGTCAAGGACGTCCGTCAGCTCTACGACTTGCCGGACCCCGATCGCCGCAGCGACGGCGTCGGCCCGGAGCTCCTGCGGCGCCTCGCGCTTGCCAAGGAGTGCTTCCCCGTCGAGGTTGCGCTCGGCGGGGTGGATATGACGTCGCCGCTCGGCGACGTGCTCGACATCATGGATCAGACGCTGTTCTTCATGTCGCTCAAGCGCGATCCGGACGCCATTCTGCACGCTTGTGGTGTCGTTACGCGCGCACAGACGGCGCTTCAGGATGCGGCGCTCGCCGTGGTCGGTGAACGCGAGCGCCTGGCCGGCTTCACAAACTGGCCGACCTGGCGGCCGGAGTTCGCTCCGGTACTGGTCGCCGACGACATCGCGGGGCTCTTCAGTCCCGCCGTCTTCGAGCGCTTCGATCAGCCGTTCACGAATCAGCTGTTTGAGCGCTACGGCGGCGGGCTGCTGCACATCTGCGGGCCCAATCCTTCGGCCGGGCTGTACATGCACGACGCGCCGCGGATTCACGGTCACAACTGCTCCTTCCGCTACAGTCGCGGCGATTTCGCGCGACTGCGGGAGGAGTTGGGCCTCAAAGCGCAGGAACGACTGGGGCGTCGCGGGCATCTCGAGATCATGTTCGAGCGCGGCGTGCCGCTTGCCGCCATGGTTGAGGGGTTCCGTGAGATGGCGGCGGCTTTCGCGCCCGACGTCCTTGCTCTGCCGTACTGTCAGATCGTGCCGGACGGTTCCGTAGGAGACGATGACATTCGTGCGTTCTGCGCGGTGATGCGCGAGATCGCCCAGGAGTACGCGGCGGCGATGCGCTGGGACGCGTAGCGCGCCGGCACGGCGTCGGCTGGGCACCGGGCCGACGCCGTGCTGTGGGCCTCGCCGCGCGCGGGTCGAGAGTCAGCCGGTGACACCGTCCAGTATCTCGGCCGCGACGTAATAGATTTCGCGCTTCTGGTGGTGCTAACGTATTCTCGCTGTATGTTTCCTGGGCGCGCCGGGCGCGCTCCCGCACTCATCATTTGTCAGAGGAGAGCTGGCTGTGAAGAACGTGCGCAACGCCTCGTGTGTGGGTCGCTTGAGCTTCCTGTCCGCCGAGCAGAAGCGCGATGTGTACAACGCCGCGCTGGAGGTTCTCGCTACGGTCGGGATGGTCGTTCAACACGAAGGCGCCCGCGACCTGCTGCGCGACGCGGGCGCTCACGAGACCGCTGCCGGGCGCGTGCTCATCCCCAAGCATCTCGTTGAGGCGGCGCGCCTCTCCGCTCCCGCGATGGTGAACGTGTACGACCGCGGGGGCATGCTGGCGATGGAGTTGGGCGGCTACAACAGCTACTTCGGCACCGGCTCGGATCTCATGTTCACCTACGATCTGGAGAGTGGCGAGCGCCGGCCGAGTGTGCTCGAGGACGTACGTCGCGCCGCTCGTCTCTGCGACGCGCTGCCGAACATCGACTTCATCATGAGCTCGGCTCACCCCACCGATCAGAACCCGCATCACTCGTATCTCCTGAGCTTTGAGGCGATGTTGGAGAACAGCACCAAGCCCCTCGTGATGACGGCGGAGAACGACGGCGACCTCGGGGTCATGATCGCCGTCGCGGCTGCTTTGCGCGGAGGCGCGCAGGAGCTCCGCGACAAGCCGTACTTCGTCGTCTACAACGAGCCGACGAGCCCGCTGACGCATCCGGTCGAGAGCGTCGACAAGCTGCTTCTTTGTGCCGACGCCGGCGTACCTGCGATCTACTCGCCGGCGCCCCTGGCCGGCGCCACGGCGCCGGTCACGGTCGCCGGACATCTCGTTCAGGGTCTCGCCGAGAGTCTCTTCGGTCTGGTCATGCATCAGCTGCGTCGGCCCGGGGCGCCGTTTCTCATTGGCGTGGGATCAGCGGTGCTCGATCTCAGCACCGCGCAGTCGAGCTACAACGACTACGGTTACCTCGCGGGCTACATGTGCCTGGTCGAGATGGCGAAGTGGCTGGATCTGCCGAACTGGGGCAACGCCGGCACCAGCGACAGTCAGGTCTTCGACGCTCAAGCGGGCATGGAAGCGTCGCAGATCACCTTCCTCGCCATGCAGGCGGGCTCCAATCTGGCGCACGACGTCGGCTATCTCGATTTTGGACTCACATGCTCCCTCGAGGAGATCGTTGCCATGGACGAGTTCATCGCGCTCAATCGCAAACTCCTGCAGGGCTTCGAGATCGACCGCGAGACGCTTGCGGTCGAGGCCGTCGCCAAGGTCGGTCCGGGCGGCAACTTCATGGCCAGCAAACACACTCGCCAGCACATTCGCGAGGGCTGGCGTCCGACGATACTCAACCGGTTCGGGCGCGACGGCTGGCTCGCGGCCGGGTCCCTCGACCTTGCGGCACGGGCGCGCGACAAGGCGCAAGGCCTGCTGGCGGCGCGCGAGGTGCCGCCGTTGCCGCCGGACGTTGCGGAGGCGGCGGCGCGACTCATCGGCGAGTTCACGGCGGCGACGCCGGCGTGAGGGCCTCATGCTGCACGTTGCGATTGTAGGGAACAGCGCCGCCGGCCTGAGCGCTCTCGAGGCGCTGCGCGCTCGCGATCGCGCCGCGCGAGTCACACTTGTCTCTGCGGAGGAGGGCCCCGCCTATTCGCGCGTGCTGCTGCCCTACTTCCTCGGCGGCAAGATCCGCGAGCAAGGTCTGCGCATCCGTAGCGCGGGCTTCTACGAAGCGCACGGCGCGGAAACGCTGTTCGCGATGCCTGTGGAAGGCATCGATGTGGCCGCTCGCCGGTTGGAGTTCGCTGGCGGTCGCCGGCTCGGCTTTGATCGGCTCCTGCTGGCGACCGGCGCGAGTCCGGTGCGGCCGCCGATCCCCGGGCTGGACGGGCCGCAGGTTCACTCGCTGTGGACGCTCGGCGATGCGTTGCGACTGGATGCGCTGCTGCGTCCGGGCGCGCGAGTTCTCGTGCTGGGGGCGGGGTTCGTCGCTCTTCAGGCGGCATCCGCGGCGGCGCGCCGTGAGGCACACGTCACAGTGGTGGAGATCGCCGATCAGGTCCTGCCGCGCGTCCTCGACGTGCCTGCGGCGCGTCTCGTGCGCGCTCAGATGGAGGCACACGGAGTTGTGGTGCATACGGCGACGCGCACTGAGTCCGTGGAACGAAGTCGCGTCGGTGAGCTGCGCGTCCACGCCGGCGGGCTCGAGCCTATCGCCGTTGACGTGATCGTCGTCGGTGCGGGCATCCGGCCGAACGACGGTTTGCTGTCACAGGCGGTGTCAACCGACGGACCCGGGTTCTTCGTCGATGCGGCGATGGGCACCGTCGTCCACGGTGTTTTCGCCGCCGGCGACGTCGCCCGGGCACCGGTGCTCGACGGCGGACCACCGCAGGTTCACGGGCTGTGGCCGGCAGCCATCGAACAGGGCCGGGTCGCCGGCGCCAACCTGGTCGGCGGGGACGCCGTCTACCCCGGCAGTCTCAGCATGAACGTCTGCGAGGTCTTCGGACTCACGGTCGCCTCGCTGGGCCGGGTCGTGGAGGAGCCGGGCGACGATGTCGAGCTCGTCCCGAATCTAGAGGGGCTTCGCTACCTCAAGCTGGTGCGCCGCGCGGGGATTCCCGTGGGAGCGGTGGCTGTGGGGTCGCCGCAGGCGGCGGTGCTTCTGGGACGGGTGCGGCCGTTCGTGCGTCGACGACGGCCGTTGCCGGGTCTCACGGAGCTGCTCGAGTCCCGCGATCTCGCGGAGTTGCTCGACGTTCGGGGCATCGCTGAGGATGCGCGCCGAGTCATGCGCAAAGCGAATCAAGAGGAGGCGGCATGCGCATTGTCGTCGTAGATCCAGACGCTTGCGTCGCCTGTCGCAACTGCGAGTACGCCTGCGCGTTTGTGCATGGCGGCGACTTCGAACGCGCTGCGGCATGCATTCGCGTGAATGTCTACCCCGGGGAGCGCGCTTGCGTGCCGCTCACCTGCCTCCACTGCGAAGAGGCCGCGTGCATGGAGGTGTGCCCGGCGGCGGCGATTCGCCGCGACCCGGACACCGGCGCCGTGACCATCGACGCCGAACGTTGTGCCGGCTGCAAGATGTGCCTGTTGGCCTGCCCGTACGGCAACATTCACATCGACGCCGGCGCCGGTGTGGGCCGCAAGTGCGATCTCTGCGGCGGCGATCCCGCCTGTGTGCGGCACTGCATCTCGGGAGCGCTCAACTTCGTGGAGGTTGACGAGATCGCCGATCGCCGCAGGGCGGACGTGGACACGCGTCTCATCCGCGCCCTGCGTCTGGCGAAGAGGGAGGAGTAGATGGCGACGCCGGTTCCCAACTCTGCGGCGCCTACGCGCGAGGTGCGCAAGACTCTCTGCCGCATGTGTGACGATCGTTGCGGCATCGACGTGCACCTCGAAGACGGACGCGTCGTCGACATCACCGCCAACCAGGATCACCTCTGGAACCGCGGCCGTGTGTGTGTGAAGGCCAGGGCCGCGGTCGACATGGTGTACCACGGCGAACGTCTGCTGAAGCCGCTCAAGCGCACTGCTGCGGGCTGGGAGGAGATTCCGCTCGCCCAGGCGCTGGACGAGATCGCTGCCCGCCTGGACGAGATCCGCGCACGGCATGGCGCGCGCAGTCTTAGTGTGTGGAAGGGCGAGGCGATCGGGTTTGGGCAGCAGGAGAACATCGCCCGCCGCTTCATCCACGCCATCGGCAGCCCGAATTACCTCTCCAACGATTCGATGTGCTACGCGTCACGCTACTTCGGCTTCAAGCTGGTCGACGGCGGCTGGCCTGTGCCGGACCTCGAACACGCGGACTGCATCGCCCTCTGGGGGGCCAATCCGCCGTTCGCGCACCCCAACATGACGCAGTACATCACCGAGGCGCGTCGGCGCGGGGCCAAGCTGATCGTCGTCGACCCGCGCCTCTCGGCAATTGCTCGCCGCGCCGACATTCACGCGCAGCCACTGCCCGGGACCGACGCTGCGCTGGCGTGGGGCGTCGCACACGAGCTCTTCGCGATGGGGGCCTGCAACCGCGAGTTCGCGGTGCGGCACACGGTGGGTTTCGCGCAGGTCGAGGCGTACGCGCGCGAATTCACTGTGGAGCGCGCCGCGGCCGAGACCGGCGTCGCTGTGGCGACGATTCGTGCCATCGCCGCGGCGCTCGCCGGCGCTGCGCCGCGCGTCTCGGGCTACGTCGGCAACGGCCTTGAGCATCACGAGAACGGCGTCAACAGCATTCGCGCGATCGCCATGCTCGACGCGCTTCTGGGCACCATCGATGAGGTTGGCGGCGCCCAGTTCAAGAGTGCGCCGCGTCTCAACGATCTGACGCTCTACGCCGAGCGGCCGCTCGCGGAGTTGGGGCCGCTCGGCGCCGATCGCTTCCCCGTCCTCTACGACTTGCGTCAGGAATGTCACACGATGACGGCGCTGAATGCCGTGCTCGACGATCATCCGTATCCGCTGCGGGCGATGATCGTTACGGGCGCCAATCCGGCCCTCACGAATCCCAATTCGATCAGGGTGCGGCACGCCCTCGAGGCGCTCGACTTACTCGTCGTGCGCGATCTCTTCATGAGCGAGACCGCCGCCTTGGCCGACTACGTGCTGCCGGCGGCCTCGTTTCTCGAGCGCACCGAGCTGCACGCACACACCAAGCACGGCGTCTTGACGTTGACGCGCCAGATTCTCTCCTGGCCGGAGGTGCAGGGTGAGTACGAGTTCTGGCGCGATCTCGCGCAACGTCTGGGCGCCGCCGAGCTCTTTCCCTGGGCCGACGAGACGGCCCTCAACCGCTGGCTCCTCGAGCCCAGCGGACTCTCGCTCGAGGAGCTCGAGGAGCATCCTGAAGGCGTGCGCTACGCTCAGGTTCCGGCGCGTCAGTGGGAGACCGATGGTTTCGACACGCCGTCCGGTAAGATCGAGCTCAGCTCGGCGTATCTGGGCGCTCTGGGTTACGACGAGCTGCCCGTGTATCGGCGTCCCGCGTACCGCGACGACGTCGACGCCGAGCGCCCCTTCGTGCTCATCACTGGGGCGCGCAAGCTGCTCTACCTGCACAGCCGCTTTCGCAACATCGCCCGCTTTCGCACGGCGATCCCTGGCCCGGAGGTGGAACTCCACCCAGACGATGCGCTCGCCCTCGGGGTGCAAACCGGCGATGTGGTCACGGTGACGTCACGGATCGGCGCCGTCGATGTCCCGGTCACGGTCGTCGCCGCTAATGAGATCTTGCCCGGCGTCATCCAGATCACCCATGGCTGGCGCGACGCCAACGTCAATCTGCTTACTCACGACGATCGCTTCGACCCTGTCAGCGGCTTCCCGCTGATGAAATCGGTCGCCGTTCGGGTCGCCAAGCGCGGTTAGCGGGTGCCGGTGTTCGTGGCTGCCGCTCCCGCGCGCGGGTCTTCCATTAAGGTCCGAAATGCGGTCTGATACGAGAGACGCGGGCGCGGGCTCGCGCCCACAAGATTCGCCACCCACGGGGAAGGGGAGCACAGTGGCCGACCAGGGCGATCAGTTCGTTCAGGATTTCCTCTCAAGAGCCTTCACACGACGCGATCTGCTCAAGGGCGCCGCGGTGATTGGCGCCGGCGCCGCCATGGCGCCGGTGATCGCCGCCTGCGGCGGCGATTCGACGACGTCGACCGCGAGCCCGTCGGCGAGTGTCGCCGGGACGCCGAAGATGGGCGGCCATCTGCGAGTTGCCGCGGGCCTCGGCTCGGCCAAGGAGACGCTCGACGCGCACGCGACGGCGTTCACGATGCAGTCGATGGACATGCGCTTCAATCTGTACGACTCACTGCTTGAGTACAGCCCCGAAGGCGTTCAGCAGATGGCGCTTGCGGAGTCCATCGAGCCCAACGACGAGGGCACGCAGTACCAGGTCAAGCTCAAGTCGGGCCTGGTCTTCCACGACGGCACGCCCGTCAACGCCGATGCCGTGGTGGCCAGCTTCGAACGCATCGTCAACCCGAAGAACCCGCAGCTCGCCGCCAACCAGTTGCGCGGTCTCAAGTCGGGCGGCACCAAGAAGGTTGACGATCTCACCGTCCTGTTCAAGCTCGAAGAAGCGAACGTCATCTTCCCCGAAGCGCTGGCCACCTACAGCGCCGCCATCGTCCCCGTGGGGTATGACCCCAAGGGCGGCAAGGGCGCCATCGGCACCGGCCCCTTCATGCTCGCCAGCCCGGACGACTTCGAGCCCGGCGTTCAGTGCGTCTTCGCGAAGAATCCGAACTACTGGCGCGAAGGCGGCGGTCCGTACGTCGACCAGTTGTCCATCATTGAGTTCCCCGACAACACGGCGCAGCTCAACGCTCTTCTCGGCGACAGCGTCGAGTGGGTTCAGATGATTCCGGGAGCGCAGCGTGAGGTCGCCACCAGCAGCGGCTTCAAGCTCCTCGAGGCGAAGACCGGCTCGTGGATCCCGTTCACCATGAACTGCAGCACCAAGCCTTTCAACGATCCGAAGGTGCGGCAGGCGTTCCGCCTCATCGTCGATCGTCCGCAGATGATTACGCAGGCCGCCGACGGCCTGCAATGGCTCGGCAACGACATCTACGGGCCGTACGACCCCGGCTACCCGAAGGATCTGCCGCAGCGCGCTCAGGACCTCGAGCAGGCCAAGGCGCTCCTCAAGGAAGCCGGCTACGAGGATCTCGCCGTCACGCTCACGACCTCAACGTCGGTGAGCGCCGGCGCGCCCTCCGCGGCCACCGTGTTTGCGCAGCAGGCCAAGGGCGCGGGTGTCAATGTCAAGGTCAACAACGTGAACGGCGATGTCTTCTGGGGCGACGAGTACCTCAAGTGGCCGTTCGCAATGGACAACTGGGGCACGCGTGGGTACCTCGCGCAGGCGGGCATGGGTACGGTCCCCGGCGCTCTTTACGACGAGACCCACTGGTCGGCGACGCGGTCCGACTACATGGACCTCATCAACGAGGCCTACCAGACGGTCGATGAGGATAAGCGCAACGAGCTCATCGCTTCCGCGGCGACGATGGAGTACGAGGACGGCGGCTACATCGTCTACGCATTCGATATCCAGGTCGACGCCTACAGCCCCAAAGTGGCCGGAGGCGTGCCGGATTACTCCGGGCTGGGTTCGGCGGCCGCCAACGCACGCTACCGGCTGGTGTACTTCGTCTGATCCCGGCGCTCGTCGCTGAGACGCGAACTGAGGGGGCCCGTGGCCTTACGGCCGCGGGCCCCCTTCTCGTCTTGTCAGGAGAAATCGGCGTCTCGTATCGTCGCTGAGGCGAGCACGATCGAGTACAACGAGGGCGGCAACATCGTTTGGTCGTTCACGACGCTCGCCGACGAGCACACAGACAAAGTCACGGGTGCTGTGGCCGACTTCTCGGGCTTCTCGGGCTGCGCCAACCGCTCGCGCTTCAACACCATCTACTTCATCTGACGCCTTCGCGCGTCTGAGGGTGCATAGCTCGGCGTCCGCCGGCGGGGGTCCATTGGGTCGCCCCGCCGGCGGACGCCGAATCCGTCCCGCAGTCTGGACGGTGTTTGCTCCATTCACCTCACCTGCTAGCATTCCGGACAGCATGTGCTATCGGGACAGCAGGGAAAGGGAGTACAGGTGAAACGCCGGGACGAAGATCTCTTCAGGAGCTTCCTCGCGAAGCCATTCACACGTCGTGATCTGCTCAAGGGCGCCGCGGTGCTCGGCGCGGGCGCCGCTATGGCGCCGGTGATTTCGGCTTGCGGCAGCGGGTCGAGCACCACGACGTCGCCGAGTGCTCTCGCGTCGCCGACGGCCGGCGGCCACCTGCGGGTGGGTCTCATCGGCGGCTCGGTCAAAGAGACGCTCGACGGCCAGGCCTTCGCCGGCACCGAACCGATGATGGTCTTCATCTTCAACATGTACGAGTCGTTGATGGAGTACTCGCCGACCGGCGAGCTCCAGATGTGTCTGGCCGAGTCGGTCGATGCGAACGAGGCGGCGACGCAGTTCACGGCGAAACTGCAGAGCGGTCTCACCTTCCACAACGGCAAGGACGTAACCGCCGACGACGTTGTGTACAGTTTCAAGCGCGTGCTTACCGACCAGCTCCAGGGCGCCACTCAGCTCATCGGCCTCAAGGCGAGCGGCGTCAAGAAGATTGACGACCTCACCGTGCAGTTCAATCTCGAGTCGCCGAACGCCGTCTTCAAGGAGGCGCTTGCGGCGTACTCCAACTGCATCGTGCCGGTCGACTACAATCCCAAGGGCGCGAACGGCGCCATCGGCACCGGCGCGTTCAAGATCGACTCGTTCAAGCCGGGTGAGCAGGCCGTCTTCTCGAAGTACCCCAACTACTGGCGCGAGGTCTATCTCGATCAGCTCACCTGCATCGAATTCGCCGATCCATCGGCACGTGTGAACGCCCTCCAGGACGGCACCGTCGACTACCTCAATCAGATCGAGAGTGCCAACATCCCGGTGCTTCAGAGCGCGGGTGCGTTCACCTTCCTCAAGGCGAACACCGGTATGTGGCAGCCGTTCACCATGAACCTCAATACCAAGCCGTTCGACGACGTCAAGGTGCGCCAGGCGATGCGTCTCATCGTCGATCGCCAGCAGATGATCGATCAGACGTACAACGGCGACGGCTGGGTCGGCAACGACATGTACTCGCCGTTCGATCCTGCGTATCCCAAGGATTTTGCGCAGCGTGCGCAGGACCTCGAACAGGCCAAGGCGCTTCTCAAGGAAGCCGGCTACGACAACGACCTCGCGGTCACGTTGACGACCTCCGACGGCATCACCAGCACGGCGGTCGCGCAGGCGCAGGTGTTCGCCGAGCAAGCCAAGGGCGCCGGCGTCACGGTGAAGGTCAACAAGGTCGACTCCAACACTTTCTGGGGCGATCAGTACCTCAAGTGGCCGTTTGCTCAGGACTTCTGGGGCACGCGTAACTACCTTGTCCAGGCCGCCATTGGCACCATGCCCGACGCGGTGTACAACGAGACGCACTTCTCGTCGCACTATCCCGAGTGGCTCGACATCGTCACCGAGGCGTTCCAGACGGTCGACGACACCAAGCGCAACGAGCTCATTCGCGCCGCCTACGAGATGGAGTACAACGAGGGCGGCTACATCATCTGGGGCTTCCAGGACATCCAGGATGCGATGAACGAAAAGGTTCGCGGCGTCGTCGCCGACTACTCCGGCCTGTCCGGGTCGGCGGCGCGCTCGCGCTACCGCCTCGCCTATATGGCGTAAGCCGTAGACGAGGGGCGTCCGGGCAACTCCGTCCGGACGCCCCTCGTCTGCCGTCGCCGTCGAGGCCCAGCAGCCTTCGGCTACTTCCTCGGGTCACGTACCAGCGCGACGCCCTCGGCGATGGCGCTGGGCGCGAAGAACAGACCCACGGAGAGGACTCCGAGGACAGTCACAGCCAACAGCAGCAGGAGCGCCGCAAGGCGTGCGCCTTGGCGAGCGCCTCGCGGCAAGAACAGCGGCAGCCACGTTGCTGCCACGGGGACGGCCAAGACGAGCGGCGAGTACCAACTCATGTACTCGTTGAAGGCCGCCACTACCGCGACGAAAGCGATTGTCGAGAGACCGGCGGCGACAAGATCTCCACGCCTACGCCTCTGCGTGTTGGCGGCCGTCTCGGGACTCTTCACGGCGGACGCTCCAGTGTGTTTGGCCGGCACGGCCTGTCTCGGTCACATCGATGGCGATAGTAGATCGTGATCCTGGTTCCTGTCGAGCGTGCGAACTTGACATTGGTGCTCGCATCCATTCCCAAGGGCAGCAAGGGCTCCGTCGATCGTTAGGGCACTGAGCGTGGGGCGCTCCAGGAGGTACGGTGAGATGCCCCGGGAGACGCCGCGGGACGCGAACCACATATGGTTCGCTCGCTGGCGTCGCCAGGTAGCCGCGCCGGCTGACGTCCCGACGTCGCGGCTGTAGGATCGCCTCGATTGTTGATGGCCGTCTCGGAGGCAAGGAGTGCACATGGCGCCGGCGTTCGATCCGTCGTGGCCGCTGATCGCGGCTGAGGAGCTCTACACCGAGACGCCGAACCGCTACAGCGGCTTCGCCGTGCACCGCGACCTCGGTGTTCCCACGCGCGACGGCGTGCGTCTCAGCGCGAACCTGTTTCTCCCCGCCGACGGGGATGTTGAGGCTGGGGGGCCGTGGCCGACCGTCCTCATTCGCCAGCCCTACGGCAAGGACTACGCGAGTTCCATGTGGGCGCGCGGCAAGTACTGGGCGCGCAAGGGCTACGCTTGCGTGGTGCAGGATGTGCGCGGCGCTTTCGCTTCCGATGGCGAGTGGCTACCCTTCGTTCATGAGGCAGACGACGGCTGGGATACGCTCGAGTGGGTAGCCGAGCAGCCGTGGTGCAACGGTCGCATCGGCATGTCGGGCGAGTCGTACCACGGCTACACGCAGTGGGCGGTGGCCGCCTCCGGGCACCCCAACCTCGTCTGCATCTCGCCGGGCAATACGAGTCCGGACCCGTATCTCATGGTGTATCGCGGCGGTGCCTTCAGCCTCGGCATCGGCCTCTGGGCCTGCATGATGCTTGGCGGTGAGACGGCCTCCGCGGACGGCTGGGATCCCTGGCGGTTGCCGCTCACCGCACTCGATGCCGCCATGGGTCGCGCGAGCGAGGTGCTGCAAGAGATGCTGCGCCATCCCTCGCGCGACGCTTTCTGGGAGCAGATCAATGTGCTGCCCAATGCAGCGGCCGTCAATATCCCCGTGCTGCACTGGGGTGGGTGGTACGACGTAATCCTGCAAGGGACGCTGGCTGGTTGGGAAGCGTGTGCGCCGGCGCGCGAGGGGATGGGGAGTGGGGCCGATCAACGACTCATCATCGGCCCCACCGATCATGCACGTCTACCGGCGGTGTACGGCGCCAGCGGCGTCGGCTCTGCCGCCGATCCCGGCGCCTGGTGTTTCGACCACACGCAGCGCTTCTTCGATCGCTGGCTGCGCGGGGACGAAGAGACGCCGGCTGATGCGGCGCCCGTCAAAGTCTGGGTGATGGGCGCCGAGCGCTGGCGCGAGGCGGCGGCGTGGCCGCCGTCTGAGGCCGCTGCAGTGGCGTACTACCTGCGCAGCGGCGGCGGCGCGGCCACGACGGCCGGCGACGGCCGCCTCACCCTCGCGCCGCCCGACGACGAGCCGGCAGACACCTTCGTGTACGATCCCGAGAAACCCGTCGACGCGTGGCTGGCGGCGAGCGGCTGGGATCTCAACTGGTGCCCTAAAGACCGGCGCGCCGTTGAGCAGCGCGGCGACGTGCTCGTGTACACGACCGAGGAGTTGGCCGCCGACCTCGAGGTCACGGGTCTGCTCACGCTGACTCTCTTCGCGGCCTCGTCGGCTCCCGACACCGACTTCACGGCGGCGCTCGTCGACGTGTTCGCCGACGGGTACGCGCACCATGTACAGGAGGGGATCATCCGGTCGCGCTACCGGCACTCTGAGCGCGCTCCTGAGCTTCTCTCTCCCGGGAGTGTCCAGGAGTACACCATTGACCTCCTGGCGACGAGCTACCTCTTCAAGCGCGGTCATCGCCTGCGACTCGAGATCTCGAGCAGCAACTTCGGCCGCTTCGACCGCAACCCGAATAGCGGCGGCCCGTTCGCCGCCGATACCATCTGTCACACGGCCCGGCAGACGATCCATCACAGCCGGGCGTACCCGTCCCACATCACGCTGCCGGTGATTGCGGCGGATCGGCAAGCTTAGCCGCCGCGTCGTACTCGCAGCCACAGCGGAGGTCTTCATGCGCGCACGGATGAGCTGGCTCAGCGAGGCGGAGAAGGAGGCGGTCGTCGTTGCGGCGCTCGACGTCCTCGAGCGCGTAGGTATCGAGCTGCGCGGATCCCGCGCCCTGCCGCTCCTGGCGGCTCAGGGCGCGAAGGTCGACGAAGTCACCGGCGTGGCGCGCCTGCCGCACGAGCTTGTGCGCGCGGCGATCGCGCAGTGCCCGCGCGGCTTCATCATGGGCGGTGCCGCACCCGAATTCGATATCGAGCTCGGCGAGGGTCGGCCCACGCGCTTCGGCTCGTCCGGCTGTGCCGCCTTCATCCTCGACCATGAGACCGGCGAGCGTCGCCACAGCATGCTCACCGACCTCCAGGCCGCGACGGCACTGCTCGATGAAGTCGAGCAGGTCGACGTGATGTGGACGTCGATCACGGCCAACGATGTGCCTGCTGAGGATCGTGAGCTGGTCGTCGCTTACACGGTGTTCGCCGAGTCGCGCAAGCACGTCACCCTTGTCGACAGTCCCTCGCGCGCCGAGCCGCTGATCGCCATGATGGAGGTTCTAGCAGGGTCGCGTGATGCCTTCCGCGCCCGGCCGCGCTTCAGCACGCTTCTCACGGCGGCGTCGCCGCTGCGTGTGGACGGGCCTCTGCTCGACTTTCACGCAACGACTGCCGCCTACGGTGCGCCGGTCGAGATCTTCGCCCTGCCCATGGCCGGCGCTACCGGTCCGGTCACGATTGCCGGTACGCTCGTGCAAGGCCTCGCCGAGGTGCTCGGCCTTATCACCGCGTTGCAGATGCTGGCACCCGGGGCGCGCTGCATCGTCGGTGAGGCGGGTGCAACGATGGACATGCGTTCCGCCGGGTTCTCCTACGGCGCTCCGGAGGCCACGCTCATGAACGCCGCCAGCATCGAGCTGGCGCACTATCTCGGGCTGCCGGCGATCACACCCGGTCTCGCCACGGACGGCAAGTACGCCGGCATACAGGTCGGCTACGAGAAGGCCCTCAAGGGCCTGGTCACCGCCGGTGCCCAGTCCGACCTCATGAGCGGTGGCGTCGGCATGATCGACACCGTCAACACGATCTCACTGCCGCAGATCGTGATCGACGCCGAGATCGTCGCTACGGTTCGCCGGCTGCTCGCCGACGTCGACCTCAGCCGTGAGGCGATGTTTGTCGACATGATCGAGCGTGTCGGTATCGGCGGCGACTACCTCAAAGAGAAGGAGACGTCGAAGCGTCTGCGAGCCGGCGAGCACTTCCTGCCCGTCATCGCCACGCGGCAAGGGTACGATGCGTGGCGGGCGGATGGCCGGCGCGAGGTCGAGCGGGCTCTGGAACGCATGGCCGTCCTGCTCGCTCGCCGCGCCGAGCGCCCGCCGGCCATGGAGCCCGAACGCCGTTCCGCGCTGGCGCGAATCTGCGGCGTCACACCCGACATGGTCCGCGCGCTCGGTCACTGATACCATTGGTATCCACCTGGGTGGATAACTCGTTCAGAGGAGAAGAAAGGTGACTGACACCACTGCTGAGGCCAAGGGCTACCTGCCCCAGAAGATCGCCAGACTGGCACCGTTTACTGTCGATCGCGGCGAGGGCAGCTGGGTCGTCACGACCGACGGCGAGCGCTACCTCGACTTCGTCGCCGGTATCGGCGTCACCAACACCGGCCACGCACACCCCAAGGTCGTCGCCGCGGCGCAGGCGCAGCTCGGCAAGATGCTGCACGCGCAGCAGAACCAGTTCTACCATCAGCCGATGCTCGACCTCACCGAGCGCATCATCGAGATCACCCCCGACGGCATCGACAAGGTCTTCTTCGCCAGCACCGGCGCCGAGGCGGTCGAGAACGCCTGCAAGATCGCCAAGCAGGCGACGCGCCGCCCGGGCGTCATCGCCTTCCACAACTCCTTCCACGGCCGCACGCACTACACCATGGCGCTCACATGCTCCAAGGTCGCGCAGCGCGGCACCTACGAGCCGCTCGCCGGCAGCGTGTATCACGCGCCCTTCTGCTACCCGTTCCGGACGCCGGCCGGCGAGAACCCCACGGAGTGGGCGCTCGCCGGCCTCGAGCGCCTGTTCATCAATGAGATCTATCCCGAGGATGTGGCTGCCATCGTCCTCGAGCCGGTGCAGGGCGAGGGCGGCTTCATCGTCCCCGAGAAGGAGTGGGTGCAGGCGCTGCGCCGCCTCTGCGACGAGCACGGCATCTGCCTCATCGCCGACGAGATCCAGAGCGGCATGGGCCGCACCGGCACGTGGTTCGCGATGGAGCACTTCGGCGTCGTGCCGGATCTGATCACGATCTCCAAGGGCATCGCCTCGGGTCTCCCCGTCTCGGTGGTCGCCGGTCGCAGCGAGCTCATCGAGAGCATCCGCCCCGGCGGTCTCGGCGGCACCTTCAACGGCAACGTCGTCGCCTGTGCGGCGGGCGTGGCGACGGTCGACGCCATGCGCGAGGAGGGCATGCTCGCGAACGCGACGCGTCAGGGCGAGAAGTTCCGTGTCTTCCTCGATGGTCTGAAGGCCGAGTACAACGTGATCGGCGACGCGCGCGGCATCGGCCTCATGAACATGATCGAGCTCGTCGAACCGGGCACGAAGAAGCCCAACGCCGCCGCCGCCAAGGCGCTCATCGGCGAGTGCGTTAAGCGCAAGCTGCTGGTCTTCGGCTGCTGCGCGCAAGATCAGGGCGTGCGCTTCCTGCCGCCGATCAACGTAAGCGACGACGACCTCGAGTTCGCCTTCGGTGTCATCACCGAGGCGGCCGCCGCGGCCTGGGCCTGAGCAATCAGAGAGAAGGAGTTCCGGAGATGAGCAAGCCGCGAGTGGGCGTAGTCGGGTACGGTGTGATCGGTCAGCGGTTGGCCGACGGCGTGGCGCTGCAGGGCGACATGGATCTCGTCGGCGTCGTCGACGTCGCGCCGACTCTCTCTCTTCGTGCCCTGCACGAGGCGGGCATGCCCTACGACCTGTACGTCGTCGCGGCCGAGCAGAAGGCTGCCTTCGACGCTGTCGGCATCCCGGTGAGCGGCACTATGGACGACCTGCTCGGCAAGGTCGACATCGTACTCGACTCCTCGCCGGGCGGCATCGGCCGCAAGAACAAGGAGATCTACCAGGCCAAGGGCGTCAAGGCGATCTTCCAGGGCGGCGAGAAGAACGACATCGTCGACGTGTTCTTCCATGGTTACGCCAACTACGAGAAGGGCGTCGGCAAGGACTACCTCAAGCTGACGAGCTGCAACACGACAGGGCTCATCCGCGCCGTCGACTGCCTCGACCGCGAGGTCGGCGTCGAGCGAGTGATGGTCACCATCATCCGCCGCGTCGCCGACCCCGGCGACACGCACCGCGGGCTGGTCGATGTCGCCCAGGTCGAGCCGGTGCCGAACCATCAGGCCGTCGACCTCATGACGATCATGCCGCACGTCGAGGCCACCGGTTTGCTGGTGCACGTGCCGACCACGCACGGCCACATCATCAACGTCTGCGCCACGACCAAGGCCGACATCAGCAAGGAGCGGGCGCTCGAGCTCTTCGAGCAGCACCCGCGCATCCGCAACGTCAAGATCGCCGACGGCTTCAACAGCAACTCGGCACTGTTCCGCTACGCCCGCGAGCTCGGCAACAAGCGTGCCGACATGTACGAGATCGCCGTCTTCGACGAGACCATCGCCAAGAGCGGCCGCGAGTTCATGTTCGCGATCAACATCCCGCAAGAGGCGGTCGTGATCCCCGAGACGATGGACGGCATCCGCGCCGCGCTCAGCATGCAGACCGATCGTCTTGAGGCGGTCGGGCTCACCAACCAGTACTTGGGGATGAAGTAGCGCCGAGACGCGGAGAGAGCGCGGGGGCACGAAGCCGGAGGCGAGCGGTGAAGTACGGTATCAAGACGCTGGACGATCTGGACGTCGCCGGCAAGGTCGTGCTCTGCCGCGTCGACATCAATTCGCCGATCGATCCGGCGACCGGCGGTCTGCGCGACACGACGCGCCTCAAGGGCTGCGCGCCGACGGTGCGTGAGCTGGCCGAGGCGGGTGCCAAGGTCGTGCTCCTCGCTCACCAGGGTGGCGATCTCGAGTACCACAACTACGCGTCGACGGAGCCGCACGCGGCGGTCATGAGCGAGCTCATCGACCGCCGCGTGCGCTTCATCGACGATGTGTGTGGGCCGGCGGCCCGCGCCGCCGTTGCGGCGCTCGACCCCGGCGAGGTGCTGCTCCTCGACAACGTCCGTTTCGTAGCCGAAGAGATGACGCTCTTCGAGACCAAGCTCAATCTGTCGCCGGAGCAACAGGCCAGGACGCTTGTGGTACGCAAGCTGGCGCCGCTCGGCGATCTCTACGTCTGCGACGCCTTCGCTGCTGCGCACCGCTCGCAGCCTACCCTCGTCGGCTTCGAGCGGCTGCTGCCGTCGGCGATGGGTCGGCTTTTCGAGCGAGAGTACGAGAATCTGGCGCGCTTGCGCGAGGAGCCGGCGCGTCCCTGCGTCTTCGTTCTCGGTGGCACCAAGATCCAGGAGGCCTTCCCGATGATGGCGGCGGCGCTGCGCGACGGAGCCGTCGACACCATCCTCACCGCCGGTCTCGTCGCCAACGTCATGCTCGTTGCCAAGGGAGTCGATATCGGTCGGCCGTCCATGGACTTCATCAAGGCCAGCCAGCTCGAGAAGTTCATCGCCGAGAGCGCGGCGATTCTCGCCGAGCACGGCGACAAGATCGTGCTGCCTGCGGACCTGGCGTACGTGCGGGAGGGGGAGCGGGTCGAAGCGGAGGTCGCCGAACTGCCGGTGAACGAGGCGCTCGTCGACATCGGGCACGACACGGTGGCGGCGTACGAGCAGGTAATCGCCGCCGCGGGGACCGTGTTCGTCAACGGGCCGGCCGGCATCTTCGAGCAGCCGGCCACCGAATACGGCACGCGCTCGCTCTGGGAGGCGATGGCGAGCACTGCCGGCTTCAGCGCGCTCGGCGGCGGCGACAGCGTCGCCGCCATGAACGCCTTCGGTCTCGGCGGGCGCTTCGACTACGTCTGCACCGCCGGCGGAGCCATGGTTCAGTTTCTGAGCGGCAAGCCGATGCCGGTGATCGAAGCGCTCAAGGACTCGGCGGCGCGGCAATGAGGCTCACGATTCCGTACGGCGATGGTGCCCTCGAGTTCGAGCTGCCCCGCGAGAATCTGCAGGGCGTCGTGCGCCCGGGTGGCGAAGCGGAGGCGTCGCAGGTCGCGGAGCCCGCCGATAGACGCGGCGGCGAGGGTGCGGCGCCCGGTCGCGGCGTGGCGGAGGCTCGTTCCGTGCCCACCGAGGCGGAGCTCGAGCAGGCGGAGATCAGGCGCGCTCTGGCGGAGCCCATCGGCGCGCCCCGTCTGCGCGAGCTGGCGGCGAAGGCCGGCAGCGCCGTCATCGTCGTCAGCGACATCACGCGGCCCTGTCCCTCGTACAAGTTCCTGCCGGCGCTGCTCGAGGAGTTGCGGCCGTTGCCGCCGGAGCGGATCACGATCATCTTCGCCCTCGGCGGCCATCGCCTGCACACGCGCGAGGAGCAGGTCGCGCTCGTCGGCGAGGAGGTCGCGAGCAGCGGCGTTCGCCTCCTCGATCTCGACAACACCGACGTCGTTCCCGTCGGTACCACCACGCGCGGCACGCGGATCGAGGTCTTCAAGCCTTACCTCGACGCCGATCTGCGCATCTGTACGGGCAACATCGAGTACCACTACTTCGCCGGCTTCAGCGGCGGTGCCAAAGCGGTCGTGCCCGGTGTGTGCTCCTATACCGCTATTCGCGACAATCACCGCATGATGCTCGAGCCGACGGCGCGCGCGGGCATTCTTGAGGGTAACCCGGTGCGCGACGACATCGACGAGGCCGGCGGCATGATCGGCATCGACTACATCTTCAACGTCGTGCTCGACGAGCAGAAGCGCGTTCTGCACGCGGTCGCCGGCCACTATCTCGAGGCGCATCGCGTGGGCGTGCGGCTCTACGACGAGCGCTGCGATCTCTCGGTGCCCGAGGCCGCCGATATCGTCATCGCCTCGCCAGGTGGTAAGCCCAAAGACATCAACCTGTATCAGGCTCAGAAGACGCTCGACAACGTCGCCGGCGCCGTGCGCGACGGCGGGATCGTCATCCTTGTGGCGCGCTGCCGCGAGGGCTTCGGCCAGAAGTACTTCGAGGAATGGATGACGAACATGGGCACGCCGCAGGTGCTCATCGACCGCATTCAGCGCGAGTTCGTGCTCGGCGGCCACAAGGCGGCCGCTATCGCCGGTCTGCTCGCGCGCGTCTCCGTCTATCTCGTCTCGGAGTTTTCGCCGGATGTGGTGCGTGCGATGTGCATGACGCCGTTCGACTCCGTCGACGGCGCTCTCGCTGCTGCTTTCGGTGAGCTCGGCCCCGCGGCACGCTGCCTCGTTGTGCCGCACGGCAACCGCGTCACGGCGCGACCCACGCCGGTCTCGGCGTAGGAGCCGCTCCTGCGCGCTCTCTACTCGAGCGTTCGCAGGTAGGCCGAGATCGCCGCCAGTCCGCCGACGAGCGTCGCGCGGGCACAGGCGTACCCGATGCGGAAGGCGTACTCCTCGCCGAACGCGCTCCCCGGCGTCACGAAGGCGCCCTCGCGCGCGAACATGCCCTCACAGAACTCCGTGGACGGCAGGTCGTACTGGTAGCGGATGAGCGCCGTGGTACCGGCGCGCGGCCGCACGTAGCTCAGCCGCGGCTCCCGGGCGATCCACTCATCCACCAGGGCGAGGTTACCGCGCACGAGCGGCAGATTCCGTGCGAGGATCGCCTCGCGGTGCTCGAGCGCCACCGTCGCCAGCACGTCGTCGATCACTCCGCAGCTGATCGTCGTGTAGTCACGGATATCGAGACAGTGGGCGATGGCCGCTGGGGGGCCGGCCACCCAGCCGGCGCGGAGGCCGGCCAGTGAGTACGTCTTGCTCATGCTTCCCGTGCTCACACCGCGCTCGTACAGATCGACGATTGAGGTCGCCTCCGTGGGCTCGTGTTCGAGTCCTCGGTACGCCTCGTCGCAGAGCAGCCAGGCGCCGGCCTCGCGGGCGATCGCGACGATCTCGCGTAGGTGCGCCTCGTCCATCAGCGCCCCGGTCGGGTTGTTGGGGTTGCCGATGACGATCAGGCTGGTGTTTGCCTCGGCCGTGAGCGCGCGCAGCTCGTCGGGATCGGGGAGGTAGCCGTTCTCCTCGCGCAGCCGCAATGGTTGCACGTCGGCGCCGATCGCCTCGGGCACGGAGAAGTGCTGCTGGTAGGTTGGTTCGGCGACGACGACCCGAGTTCCGGGCTCCGTGAGCGCGAAGAGGACGAGGAAGTTGGCGCCGATGGCTCCGTTGGCGACAAGGATGTTGTCGGCACTCGTGCGTTCGCCGTAGAGAGCCGCGATTGCGGCCCTCAGGCGCGGCGAACCGTTGATGTGCCCGTAGTCGAGCCGGGTGGCACGCAGGCGACGTAGCACTTCGTCACCGTCGCCGCTCAACTCCAGCAACTCGTCTAGCGTGAACGAGTCCACACACGTCTCGGCGGTGTTCCAGGTCGCCGTCGTCTCGTGCGCGTTCATCCATTGCTCTACGAGAAACGGGTCGATTCGCATAGCAGCCTCCAAACGTGGTCGCTAGCGCACCGGCGGGCCGGCGCCTTTCCTTCATCCTCTCAGGGCCGCGGCGAAATGCGAAACCCGCGGCGTACGTGGCGGCGGCGAGTCTGAGCGCATATGCTGTGCCACGACGAGCGTACCAAGCCGCAATCCACCAGGAGTCACCATGCCGCATGTGATCGTCAAGATGTATCCCGGCCGCAGCGAAGAGCAGAAGGCCGAGCTCGCGGGTGCGATCGTGCGTGACGTGATGGCGATCGCCAAGTGCCAGGAGACGGCGGTCTCGGTGGCGATCGAGGAAATCGATGCCGAGGAGTGGGCCGAGAGCGTCTACCGGCCAGACATCCTCGGCAATCGTCATCATCTCTACAGGCGACCGGGCTACAACCCCTTCGAGTAGACTTTCGGCCGCCGTTCGGCTCGCGTCTCGCGACACGGACAGGTTTTCGCGCTTGCTGCATGTTGCCGCGGGTCGGCGTATACTCCACGCGGCTCGCGACACCGGTATTCGCTGGCGTCACGAGACCGGTGGTGCGAGCAATGAGGCGCGCTCCACCGGGCAGGTCACACCCCGTCGTATGTGGAGGCAGAGCAGTGAGCGCATTCGTCAACGAATTCATGGCTCAGATCAGAGCCAAGAACCCAGGCGAGGTCGAGTTTCATCAGGCCGTCCAGGAGGTGGCTGAGTCACTCGAACCCGTGCTCGAGCGCAATCCCGAGTACCGCAAGGCCAAGATCCTCGAGCGCATCACCGAGCCTGAGCGCGTGCTGATGTTCCGCGTGCCGTGGCTCAACGATAAAGGTGAGGTTGAGGTTAACCGTGGCTTCCGTATCGAGATGAACAGCGCCATCGGTCCGTACAAGGGCGGCCTGCGCTTTCATCCCAGCGTGTACCTCGGCATTCTCAAGTTCCTCGCCTTCGAGCAGGTCTTCAAGAACTCGCTGACGACGCTGCCGATGGGCGGCGGCAAGGGTGGCTCGGACTTCGATCCCAAGGGCAAGAGCGATCTTGAGGTCATGAAGTTCTGCCAGTCCTTCATGACCGAACTGCAGCGCCACATCGGGCAGTTCACCGACGTGCCGGCGGGCGACATCGGCGTCGGCGGTCGCGAGATCGGCTACATGTTCGGCCAGTACAAGCGCGTACGCAACGAGTTCACCGGCGTCCTCACCGGCAAGGGCCTGGGCTGGGGCGGCTCGCTCATCCGTCCCGAGGCCACCGGCTACGGCGCCGTCTACTTCGCCGCCGAGATGCTCATGACGCGCGGCGAGACTTTCGAGGGTAAGACGTGTCTCATCAGCGGATCGGGCAACGTGGCCCAGTACGCGGTCGAGAAGATCCTCCACCTCGGCGGCAAGCCCGTCACGCTCAGCGACTCCTCCGGGTACATCTACGACGAGGAGGGCATCGACGAGGGCAAGCTCGACTTCGTCCTCGATCTCAAGAACGTGCGCCGTGGGCGCATCAGCGAGTACGTCGACGAGTACCCGAGCGCCGTGTTCACACCGTTCGACGCTAGCCTCGATCACAACCCGTTGTGGGCGCACAAGGCCGATTGCGCCTTCCCTTGCGCGACGCAGAACGAGCTCAACGCGGTCGACGCGCAGAACCTCGTCGACAACGGCGTGCACGCCGTTGTCGAGGGCGCCAACATGCCCACGACGCCCGAGGGTGTCGAGGTCTTCCTCAAGAACAACGTGCTCTTCGCCCCCGGCAAGGCGGCCAACGCCGGCGGCGTGGCCACCTCCGGTCTCGAGATGAGCCAGAACAGCCTGCGTTTGGCTTGGACGCGCGAAGAGGTGGATGCCCGCCTGCACGGCATCATGAAGGCCATCCACGAGCAGTGCGTCTTCGCCGCCGCCGAGTTCGGCATGCCGGGCAACTACGTCGCCGGCGCCAACATCGCGGGCTTCCTCAAAGTCGCCGACGCGATGCTCGCCCAAGGCTTGGTGTGACGCTCGCCTATAGACAGACGCGACCCGCCCGCGAAGGCTGTCGGCGAGGTTCAAGTATGGGCCTTCGTCAGCCGATGGTAAGTACAGCACCCGGGCGGCCCACTGACTGTTGCACCGCGCACCGCGAGGCGTTAGAGTGCCTAGGCGGAGCAGCCCTACTGGGTTCTCCAATAGGGGGGACAGGCAGGAGCCGCACTCTTCTACGAGGGCTCACTGCGGAAACGGCACCAAGGAAGGAGGGGGGGCTTCTGGCGCAGAAGGAAAGTCATGGGTCGCGTGGTACAGAGACGTAGTCCTGGCACCGGCGTATCTCCAATGGGGTCGTATCGTGCACTTCGCGACACGAAATGTTTCAGAATCGCGTGGTGAGGCCTTATTGGCGCAACCCGTGCGGCAGCAAGTCCCGCCGCATCATGGTGGCGAAGAGGAGTGTGCAGCATTCCGACAAACCGGCGCGGCATCTGTTCTTGCAGCGACAGGCGCAACGCCACTAGCTTTCGCTCGTGGCCCCGGCAAGCACACCGCCGGCTCTGGCAACCGACCGAGGGGGTGGTCGTGACGTGACACCGTCCGCCCAAGAGGGTGTAGAATCCCGAGTCAGCTTGGCCGAGGGCCATCGAAACAAACATTGAGGAGGTCGCAACATGCAGGAAACGAAACGGCGGACTAAGAGGGGCATGATGCTTCTCGCGTTGGTGGTCGCCCTCGCGGTCATGGCCCTGGTGCCGGCCTCCGCGCTGGCGGCTTCGCCGACGCAGCTCGTGCCGGTCCTCGATTTCTCAGCCGGAGGCGCAGTTCAGGCCCAGGGGAACCACTGGTGGTTCAACGGCAATTCTGGGGCAATCAATCAGTACGGTACTGCCGATGGTGAGTACACGTTCTGGACTGTCTCTCCCAGCAACATTCTGCTGACCGACGTCGGTACGACGAACATCAAGACCGTGGTCTTCAAGGTCGACGGTTCGCCGACCAACGGTGTTCCGAACGCCGTGACCTCGTCGCCGTATCCGGTCGATCTCAACAACTGGGGCATTCTCGGTTCCAAGTACTACACTGAGGGCCTCCACACCGTGTCCAGCTGGGTCGTCGAGACCTCCCCGACGGTTCTCTACGAGAAGCCGATCGTCTCTGACGTCTTCGGCGTCGACACCAAGTGCCCGACCTGGGTCCACTACGATCCGCTCCTCGACGGCAGCTCGTACAGCGCCGGCGAGGTCTTCTGGAACCTGGACAAGGTCGACTTCACGGCCACCACGCATGATCCCGACGGTTCCGGTGTCGCTCCGACCCCGACCGCTCAGGTCATCGAGGACAGCAGCACGTTCGAGGGTTACCGCCTTGCTTGGGATCAGTACATCTGGGAAGTGACCGGCACCGTCATGTCGCCGACCTCCGGCATTGACCCGGCGTTGGCGTTCACGCCCGTCACCAAGCAGGTGCTCCTGACTTCCACCGACTGGGTCAAGAACAGCTGCCCCATCTACAAGCACGTGAACTTCGACCGTGTCGCTCCGCACACGTCGTACACGATCACCCCGGCTGGTTCCGACACGCAGCTTGGCTGGACCAACCAGGACGTCACCGTGAAGTTCTCCTCGGTTGACGGTCTGCCTCAGCCGAACTCCGGCGTCGACTACACCGAGTACGTCGTGAAGACCTCCACCACCACCGCCGTCCCGCCGGCGCCTGGCATCAACGAGTCCGGCACCCAGGGCGACGAGGTCACCATCACCGAGACCGCTCCGATTGGCCCGGTGTACGTGTACTACCGCTCGGTCGACAAGGCTATGCCGACGCCGAACCGTGAGGCCTGGAACCTCGTCATGGTCTACATCGACAAGGTCGCTCCGGAGCTCACGAACGACTATCCGGGTTGGTGGATGAACACCGACTTCGTGGTTGGCGTCACCGGCTCCGACCACAACAGCGGCATCGCTGCCCCTGGCATCGAGTACAAGGTCAACCCGCTGATCGCTCCGCATCCGACTGAGTGGACGGCTGGCGACTATCGTTACTTCCCGGTGCTCTTCGGCGCCCTCACCGACGGCATCCGCACGCTCAGCTATCGTGCCACCGACAAGGCCGGCAACTACGCTGAGGGTTCCGTCGACGTCAAGATCGACACCCGCGCTCCTGTCACCGATGGTGCCAGCGGCTGGATCAACGGTCTTGAGCCTTACGTCATGACCGCGACCGACCAGGTCCCGGGTGCCGGCGTTGCCGCCACCGTGTACCGCGTCGATCAGGCCACCCCGTGGAGCGTCAAGCTGCACAGCCCCGTCGACTCCGTCGTCGAGACTAGTGTCCAGATTCCTGGCGATCACGGTTCGTACCACACCGTCGACTTCGCGTCCGTCGACAACGCTCGCCCGGCCTACTGGGTCGAGGCCCTCGGCGTGCACCTGGGCAACTGGGAGATCAACATGCCGCCGGTCATGATCTTCCTTGACAACGAGCGTGAGTCTGTCTCGCTCGGTTCCTTCACCGCCTACAAGTCCCGCACGGTGCGCCTCGACAAGGTCGCTCCTGCGGTCACCCTCACCACGCCTGTCAACACCAATTGGCAGCAGGGTCCGGCTGTGCTCAACTTCGCCGGCACCGACGAGGGTTCGGGTTATGCCTACACCGAGTGGAGCACCGATGGTGGCGCCACCTGGAAGTCCGGCGAGACCGCTTCCATCGGTGGCGACGGTGAGATCACCGTCTCCTACCGCGGCGTGGACAACGTCGGCATCAAGTCCGCCATTCAGACGACCACGGTGAAGGTCGCCACCACGGCTCCGACCGTGAAGGCGAAGAGCGCCACCGTCAAGAAGGGCAAGAAGGCCACCATTAAGTTCAACGTGACCGCTGTTACGGATCGCGCCAGCGTCAACATCCTGATCCGCAAGAACGGCGTCACCAAGATGCTCAAGCGCTACAGCAACGTGGGCACCAACAAGTGGGCGTCTCGTAGCTTCAGGGTCAACCTGCCCAAGGGTAAGTACCTCATCCGCGTGGATGCGGTTGACCAGGCTGGTAACGTCCAGTCCGCGCGCGGCCAGGGTACCCTGACCGTCAAGTAAGCAAGTCGACCTTCACTAGAAGGTAGCTGCAATGGGCGGGGCGCCGAAAGGCGCCCCGCCCATTTCTTTGCCCGAATAGCGGGCTCACCCGAGGTGTGCACCGTTGCCACGTAGTAAGATTCGGACGTGGTAGGCATCTCAAAGTGGTGGCGCCGGTCAGGTGTCGGCGCCTTTCTTGTGGCACTGGCCCTCGGGGTCTTCTCGCTGCTGGCGGCCGATACTGGTGCCGCTGTGAACTCGCTCCCTTCGCTGGCGACCGTCTCCCCAGACGTGATTGGTGCGGGCGACCTGGCGACCACGCTGACCCTAGAAGGCGCCGACTTTGCTTCTTCGGCCGTCGTTCTGTGGGACGGGACGCCTCTGCCGACCACCTTTGTCTCTGGTGTTCGTCTGACTGCCGTTGTTCCTGTCGGGGAGCTCACGTCGCCCCGAGTGGTCTCTGTGGTTGTGTCGAACCCGGAGCCCGGCGGGGGCCTCTCAGAGCCGTACGCCGTGCGCGTTGTTGAGCCGAATCCCGTGCCGGAGGTGACGGGGCTGAGCCCCAGCCGGATCGATGCTGGCGGGGCCGCGTTCGCTCTCACCGTGATCGGCAGCGGTTTCGTGCGCGGCGCGACGGTGTACTGGAACGGTCAGGATCGCGCTACGGGGTTCATCAGCGACACGCAGCTTACGGCGACGGTTCGTGCCTCCGATATTGAGGCGCCGGGCACGGCGATCGTGGGTGTCATGAATCCTTCGCCGGGAGGCGGCGCCTCTGGGTCAGTGGCGGTCTTCACGATCGTTGCGCCGATTCCGCAGGCGGACTCTCTGGAGCCAGCGTCGGTGTGGGCGGGTGGCGAGGCGTTCACCCTGAGTATTCGCGGGACGGGGTTCACCACCGAGTCTCGGATTCTGTACGCGGGAGTGGAGCGCCCCACCACGTACGTGTCGCCGACGCAACTGATGGTGGATGTGCCGGAGGAGGACATTCGCTACGAGGGCTCCGTGAGCGTGCGCGTATACACGCCGGGCCCGGGTGGCGGATTGAGTGAGACGCTGTATCTCGGCGTGGTCGCGGATGGAGTGAAACCGACGACGGTTGCCGAGGGGCTCGGTAGGACGTGGCATCGCTCCGCTGTGAATCTCGAACTGGCCGCCAGCGACGTCGGCCTCGGGGTCTTGTGGACGTTCTGGCGGGATGGCGACGCGGGTGAGTTTACGCAGGGCAGCGAACTCACCGTCGCCGCTCCCTCCAGCCACGCCAACGACGGCATCCATGACGTCTATTTCTACTCCGTCGACAAGGCCTTCAACTGGGAGTATCCGTTCAAGCATGTGCGTGTGGGAATCGACACGCGCAAGCCCAGCACGAGAGTCAGAGCCGCGACCGTTGCCCGGGGCGTCTCGCTGAGGGCGGTCATCCGTGTCGACGACGGTCTCAGCTACCGCGTGCGAGAGGCGACGCTCTTGATTCGCGACAGCCGCGGGAAGGAACGCGCACGGTATGCGCTCGGCACGCCGAAGACTGGGCTTTGGGCCAAATCGAAGTCGCTGACACTCACGCTCCCTCGCGGGACGTACAAGATGAAGGTGCTGGCTCGTGACTTGGCCGGCAACCCGCAGGGATCCACGCAAAGCGCGACGCTTACCGTCAAGTAGCCCGGTGTACGGCGTCTGGGCTGTTGCGCTGTGGCCGCAAACGCTATAGAAAAGCACGGAGCGATGGCGGGCGCGAGGCGCTCGCTCACTGGTCAAGGAGGTAGCATGGGTCTAGAGAGAGCTGGAGGCCGTGCGTCGCGGTTGTTGCGTGCTCGGGGCTCGCGGGCGCGGATCGTCCGTGTCGGAGCGCTGGTCGTCGGCCTGGCGCTCATCACGGCGGCTCCCGCCTTGGCAGCGGCACTGACGAGCTCGACGACGTACGACTTCGCGGCAAACAACAGCAGCGAGTGGAAGACGAGCAACCAGGCGATCACGATCAGCGTGGAGCCGTCCACTTCAGACGCGACGGCGACCATTCACTACAGCCTCAACGGCGGCGTTACCTTCGCCTCCGAGACGGCGCCGGCAACCGGCACGGCGGTCTTCACCATCAATCTCACGTCCGAGGGTCAGCACCAGTTCGAGTATTACGCCAGCGAGCTCGCGGGGAGCACGACGACCGTCGAGGCCACGCATACGCCGGGCTGGGTGAACATCGACAAGACGGCGCCGGAGACCACGGGTGCGGCCGGCGGTCTGCCGTTGGCGACCACGGACGACAGTGGCTGGCGCAACGCTGCGCAGACCGTGACCTTCACGCCCAGCGACACCGTCTCCGGCGTCGCCAGTCAAGGGACGACGTATCGCGTGGACGACGGTAACCTCACGATCTACGAGAACCCGTTCACGATTAGCGGCCAGGGAAGCACGAAGCTCACCTACAAGTCGGCCGACGTGGCCGGCAACGTCGAGGCCACGCAGACCGGCTACGTGAACATCGACACGACCATGCCGGTCGTGTCGGCAAGCACGAGCCCCTCGAGCTCCAACGGCTGGTACAAGACCGATGTCGAGGTGACGCTGACGGCGACCGACACGCCTTCCGGCATCGACAGGCTGCAGTATCGCGAGCAGGGGTCCGCGACGTGGACGACGATCTCGGGCAGTGCATTCACACTGACGAGCGCCGACAACGGGGGCATCCACACCTACGAATACAGGGCGGTTGATCGTGCCGAGAACATCACGCTCGGCGGCAAGATCAAGGCGAATATCGACACGGTGGGTCCGCGTACTTCGGCCAAGAAGGCGTCGGGGTACCGGTACGTGCCGGTGCGCATCTGGTATCGGTCCATCGATGACCTGAGTACGAAGATCGTCAAGAACGTCATCAAGATCAAGGACTCTCGGGGCAAGACGGTCAAGACCAAGACGGTAGTGCTCACCAAGAAGTCCGGCACTTGGTACTCCTTCACGTGGAAGGCGACGAAGCGTGGCACGTACAAGGCGTACGTGTACGGTCGTGACCTCGCTGGCAACAAGCAGAGCGTGCGCGGAACAGCGACTATCAGGATCAAATAGCGACGTGCGGGAGTGAGCGGCGGGGAGGGGTCGTCCGCAGGGCGACCGAGCCCCGCCGCTCACGCATCCGAAGCAGCGACGCGGGCGGGGCGGCCGACTACGGCTCCCCGCCCGCGTCGCGCTTGCGCAGGACTCAACTTTGGGCCGCACGTCGCCGATGGAGAGGGCTGTTAGAATCGGCTGACCGCGTGCGGCGGCGACTGGAACGGAGTGAACGGGGGCGGGCATGACAGGCATCTTCGCGGGCAAGCGCATCCTCGTCACCGGGGGAACCGGCTCATTGGGGCAAGTACTTGCCCGCCGGCTCCTTAGTGGGGTCGAGGGCTTGCCCGAGAGTGTGACCGTATTCTCCCGCGACGAGGCGAAGCAGCACTACATGCGCCTCGATTTCATGAGTCGCGGCGCGGCGACCGACGAAGTGATCTTCGAGAACAGCCGGCAGCGGCTCAAGTTTCTCATCGGCGACGTGCGTGACTACGGCAGCGTGGTGCGGGCGGCGACCGACGTCGACATCGTCTTCGCCGCCGCCGCTCTCAAGCAGGTGCCGAGCTGCGAGTACTACCCCTGGGAGGCGTGCCGCACCAATATCGAGGGCGCCGTCAATCTGGTTCGGGCCATCTCCGAGTTCGACCTGCCCATCGAGACTGTGGTCGGCATCTCGACCGATAAGGCCTGCAAGCCTGTCAACGTGATGGGCATGACGAAGGCCATCCAGGAGCGCGTCTACATCGAGGGGAATATCCACTCGCCGGAGACGCGTTTCATCTGCGCCCGTTACGGCAACGTGCTCGCCTCGCGCGGCTCGGTGGTGCCGCTGTTCCTGGAGCAGATCGCCGCCGGCGGTCCGGTGACGATCACGACCGCCGACATGACGCGGTTCCTTCTGACGCTCGATGACGCCGTCGACACGATCTTCGCCGCGGTGCGCTCGGCGCAGCGCGGCGACACCTACATTCCGCGCTGTCCAAGCGCCAAGATGCTCGATCTCGCCGACTGCCTCATCGGTGGACGCGAGATCGAAACCGTCGTCACGGGCATCCGCCCGGGCGAGAAGATTCACGAGATCCTGCTCTCGGAGGAAGAGGCGACGCGGACCGAGGAGGGCGAGGAAGGCTACTTTGCCTTGCGCCCGATGTTGCCCGAGCTTGCCGACGCGGTCGACAAGCCTGCGCTCGTGGGTGACTACAGCTCGTCGCGGGCGCTCATGACGCGCGACGAGCTCGCCGACTTCCTCGCGCGCAAGATCCCCGACGTGGTCGGCCAGCGCTTCCTGGAGTCGTAGATGACCAAGGTCATCACACTGCTCGGCACGCGACCGGAGATCATCCGGCTGTCGCGCGTCATCGCGACGCTCGACGAGACCTGCGAGCACCTCCTCGTCCACACAGGTCAGAACTACGACGACCGTCTGAGCGGCATGTTCTTTCGCGAGTTGGGGGTGCGCGCACCCGATGCTTCCATGGGGGTGCGCGCCGACGGCTTCGCCGATCAGATCGGCCAGATCCTCGCCAAGAGCGAGGCGCTGTTTCGGGCCGAGCAGCCGGATTCGGTACTCATCCTCGGCGATACCAATACCGGCATCGCCGCCTTCGTGGCCAAGCGTATGGGCATTCGCGTCTGCCATATGGAAGCCGGCAACCGCTGCTTCGACGATCGCGTGCCGGAGGAGGTCAATCGCCGCGTCATCGACCACTCCAGTAGCGTGCTCATGCCGTACACCTATCGCAGCGCCGAGAACCTTGTGCGTGAGGGCATCGAGCGCCGGCGTATCTACGTCACCGGCAACCCCATCAAAGAGGTGCTCGACCACTACGCCGGCCATGTCGACGCCGCCGATCCCTTCACGCAGTTCGGCGTCGAACCCGGCCGCTACTTCCTCATGACCGCGCACCGCGCCGAGACGGTCGATGTGCCGGCGCGGCTCAGCTCACTCATCACGGCGCTCAACGACACGATTGCCAAGTACGACATGCCGATCCTGGCCTCTCTGCACCCGCGCACGGCCGACAAGATGCGCGCCTTCGGCGTTGACGCCGGGCGCATCACATTCGTTCCGCCGATTGGGTTGTTCGACTTCGTGCGCCTCGAGAAGGAGGCCTTCTGCGTGCTCTCAGACAGCGGCACGGTACAGGAGGAGTGCTGCATCTTCGGCGTGCCTACGGTGACGATGCGTGACGTAACGGAGCGGCCGGAAACGATCGAATGCGGCAGCAATCTGCTGGCCGGCGTTGAGGGCGATCGCATCTTGCCCGCGATTGACCTTGCGGTGCGTTCGCGCGGCACGTGGAAGCCGCCGGCCGAGTATCTCGCCGACAACGTCGCCGACGTAGTCGCGCGCATTGTGCTGGGGATCGCATGAGCGTCAGCCGTGTCTTGGTGCTGGGCGCCAGCGGCATGCTCGGCCACGAGGCCGTGCGCGTTCTGGCGCCCGACTTCGAGGTGTGGGGGGCGTGCCGGGATCCGCAGGCCCTCCCGGCTCTCGGCATCCCCACCGCTCGACTGCTCGGTGGGCTCGACGCGAGCGACGCGCGCACGGTAACGCAACTTCTCGAGCGTGTGCGGCCGGACCTTGTCATCAACGCTGTCGGCATCGTCAAACAGTTGGCCGATGCCAAGGCGGCGATTCCGTCGATCCAGGTGAACAGCCTGTGGCCGCATCTCGTTGCCGAGGCGTGTGAACGTGTGGACGCGCGTCTGGTTCACGTGAGCACCGACTGCGTGTTCAGCGGAGCGCGCGGCAACTACCGCGAGGACGATCTTCCCGACGCCACCGATCTCTACGGGCGCTCCAAGCTCCTCGGTGAGGTTGTGGATCGTGCCAACGCTGTGACGCTACGCACGTCGATCATCGGCTGGCAGTTCGGCGATCCGACGGGTCTTGTGGGCTGGTTTGCCGCGCACCGATCCGAGTCGTTGCGTGGCTACACGCACGCGGTCTTCAGCGGTCTCACAACGAGGGCGCTAACCGAAGTCATCCGCGACGTGGTGGTGCCGGACGAGGAGTTGCGCGGCCTCTGGCATGTCTCTGCCGCGCCCATCGACAAGTTCTCGCTCCTCACTCAGCTGGCCGCAACGCTCGGCTGGCCGATCGATCTGACCCCGGTCGCCGAGCCGGTCATCGATCGCTCACTCGACAGTACGCGGTTTCGCGAGCGTACCGGTTGGGCACCGCCTTCGTGGGAGACCATGCTGACGCAGCTTGCCGCGGAATGGGCGTGACGATCACAACCAAGGTACCCGAGGAGGTCGGCCTCGATCGCGATCTGGCGATCGTCGTCCCGGCGTACAACGCCGAGGCGACGCTCGGACGCGCTATCGCCTCTGTCCTCGCTCAGGACGCTCCAAACTGGCGGCTCATCCTCGTTGACGACGGCTCCACCGATGCCACGGCGGCGATCGCCGGCGATCATGCGAACACCGACAGTCGCATCAGCTACGTGCGTCTCGAGCATGGCGGCGTCGCGGCGGCACGCAACGTTGGCATTGCGCGCGCCGAGGGCGAGTACGTCGCCTTCCTCGACGCCGACGACGAACTGGTGCCAGAGTATGTGCGCGCCATGGGCGACTTCGTACGCAGGTATCCGGGCTACGACATCTACCATCCCAATCTCACCGTGGTGACGGCGGACGGCGCGCGGACGCCGTTCAGCGCGCGCACTGAAGTTGTGTCGTGGGGTGTCAACGACCTTCTCGAGGAGTGTCGCATCCCCGTGGGAGGTGCTGTGGTGCGGCGAGCGATGGTGCAGGCCGTCGGCGGCTTTCGCCATGGTCCGTGTGCCTCCGACTACGACCTGTGGCTGCGGGCGCTCTCGCAAGGGGCGCGGGCGCTGTACCTGCCGGTCGAACTCTATGTGTACCATCTAGAGCGATCCGGCAGAATGAGTGAGAACGTGCGCGCCGGTGCGGAAGCCGTGATTGGCACGCTGGCGGAGCTCGTTGACGAACCTGCGATGCCCGCGCACGCTCTGCCGCGCATCAAAGAGGCTCTGCACGATCGGCGCGTGGCCCTCACGACTCCAGATGTCGAGGAGGAATTGGTTCGTCAGGCGGTGTGGTATCAAGACACGCTCGAGCGCTGGGTAGGATCGCGCCGTGCCGCGGTTGTGTCCGGAGCCGCGAGGCCGGCGGCGCGTGCGGTGCGGCCCTTCCGTGTTGCCGGCGCCTGGATGTGGATCCGCCTGCGTCTGCGCGCGCGTCTCGTGCGTCAGCGCGCCGTGCGCGAGGCGAGACGCGGGGAGTGACAGCGAGGCGAGAGCTGATCTGTGGCTGCGCCCTGGGCCTGGGGTCCTACGGTAGCGGAGCTTGTTGACGCTGGTGATATGCGGTGGGCGCTTGTGCGGCCAAGCGTCGACCGGACCGTGTAGTCGGCATACGACGTGATTATCTTGCAGGGCGACGGTCTCGGTCGACAGGTGATGACTGGGCGAGTCGTTGTCCGCGACGCATGAGAGAGCCAATCTGAGCCACCCATCTCCGCGTGCTGAGCGTCGCTGAGCGCAGTGTGGTCTCAGCGAGCAAGAAGCTGAGCGAACACGTTTCGGCAGTGACTGCCGTTGTCGGAAACGAGGGCCACTGTGGGTCAGCGCACACGACACCTTGACCCATCAGGTGCTGCGTGTCATATACATGTAACTCTGGCGAAGTGGGTCTTTGAGAGCGTAGTCGGCGCGTAGGAGCGCATTGGATACGGATTGCAGCGGGAGGTCGGTTGCCGAGGTTCTCGATCGTTGTTCCTGCCTACAATGCGGGTGTCACACTCGGCGGGACTCTTGACGCCATTCTTGAGCAACGGTTTGGCGATTGGGAGTGCATCGTTGTTGACGATGGGTCAACCGACGAGACGCGGAAGGTGGCCGATAGCTTCGCCGCTCGCGACACGCGATTGTGGGTCATGACGCAGAAGAACTGTGGCACGGGAGGCGCGTACAACGCTGGTGTTCGGGCCTCTTGCGGTGACTTGATCGTCGTGTGCTCGGCGGATGATCTCCTGCTTCCGCAGCACCTGGCGACGATGGCCGCGTTCATCGCCCGCGAACCGGACTACGACATCTACTCCTCCAATGGGTATTACTGGTGGCCGGATATCGGATGCGAGTTGGTCTACGCCCGAGAGTCGGATCGAGAGACGCTTTCGTGGCGCCTGGCCGACGCAATTCGCGCGTGTTTCTACAGCGTCGGAGCTGTGTACCGTCGTGGCATGTTTGACCGTGTGGGTGGGTATCGAGAGGATCGTCACGGCGAGGACTACGAGTTTTGGCTGCGTGCGATGGCCTTAGGTGCGCGGCACCGTTATGCTTCGGCGGCTCTGTCACTGCATCGCGTGACGTCCACACAGAAGACCGCGAATCTCGAGGCCGCCTATCGTGACGCTGCGAAGACTGTGCAAGACTTTGGCGCAGCCCATGCATTGAGTTCCGCGGAGGTGGCGGCCGTTGGTGACCGTATGTGCGAATGTGAGACGGCCCTCGCAAAGCTTGAGCGAGATCCAAGCGGCGCGAGGCTTCGCCGACGCGAATGTCTTGGCGGCGAACCGCCAATGCCTCCGCCGGTGCTTGCGTCAGGCGTCGCTGCCGAGATGGCTATGGAGCGCGACGCGAAACGTCTGCATGCGCTGGTGCTCCGCGTAGTGGGCCCACGGTTGTCGGGACCGACGCTGAACGCGGTTCATCGGGTCTCGTGGGTAGTGCGACCCTTGCGTCTTCGTTGCGCACGTGGCCGATCGATGAAGGAGCGCGGATAGCGGCGCGTTGCTTCAGTAGCGCTCACCGTTCGACGCGCCAATCGAGATCCTCTCTCACTACTCGGGCGGGATTGCCAGCGATTGCGCAGTGCATTCCCTCGAAGCGTTTCGTCACGACGGCACACGCTCCGACAACGCAGGCGGGAGGTACGTTGGCGCCTTTCAGGACGAGCACGTTCATCCCAACCCACACGTGCTCGCCGATTGTGATACTCCGCGACGGGTTGATGCGGACGCCGTTGAGGTCGGTGATCGCATGGCTGTCGCCCGTGCGCATGTGGATTCCGCCTGAGAAGAGACAGTTCTCGCCAACGGTGATTGCGGTTCCCTCCATCGCTGCCAGTTCGACGCTACCAGCGAATTCTGATCCGGCGCCCACACTGATCGAGTTGCCGCTGTCCTCGCAGACAGCGCCGAGCCGCAGAATGCGGCAGTTCTTCGCGATCGTGACGCGATTGCGGTCGCCAGTCACTGCTACGTTTGTGTCTTCGATACGCGAGGGACCGATGGCTACTGTGTTGTCGTCGCCTCTTATCTGGATCGTGAGGCCGTCAACACATGACTCGGGTGCGATGCTGATTGTATTGCCGCAGCCTGTGATCGTGATGGTGAGCCTGTGCAGATCTCGAACGCGGGCGTAGGTGAGACGATTGCCTCCGCCGAGGACGCGCACTCTTGCGCCGATGAGGCGATTGCGAACCGGCGCCGTCGTACCAAGCAGCTTCCGCCGCGCCGCCGCGAGGGGCTCACCGATGGAGCTGCGCCTGAGCGTGGTTCTTACGTGGCCTAGGCTAGCCTTCATAGCATTGGTTCGCGCGTGGTGTGAGTGCTTGGTGGAATTCGTCGACAAATGCTGGTCGCTGAGTTGTCCAAGAGTGGTGTCGGGCTCCCTCGAGTGAGCGGGACCGCAGCGCGTCGATCGCGGATGGCTGCATGTGACACATCGTGTCGATGGCAGCGGCCCAGTCGTCGGAGCGCATGCTGCCGACGAGGAGGCCATTCTCGAATCGCGTCACGACGCGCGCGATCCCGGGCAAGCCGGACCCCAGTATCGCCAAGCCGGCCGACATGTACGTGAAGAGCTTGGAGGTGGAGGCGCGGCGTTCGTTCTCATCGTTGCCGCGCAGAGCCACGATGCCAACATCGTACGCGGCGCTGGTCGAGACTGTCTGATCTGCCGGGCAGCTTGCCACAATGTGGACGCGGTCCTGAAGACCCAACTCCTCGATGCGTCGCAGCGGCTCCTCTCCGATGAGGTTCTTGCCCTGAAAGTCGAGTGTGCAGGGCATCGTTGTGAGAGCCATGGCTTCGATAAGCTCCGTGATGGGACGGTCGAACATTAGTGAGCCGAGGAACAAGAAGCGCAGAGGCTGGTTGGTCACTCCGCACTCCGCTACCTGTTTCGCAGGCATGTTGTCGCGCACCACTGGTCGGCGTCGAAGGTGCTTGTGGTACCGCTCCATGTAGTAGTCGGCGTATGAGTCGCAGGCGGTGATGAAGCCGTCGACGCGTCCCACCAGGTTGCGTTCCCGCGCGAGTTGCAGACGTCGGTTTGGCATGTACTCTGGGACTAGGTCGACCGTTTCGTATACGACGCGTACGTCCGTGTCGGCAATCGCGTCCATGACGCTGGGCAAGGATGGGAAGTCGATGACCCAGAAGAGGTCGACTTGGTCGACGAGTTGTGCCAGTGCGTGGCGTCGTCGGTGGGTCAGAGCCTGTGGGAAGCTCCGGATCAGTACGCGGTAGAGCGTCATGCGCACGAGGTTGTGGGCCACGCGTGCCGGGCGCCATCGCAGGGACGAGCCAGTGGTCCAGCCGTCGTCGAGAAGCGGCTCCAGAGTCTGTGGGAGGTCGCTCGGCGCATCCTTGGCGCATTTGTTCGAAGTAAGTAATCGGACATGCGCGCCGGCCGCCTGAAGTGCGTCGATTTCCATGAGAAGGCGCGTGTAGTGCGACAAGCTGTGCTCGAATACGAGGCAGATCGTTGCGCCCGAAAGCGAAGCGCAATGGCCCTTGCGCAATTGCCCGTCTTCAGCGATGGGGACAGGACTCACGTTGCTGGCCTATCTACGACCTGGAGCGGCCGGCCACGTCAGCGTAAAGGGCGAGGAGGGTGTCGACGTATGTCGCATGCTTGTGTTGTCTGTGAGCGATTGCCCGTGCGTACTCACTGCGACGACGCAGGTCGCGCGAGTCATGCGAGAAGTGATCAAGCGCCTCTCTCAGCTTTACGCTGTCGCCCATGGGCACCGCGATGCCGCACTCCGGGGCGCGGGTCAGCGCGGGGATAACGGTGCCGATGAAGCTGAGCGTGGGACGTCCGGCGGCCAGCGCCTCAAGCGCCATCAGGCCGAAGGCCTCGGCCGTCGAGGGCATAACGAAGACGTCGCAGGCGTTGTACGCGCGCGCCAAGCGCGCAGGATCATCGACCCATCCGAGCTCGACGACAGTGTATCCGACGACATCGTTGAGGAGACCCTTCTCGTCGAGCGCAAGGATTGTGGTTGACCGCGCCGGCGTTCTGTCTGACAACGCTTGGATCAAGTACCGTAGACCCTTAATCTCGTTCGCGCTGGCGCGGACGAGTACGACGAAATCGTCGAGCCTCACTCCGAGTGAAGCTCGACTGACGGGTCGCTCGGCATCGGATAGAAACGTGTCCGCGTCGATCCCGAACGGGATGTGGTGGACGCGTTGAAACTGCGCTGTGAGCGGACTACGACGCACCATATCGTGCATGAACGCTGAGGCCACGACGATGTCGACGTCAACCTCCGCGAAGACGCTCTTCTTGACGCGCCACATGCGCTCTGCACCGCCTTCTCCGATGGCGAACGGAATCTCGGGGTACGCGCAAGGGTCACAGCCGTTCAGCCATTTGGAGCAGTCGCCGGGTTGCAGGCAGTGTCCGGTACATGGCCAGGGGTCATGCATGGTCCAGACCGATGGCTTGCGCTGGCAGAGCTCCGGCAGGTCGAGGAGCGAAACCATCTGGTTGTGAAGGAGATGGTAGTGCACTACGTCGGCGCTGCGGAACAGGTTGGTCTGCGCCAGTCGCCGCCCCCAAGGAAAGAGGAGGTTGCTCATAGCGCGGCGTTGCTCGATGCGGCAGAGTGCCTGCTGTAGATCTTCGTCCTGCGGTTCGTCAGCGAGGCACACAACGCGGGGATCGTCGCTCTGTTTCGTGAGTACGGCCTGTCGAGCGCAGTGACCTCGTCGCTCGATGTCGTCGAGTAGGTCGTAGCCGTTGAACCGTCGGCCGTGAAGGTCGACGTTGTTCACATGCAGTACCTTCACGCCGAACCGCCATGCCGTCGGCGCGCCTGACAGGCGCGGAGCGCCGCGCGACGCAGCAACAGCGGGATGACCGCCAGACCCAGGGAGCGCTCGTAGAGATTGACCTTCCGTGCTGTGGAGCCGGCGTACTCATCGCGGATTTCCAGGATGAGTGCGGTGACGTCGCGCAGTGCGGCGAGCGCCTCTGGGGATGAGTAGTCGAAGTCGCTTGGCGGAGCGTCGGACTTGGACGGTCGAGGTCGAGGCATTGCGTCGTGACTCCCACGTCGCTTACAAGCGCAGTAATGGTACTCTATTGGCGATGAGCTGGGTCCTGGGGGGCATGCCGAAAGTTCTCGTCATTCCAAGTTGGTATCCGAGTCCCGAGTACCCTACTTCGGGGATCTTCATCCTTCGGCAGGTAGAGGCGCTCGCCGATCAAGTGGATGTCGCCGTTCTGTACGTTCGCGAGGCGCGGCGAGGTTTGGCGCCCGTGGTTCTTGTGGAGGACAGCCATCTGGTTGCACGCGTCCAGCTCAAGATGCCGCCGCCGTCACGGACGATTCCGGGTCGATCTCGTGCCGTCGCCACGAATCTGCACAACAAGTTCGTCCGCTACGAGCGTGAAGGTCTCGCGGCGTTCGAGCAGTTGCGCGCGACCTGGGGCACGCCCGACATCGTCCATGTTCAGGCGCTGTGGCCGGCGGCGCTTCTCGCGCGTGCCATCAACCGTCGTTACGGCATCCCGTACGTCGTCACGGAGCACTCGGAGGAGTATCTTGCGGCGAGTAGGAGGCGCATGGTGCGCACGCCGGGGGTCGTGCCTCTGGTGCTGCGCCCGCTGGCGCGCGGGGGCGAGCGCACGATCGCTGTGAGCGGTCACTTAGCTCAACGGCTGGGCGAGCTCGGTCTCGCCGTGCGGCCGATCGTCATTCCCAACGTTGTGCCGACGTATGAGTCGGCGCCGCGACCGCAAGGCGGACGGCGTGGTATTGCACACGTCTCGGTGATGGGGCCGGCGAAGAACCTGCGCTCGCTGCTGCGGGCCGCCGAGCGTCTACGGCACCGGCGCATCGACTTCGTCGTGCGCCTCGTCGGTGACGGTGAATCGCGCGCGGAGCTCGAGCGCATGGCGGCCGCTCTCGAGCTCACCGGCACGTTCGTCGAGTTCGTCGGCAGACTGGATGCCGCCGCCGTCCGCGAGCAGTTCGCGGCGGCGTCGTTCACCGTTGTCTGCAGCACGCACGAGACGTTCTCCGTTGTGGCGGCCGAGTCGCTGATGTGCGGCCGCCCCGTGCTCAGCACGCGGTGCGGCGGCCCGGAGGAGTTCATCGACGACACCGTCGGTCGCCTCATACCGGTCGACGACGTTGAGGCGCTGGTCGAGGGCCTCGACTGGATGCTCGACCACGCCGATGAGTTCGACCCGCGGGCGCTCCACGACTACGCTGCGGCGCGCTTTGCTCCGGAGGTCGTGGCGCGGCAGATCACCGCGGTCTACGAGGAGGCGCTGCGTGACCGCTGAGCCGCGCTTCTCGATCACGATCCCGGCCTACAACGCCGAGACGACGCTGGCGGAGACGCTCGACTCAGTGGTTGCGCAGACTTACTCGGACTGGGAGGTCGTGGTCTGCGACGACGGCTCCACCGACGGCACTCGAGCGCTGGCGGAGAGCTATGCCGCGCGGGACGCGCGCGTGCGCGTCGTGGCGCAGGAGAATCGCGGCTCCGGCGGCGCCTATAACACCGCCGTGCGCGCCTCGCGTGGCGCACTGGTCGTCATGCTCTCCGCCGACGATCTTCTGCTGCCGGACCATCTGGCGCGTTTCGACGCCTTCGTGCGCGACAACCCTGCTGCTTCGGTGTTCACCTGCGATGGGTGGTACGAGAACGAGGACGGGCGCCGCGAGGAGGCTCGCCCTCCTGCCTACTGGGTGGACGCCGCAGAGTGCACGCTTGAGGACCTCGTCGTGGCGTGCTTCTACGGCGTGGGTGCCGTGTACCGCCGACCGGTCTTCGATGCGGTCGGCGGCTTCCGCGAGGACCTGTACGCCGAGGACTACCTCTTCTGGCTGCAAGCGCTCGCTCCTGGTTTTCGTCACAAGCGGCTCGCCGAGCCGCTCAGTGTGCATCGACGCTCCGGCCTGCAGAAGTCGTCGAGTGCTCTACGCATGCGCGAGACGGACCTGCGTGTGATCAGCGAGATTCTGGCGAGCGATGCGCTGACGCCGATGCAGGTGCGTGCCACGGCTGCGGCGGCGCTGCGTCTGGAGCGGACGATCCTCGCTCGGCGCGTCTTGGCGGCGACACTCGGGGACGCTCGCCTGGAGCTTCTACTGGCGCGAGCGCGGGCGCACCGCCGGCGGAGCGCCGCCGTCGCCTCGCTCGGCGTCGAGCCCGACCCCGCGACGCGGACGATGCGTGGCGGCGCCGAACAGGCAACGTCACCGCCGGGGGCTACCGCGAGTGCGGGCGTCGCGCTCGAATTCGCGCCGACGTCGCTTGCGTCGCCACGCGCTGTCGGTTTGGACAGCAGCGGAGATCCGCTGCGTATTGCCTTCCTCAACAACTTCGCGGGACCGACGCTCGGCGGCGGCGAGGTGCAGTTACTCGCGCTGCTCCCCGGACTCGTCGCCGCCGGTGTGCGGCCGACGGTGGTCTGCGCCGCAGGCTCGGGATTGGAGCGCGAGGCCCGGCATCTCGCCCAGGTCGCTGTCGTCCCGGTCGACTTCTTTCCGCGCACTCTGCCTAAGATGGTCGCCGGCCTGCCACGGCGGCTGCGTGGTGTGGAGCTCGTGCAGGGCACAGGCTTCCTCACCAATCTCGCGGCACGCGCCGTCGGCGGCGCATTGGGCGTGCCGATCATCAACACCGTACACGTCGTGCCCGGCGCGGCGCGCCACGACGGTGAGTCGCGGTCTCGATCGGCGGCGCGCGCGGCGCTCGAACACGCCTCGCGTCTTCCTGTGACGCGCTTTGTTGCCGTCTCCGAGGCGGTGCGGGACGGTCTCGTGGCCGATGGCGTCGTCGCGGCGCGCATCAGTGTCGTCGCCAACGGTGTCGACGTCGGCGCGTTGCGGGCGGCCGCGGCGACCGTTGACCGGTCGCCGCGAGCGGGGCGCCGCGTCGGCTATCTCGGCCGGCTCGAGCCGGTGAAAGGCGGCGAGTATTTCGTCACCGCCGCCGCCCTGCTTGCCGGCGACGATGCGGAGACGCGCTTCGTCGTCGCCGGAACGGGGACCAGCGAGCCGCTTCTCTGGCGGCTGGCGGCTGAGCTTGGCTTGGCTGATCGCCTCGAGTTCGCGGGCTACGCATCCTCGGCGCCGGCCTTCCTCGGCGGACTCGACGTGGTGGTGGTGCCCTCGCTTTCCGAGGCTAGTGGCCTTACGGCGATGGAGGCGCTGGCACTCGGGGTGCCCGTGGTGGCGACGCGCGTGGGCGGACTGCCCGAGGTGATCGCGGATGGTGAGACGGGCTTGCTGGTGCCGCCGGCCGACCCGGGCGCGTTGGCGGCCGCTGTGCGGCGTCTGCTCGGCGACCCGGAGCTCGCCGGTCGCCTGGCGGCGGCAGGCGCCGACCGGGTCGCCGAGCTCTTCACGGTTGAGCGCATGGTCGCCGGCTACGTGAGCGTGTACGAGGAGCTTGTGCCGGGCTGGATGGCGAGCGGCCCGGCCTGAAGCGTCTTGCCTATCAGGAGAGCCGCGCCGCCGCGCCTAGCCGATGAGCTGACTCTCGAAGAGCTTCTGGTACGTCCCGCCGCGCGCCATGAGCTCGGCGTGCGTGCCGCGTTCGGCGATGCGCCCGCCGTCTATCACCAGGAGCTGGTCGGCCTGGATCACGGTCGCGAGGCGGTGAGCGATGACGATGATCGTCTTCCTGCCGTGGAGGCCGGCGAGCGTGTCTTGAATGTACGCCTCCGACTCGGAGTCCAGGGCGCTCGTGGGCTCGTCGAGGATGAGCACCGAGGTGTCTTCGAGAAGGACGCGGGCGAGGGCGATACGCTGCTGCTCACCGCCGGAGAAACGCACGCCGCGGTCGCCGAGTACCGTCTCGAGTCCCTTGGGAAGATCGTAGACGAAGGCTGCGTGAGCGCGCTCGAGAGCGCTGCGTAGTTGCTCCTCACTGGGATCGAAGCCGAGGCCGTAGACGAGGTTGGCGCGTAGCGTGTCGTTAAAGAGCAGCGCGTGCTGGGTGAGATAGCCGATGCCGCGTCGCAGACTACCGACGTCGAAGGCGGCGATGTCGGTGCCGTCGTAGGTGATGCTGCCGCCGCTCGTCTCACGCAGGCGCGGCAGGAGTTCGACAAGGGTCGATTTGCCGGCGCCGGAACGGCCGACGATGGCCGTGAACGAGCCCGCGGGGATGGCCACGGAGACGCCGTTGAGCACGCCGGCGAGGGGTTGCGCCGGCGGCGGTACGGCGCCGGCCGCCGACTCCTCGCCGGGCGTCGCCGGGTAGGCGAAGACCACGTTGTCCAGGACCAGCTCGCGCTCGAGTCCGCCGAATGGTGTGCTGCCGCGGCGGATTGTGTTGGCGGCCTCGGCGTTCTGGGTAAGGTCGCGCACCATCATCAGGCCGGCCATGTTGATCGAGATCGCCTGCCGGCCGGCATTGAACTCCTTGACCTTGGCATTGAGGCGATTGAGGACGAAGAGTAGCAGGCCGAGTTGGGGCAGTGTCATTGCGAAGACCTCGTGCCCGAGGTAGAGCGTGACGAAGGCGGAGAACATGAGCAGGGGGTCGGCGGTGATCTCGATGTTGGCGCCCAGGCGCGCCTGGCGGATGTCGATGGTGCGCAGCTTGAGCAGCAACTCGCGGAGTTGCACCGACTCGGCCTTCTTCTCGTCGCGCAGCTTGACGAGACGCATCATGCCGAGCCGCTCGACGAGCTTGGACCAGACCTCCTGTGAGACCGCGGCGGTTATCTCTCCGTAGGCGCGGATGCGCTTGATGTTTACGCGCACCGCCCACCATACGAGAATCGAGAAGGCGAGCACGATCGCGGTGAGCGGCACGGAGAGCGCCAGCACGATCGCCAGGTAGACGAGCATGAGCAGGCCGATCGAGAGTTGCTTGATGACGGCGAGGACGGCGCCGCTGCCGATCGCCGTCTGACCGATGATGACGTTGGCGAGGTAGCCGACCGTGTGGCGAGTGAAGAACTCGGGATCCGCGTCGAGGATCGTGTTGAGGGTCTTCATACGCAGGCGCAAGCCGATGCCTGTAGCCACTACGGCCGAGTACCAGGCATTGATGTAGAAGACGACCTGACGCAGCAGGATCGGGATGAAGGCCAAGACGAGGAGTACCGGTAATGTGAACGGCAGGTGCAGTGTGTTCATTACGGTGGCGATGGAGTGCCAGAGCACGCCCGAGCTGTCGAGGATGGCGGTGCGGCCATCGTCGATGTACTGCAGGATGGGGAGGAGGAGGGAGAGTCCGATGCCCTCGAAGACGGCGAAGATGACGGCGAGACTAACGAGTCCGAAGATCTCGCGCTTCCTCACGTCGACGATCGCCAGCATGCGGCGTACGGCGTTGATGCGCAGGTACTCGTTGAGGAGCTCGGTGGTTTTGCTGAGCAAGAGGGGCGTCCGCCTCGTGTGTTCGCGCGGCCCTAATGGCGGCCTTGATTCTAGTACCTCGCGGGCGTGAGAGAATAGCGCCGCATGGCAGCTGTGGACGTCAGAGGCGCGCACGACGCAGGTCGCTTGCGCGTCACGATGGTCAACAAGTACTACTGGCCGCCGCATGTCGGCGGCGTCGAGGCGGTCGTCCGCCATCTCTCCGAGGGGTTGGTACGCCTGGCCGGCGCGCAGGTCCGCGCGCTGGTCGCCAACGAGGCTGATCGGCGTGTCGAGGAGACCATCAACGGCGTCGATGTCGTGCGCCTGTCGCGCCAGGCGGCGTTGTCGTCGGCGCCCATCGCCGCCGGCATGCCGCTGGCGCTGCGCGAAGAGGCCGCACGCACCGACCTTCTGCATTTCCACTCACCATATCCTTGGGGCGAGCTTGCCTTTCTGGCCGCCCGACCGAAGGTGCCGGCGGTTGTGCTCTACCACAGCGACATCGTGCGCCAGAAGCTCATGCTGAGCGGCTACCGGCCCTTCCTGGAACGCTTTCTCGACGAGGTCGACCTCATCATCACCTCGTCGCCCAACATGATTGTGGGTTCCGAGTTCCTGGCGCCGCGAGCCGAGAAGTGCCGTGTGGTGCACTTCGGGCTGCCGCTTGAGCGCATTGCGGGGGCGCCCGGGGCCGAGGCGCGCGCAGCGGAGCTGCGCGCGCAGCACCCCGGGCGCCACATCGTGCTGTTCGTGGGTCGGCTCGTGTACTACAAGGGCGCTGATGTGCTCGTGCGCGCCATGGCCGACGTCAACGCCGACCTGGTGATGATCGGGCGCGGGCCGCTCGAGCCGGAGTTGCGGGAACTCGCCGTCGAGCTGGGCCTGGGCGAGCGCGTCACCTTTCTCGGCGAGCAAGAAGAGGCGGCGCTCGCCGCCTGGTATCGTGCCGCCGACGTCTTCTGTCTGCCCAGTGTCGAGCGCAGCGAGGCCTTCGGGCTCGTGCAGATCGAGGCACAGTGCGTGGGGACACCAGTGGTCTCAACCAACCTGCCGACGGGCGTGCCGTACGCCAATCTGCACGGCGTCACCGGGCTCACCGTCCCGCCCAACGACGCCGGCGCTCTGGCTGCCGCGCTGCGCGAGTTGCTCGACAACGAAGGGCTGCGCGCCCGTCTTGGAGCTCAGGCACGGGCGCGCGCCTTTGGCGAGTTCACCATCCCGCGCATGGTGGCGCAGACGCTCGATGTGTACGCCGAGGCGGCAGCTCGTTTCCTCGAATGCCGTGGCCGCGGCGGGCCGCGGAGCCTGGGGCAAGCCTGATGTCGCGCGGGCGTTTTGTCGTGTTCTCGGTGGTCCTCGACGCCGTGCTCGTCAACGCGGGCTTCGTGCTCGCCTTCCTGCTGCGCTTTCAGGGCTCGCTGCCGGCCTTCAACTTCCGTGCCTACCTGTTGCTGGCGCCGCTCCTCACAGTCTTCTATCTCGGCGGCGCCTGGGCCTACGGGCTCTACGATCCGGAGCGCGCCGATACCCCTTGGGCGGTAGTGCGCGGTGCCGTCGCCGCCGTCACGATGGGCACCATCATGACGGCGGCGATCGCCTTCTTCGGTGGCACCCGCACGGCATCGTTTGCGCGCTCGACGATCCTCATCGCCTGGGTCTTCGACTTGGTGCTGCTCACCGGCTGGCGGCTCCTCTTCTTGCGTTTCGGCACCGTGCATTGGCCGGAGCAACGGGTGCTCGTCGTCGGTACTTCCGCAACCGCCGTGGATCTGGCGCACGAGGTGGCCGAGCGTGGCCGCTGGGGGTGGACGGTCGCCGGCCTCGTCCACGCCGAGGGTGAAGGAGCGGTCGCCCCGGCGACGTTGGGCGGCTTCCGCGTCCTCGGCGGGGTGCTAGATGTGGCTCGCATCGCCGGGGAGCACCGTGCCAACCGCGTCATCGTCGTCAGCCCGGTGGCGTTGCGGGAACTGGTCGAGTCACTCGTGCTGGCCGACGAGACCGATGTGCGCGTCGATGTCGTGCCCGAGCTGTACGAGATATTCATCGGCACCGTCGACGCGATCGTCGGCGACGTGCCGCTGATGCAGATCACGCGGGCCACGGTGCCGACCTACTACGCCTTCATGAAGCGCGCTTTGGATGTGCTCGGCGCGCTCGTACTCCTCATTCTCGTGAGCCCGTTCCTGCTCGTCGCGGCCCTGGCGATTGTCGCCGCGGACGGCCTGCCGGTCATCTTCTCGCAGGTGCGCCTCGGCAAGGGAATGCGACCGTTCCGTATCTACAAGCTGCGCACGATGGTGAAGGATGCCGAGGGTGCCAGCGGGCCGGTGCTGGCCTGCGAGGCCGACCCCCGGGTCACCGGCGTCGGTCGCGTGCTGCGGCGCTACCGCTTCGACGAGTTGCCGCAGCTCGTCAACATCCTCAAGGGCGATATGAGCTTCGTCGGTCCGCGTCCCGAACGACCGTTCTTCGCCGAACAGTATCTGGCCGAGGCGCCGGCCTATCGCGAACGCTTTCGCATCAAGCCCGGCGTGACGGGCCTGGCGCAGGTGAGCGGTGGCTACGCGACGACGACCGAGCGCAAGCTCAAGTACGATCTCATCTACATGTATCATCAGAACCTGGCGATGGACGCCCAGATTGTGGCCGAGACGTTGCGCGTGGTGCTCACCGGACGCGGCGCGAGGTAGGAGAAGCTTGGCGCGAGCCAACAAGAAACAGCGTGAGGCGCGCCGGCGGGCGGCGCGGGATCAAGCGGCGCGCGCCGAGGCGGCGCGCGAACAGGCATCTCGCGCCGAGGCATCTCGCGCCGAGGCGGCGCGCGGCGAAGCGGAACGCGCCGGCGCGGCGGCCGACCTCGCCTCCGGCGAGACGGGGCCGCCGACCAAGTCGCGCACCAAGGTCGCCGCCACGGCCGCTCCCGAAGAAGCCGACGCGTTCCCGCGCGGCGCGCTCGGCGTCGCCTTCTGGGCTCTCCTGGCGGCCGTCTTCCTCGTCCCCATCGCGATGAGCAACATCACGATCTTCGGCGCCGATCTGCCCTTCACGTTCGACGTGTTCGACATCGTCAAGATGTACGTGCTGCGTGTCTGCACGCTCGTCGCGCTGGCGGCGTGGGCGTGGCACATGCTGCGTCGCGGCGGTACCTTGCGTCACACGCCCATCGACTGGCTCATTCTTGTCTTCCTCGGCTGGGTGGCGATCACGACGGTCACGTCGATTCACTGGCCGATGGCGTTCTTCGGCAAGCCGCGGCGCTACGACGGTCTGCTCTCGTTCGTCAACTACGCGATCCTGGCCTTCCTCGTCATGCAATTCGCGGCCAGCGCCGCCCGGGTGCGCGACCTCGCCCGGGCGCTCTTCTTCTCGAGTCTGCTGGTTGCCGGTTACGGCGCGCTGCAGTTCCTGGGCTGGGACCCCTTCAAGTGGGCCGCTCTGCCGTTCGAAGCCAACCGCGCCTTCTCCACTTACGGCAACCCCGACCTTCTGGGCGGGTTTCTCATCTTCTCGGTGACCGTCGCCCTCGGGCTCGTGCTCAGCGAGCGCCGGCTGCTCTGGCGGATGATCTACTGGGCCGGATTTGGCCTCAACGGGCTCGTGCTCATCGTCGCCTTCACGCGTGGCGCCTGGATCGGCGGTTTCATCGCCGTTGTGCTCGTCGCCGTGATGGCGTGGCGCCAGCGGGTACGTTTGCTGCGCGTCGACTGGGTGCCGGTAGGCATCAGCGCCGCGCTTGGCCTCGGCGTCATCTGGCGCAGCTTCTCGAGCCAAAACGAGGTCATGAACTTCGCCAAGCGCCTCGGCTCCATCTTCCAGTTCAGCGGCGGCAGCGGCCAAACGCGCACCGAGATCTGGCAGGCCGCGCTTGGAGCCATCGGCGATCGCCCGTTGCTGGGCTGGGGCGCCGACACCTTCCGGCTCGTCTTCATGCGCTTCGAGCCGGCCGAGTACGTGCGTGATGCCGGCGGTTCCTCGATCGCCGACAACGCCCACAACTACCCGCTGCAGCTCGCCGCGGGCGTCGGTATCCCCGGCATGCTGCTCTTCTACGGCATCTTCGTCTGGGCGGGGATACGCTCGTTCCGCACCGTCTTTGCACGCGCCGCGGAACCGCAGGCCATTCTCCGCGGCGCCTTCTGGGCGGCGGCCGTGGGCTACCTGGTGCAACTGTTCGCTGGTCTCTCGGTCACCGGCACTTCGTTCTTGCTCTGGACGGCGCTCGGCGTCGTGCTGGCGCCCACTGCTCGGCTCGTCACGGTGCCGGCCCCTCGTTGGGGTACGGTGGCGGCGGTCGTGGCCCTCGGCCTCGCCGCCCTCGGCGTGGGCTACACCTCGCTGGCGATCATCGCCGACTACGCCTACATCCAGGGGCGCAACAGCACCGGTGTCGATCGCGTCAATTGGGCCGAGTGGGCGGTCAAGCTGAGCCCGTATACGGGGATCTACCGCACCGAGCTCGGCCTGGCGCACGCCGCCACGGCCACCGCCTACCTGGAACTGGGTCGGCAGGCGCAGGAGGCGGGGGAAGACACGACGACCTACGCGGCGGGCGTGCGGGCGCACTTCAAAGCCGCCGAGGAAGCGCTCAAGGACGCGATTGCGTTCGAGCCCGACGAATACGACAACTACGTAGCGCTCGCCGATCTCTACAACCTCGGCGGCGAGTCACTGGACGAGGCCTACTTCGAGAAGGCGATCACGGTGGCCAACGAGGGACTCGAGAGGGCACCCTACGGTACGGCGCTGCGCAAGCGTCTCGCCCGTGCCTACGCCGGCAACAACCAGGTTGACCGCGCGATCGAAGAGCTGGAATACGTCACGCGGCTCGATCCGCGCGACGCCGAGGCAGTGCTGTCACTAGCTGGGCTGTACGTGCGCGTCAAGCGCAGCGACGACGCTCTCGAGTTGTTGCGCGAGTTCAACGAGCGCGTGCCCGGCCAGACCGACATCACCGACGCCATCGACGAACTGGAGGCCAGCGCCACATCCGAATAGCTCGGTGGCGCCGGCCTCCAGGTGGGACCAGTTTCTGCGGCGCGCCCTCGGTGGCGCTTTGGCTCAGCCGAGGGCGTGTGACTTACGTCTTCTTGCTGTACGCGGCTACGCGAGCTCGAACTCGCGGATGAAGTCGGCCTTGGGGCGCGCGCCGATGACCTTCTTCGCGGGTTGACCGTCGCGGAACAGGATGATCGTCGGGATGCTCATGACGCCGTACTTGCCGGCCGTCGCGGGATTCTCGTCAACGTTGAGCTTGCCGACGGTGACCTTGTCGGGGTACGTATCGGCGATCTCGTCGATGATGGGGCCCACCATACGGCACGGGCCGCACCAGGGAGCCCAGAAGTCGACGATGACATCGCCCTGAGCCACATCGGCGTCGAACGTTGCGTCGGTCAAGGTCTTGACTGCGTCGGACATTGATTCTCCTTTTCGTCGCTGCGGCCCTCCGCCGCACCATACCCATACTGCCTCGGTCTAACCGTGAAGTTGACCCTTAGAGCAGGCTTGGCGTCCTTCTTGCCTGCAGCCTCGCTGGTCATCGGCGAGCATCATATACCCTATGGGGTATATTTTCTACCCTCCGCCCACCTTCCGCCCGGTTGCTCGACGAGAGACGCACTGCCGGCTCGGTCCGAAGGACTGATCCGGAGCGCCGGCTGCCGAGCATGCTCATGGCCGCCGCCGTCCTCAGTATGCCCCGGGACGGCGGCGGCCATACGCGTTGCCGCCGGCTGTGAAGGTATGGCTCTCAGGCCACGGCGCGGATGGCACGTCGCCGTCCCGAGTAGTAGAGGGCAACCAGGTTGTAGACCATGTGGAAGAGGTAAGTGAACGGGAAGAGCGTGAACAGCGCCAGGCCGAGCGCGGCGTGTACGAAGACGATCCCGGGGACGATGTCGAGGCGGGCCAGAAGCTCGGTCCAGATGATGGTGAAGATGAGCAGGCGCACGGTGAGTCGATCCCAGGTGAGACGACCCTTGATGCGTACTCCGGCGGCGGCTGCGTCGATGTCGCCGACGACGGCTGCGTTGCGGCGCCGCAGGAGCGTGTAGACGAGGTGGAGATTGCCAACCACGGCGAAGCCAACGGCGACCCAGGTCAGGGCGATGAAGTACGGCGCCAGGCCGCCGAAGAGAAACTCCGCCTGGAGGGGTTCGCCATTACCGAAGACGACGGTGAGTAAGTTGGCGGGTTCGTAGTTCGCGCTCTGCGAGACGCCGAGAGCAACGTCGGGCACGGCTTGGCCCATGGCGATGCGCGCGAAGAGGATCATCGCCGAAAGCGTGTAGCCCGTGACCTCAGTGATGATGGCGATGTGGTACAGCAGATAGCCGCGGCTCCAGGTGCGGTTGGCCTTGCGGTGGAAGTGGGTGATGGGGCCGGAAAGCACATTCACGGCTCCCTTGACCATCGTGAGCGGTTGATAGTTGACGGGGAAGCTCGGGTTTCGCCGGTGGCTGCCGCCGCCCTTGACGACGGCTTTGGCCCAGCGTCCAAGTCGCAGGCCGATGCCGACGGCGAAGAGCGCCAGAGCGATCGGCGTGAAGATGTTCAGGAAAGTTTGCACGTCCGCTCCTCTCGCGCTAGGCGTTGATGACTTCGAACTCGTCCTCGAGATCGACGAGGTCGGGGACGCGACGCTCGATGTGCGGGCAGAGGTGAATGACGTGACCGTCCTCCTGCCAGCGAGCGTTCACCGCCTTGAATTCCGCCAGTTTGCGCACCGCCTCCGGGTGGCCGGCGAGATAGCGCTTCACGACATCGTCGTTCTCCATCCACTCGACCACCGGCGCGCCGTTGGGGCTTTGCAGGACCTGGACCACCTTGCCGGAGCTCGCGTGCTCGCGCAGGAACTTCTTGGTGCGGCTCTTGAGCAGAAGCGGCGTACGCACGCGATCTGTCTCATCGCGAGCGACGAGCGCTGCCATTGCTGCTTCGTACACCACTTCGAACGCCATTACAGAGGCGCGCTCGCCCTCGGCGGCCTTGCCGAGCTGGTAGGTCTTGCAGATGTCGTCGAGAGTCAGCATGCAGACGACGCAGGGCGTGGTGACGTAGTCGGCGCCCGTGTTCTTGATCTGATTGGCCTTGAGGCTCGAGACGCGGCGCCGTGTCTCGGTATTCTCCGGCAGTCGCATGCCGCCGGCGCCGCCGTTGCAGCAGTAGTTGTACTCGCGGTTGGGGGTCATCTCGATGAAATTCGTGCAGCAGCGCTCGAGGAGCGCGCGTGTCATATCGCCCTGTCCGGCCAGGCGGGTGGAGTGGCAAGGGTCGTGCAGTGTCACTGCCTTGTCGGTCTTCTCGATCGGTAGGCTGCCGCTGTCGATGGCGTCGACGATGACCGAGTCGAAGAGCACGACCGGGTACTTGAACGGCCGCCCGAGAAGTTCGTGCGCCTCGTAGAAGAGCGAGCGCGTGTCGCAGCCGCACTCGGCGACCATTACCTGCTTGACGCCGAGCCGGTCGGCCTCGGCCTCCCAGGCCTCGAGGATCGACTTCGCCAGTTCGTGATGGACGATGATGTGGTCGGCCTCGGTGCCGGTCTCGGCGAGGCGAGTGGAGACGGTGTAGTTCACCTGGGCGACGTTGAGCAGTTCCATCACCTTGGTCGCGTAGTCGGGGATCTTGGTGTTGGCCGCCGAGGGGCAGACGAACAGGGTGTCGGCGCCCTCGATGTCGACCGGCAACTCGATGTCGCGGCTGCAGAGGAAGAGACTGAAGCGCGAGAGGATCTGCGGGATCGTCAGGCCGAAGCTGTGATTGACGGTCTCAAGGTTGTTGATGATCGAGTTGAGCGTCGGGTTCTCGTTGCTCAAACCGGAGTCTGTGTAGGCGGCTCTGGCCAGGCGAACGACGCTGCGCGTGCTGATGCCTGCCGGGCAGGCGAGGGTACAGCGACCGCAGGCGGTGCACTTCCAGAAGAACTCCTGATGGGCGCGCAGATCTTCAACCGTCGGCGTGGGGATGAGGCCCAGTCTGCCGGCGATCTTGCCCTCAGCGGTGAGGTAGCGTTTGTAGACGTCGCGCACGAAGTTGGTCTTGTACGTGGGGTGGAGTTGCTCATCCTCCGTGCCCAGGTACCAGGCGCAAGCCTCGCCACAGAGTTTGCAGTCCATGCACGCTTCCAGGTTCACCACATCCTCGGCGGTGAGGTTCTTCTTCAGCGAAGCGACGAAACGCTCCATGATGGGCTCGGCCATGAGTCCCCCCTTTCAGAGACGCGCTCGACCATGTCAGAGACAGGCGATTCCTGATTAGCACGATAGAGATACATCACTATCGTGGCGATGACTCGTCGGCTAGCGGTCGCAGCGGGGGCGTCAGCGGCGCCTGGAGGGCCCTCAATGGTGGACGCGTGGGGGGATACGCTTTTCAGACTAATTCCGGTATGATTCCGTCTTTACGGCCGCCGGTCGCGCGGCAGCGCATGCTTGCGGCCGGCTCCGCACGTCTGCACGGAAGGGGTGAACCGATCGTGAGAAGCGACGAGATCAAGCAGGGAATCGCTCGTGCCCCGCACCGCTCGCTGCTGCGCGCCCTCGGCGTCAGCGACAGCGAGATGGAGCGGCCGTTCATCGGCATCGCCAACTCGTTCAGTGAGGTGGTACCTGGTCACATGCACCTGCGCACCCTCGTCGAGGCGGTCAAGGGCGGCGTGCGCAGCGCCGGCGGCACACCCTTTGAGTTCGGCGTGATGGGTGTGTGCGACGGCATCGCCATGAATCACAAGGGCATGCACTACTCGCTGCCCAGTCGCGAGATCATCGCCGACACCGTTGAAGCAATGACGATGGCGCACGCCTTTGATGCACTCGTGCTGGTGCCGTGCTGCGACAAGATCATTCCCGGCATGATGATGGCGGCGGCGCGTCTGGACGTGCCGGCGATCATGGTCGGCGGCGGACCTATGCTGGCCGGCCACCTGGACGGCAAGGCGCTCGACCTGAACAGCGTCTTCGAGGCGGTCGGGCAGTATCAGGCGGGCGCGCTCGACGACGAGGGCCTCAAGGCGATCGAATGCAGTGCGTGTCCCACTTGCGGATCGTGCTCGGGGATGTTTACAGCCAACTCCATGAACAGCCTGGCCGAAGTGCTCGGTCTGGCGCTGCCCGGCAACGGCACCATCCCCGCGCCGTACAGCGAGCGCATCCGCTTCGCCAAAGATACGGGCGAGCAGGTGATGAACGTCCTCGCCCGCGGACTCACGCCGCGTCAGCTCATTACCGATGTGAGCGTCGGCAATGCCCTCGCAGCCGACGCCAGCATGGGCTGCAGCACGAACACCGTGCTGCACCTGGCGGCGATCGCCACCGAGGCGGGCGTGGCCTTCCCGCTCGAGCGCATCAACGAGATCGCGGCCAAGGTGCCGCATATCTGCAAGATCGCGCCGGCCGGCACGCATCACATGGAAGACTTGTACCGGGCCGGCGGTATTCAGGCGGTCATGAAGCAGCTTATCGACGCCGGCCTCATGGACGGCTCCGCTCTCTCGGTGGCCGGCGGCACTGTCGCCGAGGCGGTGGCGCGCGCGCGCGTCGTCGACGACGACGTTATCCGTCCGCTCGATCGCGCCTACCATGCCACCGGGGGCTTGGCCGTGCTCTTCGGCAATCTCGCCCCGCAGGGTTCGGTCGTCAAGGAAGGGGCCGTGGCCGACGAGATGCTCGTCCACAGCGGCCCCGCGCGGGTCTTCGAGAGCGAAAAGGATGCAGTGGCCGCCATCGCCGCACGGCAGATCCCGAGCGGCTCGGTGGTCGTCATCCGCAACGAAGGCCCGAAGGGCGCACCCGGAATGCCCGAGATGCTGAGCGCAACCTCGATGCTCTCCGGGCAAGGTCTCGGCGCCGAAGTGGCGCTCATCACCGACGGGCGCTTCAGTGGCGCGACCCGCGGGGCCGCCATCGGCCACGTGTCGCCCGAGGCGCACGCCGGCGGCGCCATCGGCCTCGTCAAAGAGGGCGACACGATCAGCATCGACATTCCCGCACGCACACTCACTCTCGAAGTTACGGAGGACGAGATCGCGCGGCGTCGGGCGGCACAGCCGCCCATTCCGCCGCGCGACGGCGTAACCGGCTATCTCGCCCGTTACGTCAAACTCGTCTCCGGCGCGGAGAAGGGAGCTGTGCTGCAATGACACCCGAGAAGAGAATGAGAGGCGCGCAAGCGCTTGTGCAAGCCCTCGAGAACGAGGGCGTCGACACCATCTTCGGCTTCCCCGGCGGGGTTGCCATTCCGTTCTACGATGCACTCTACGATGCCAAGAAGCTGCGCCATGTGCTCGTGCGCCACGAACAAGGAGCGGCGCACGCGGCCGACGGCTACGCTCGCGCTACCGGTCGAGTCGGCGTCTGCACCGCTACCAGTGGTCCGGGCGCGACCAACCTCACCACCGGCATCGCCAACGCGTATCTCGACTCCATCCCGATGGTCGCCATCACCTGGCAGGTGCGCAGCGACCTCATCGGCACCGATGCGTTCCAAGAGGCGGACGTCACCGGCATCACGCTGCCGATCGTCAAGCACTCGTATCTGGTCAAGAACTCGGCCGATCTGCCGCAGGTGCTGCACGAGGCCGTCTATATCGCCTCCACGGGACGGCCCGGCCCTGTCGTCATCGACGTGCCGGTCGATACGGCCCTCGGCGAGGTGGAGTACTCCACTCCGGGCAAGATCGACCTGCCTGGCTACAAGCCCACCATGCAGCCGCACATCAAGCAGATCAAGGCGGCCGCGAAGCTCATCAACGAGGCTGAGCGGCCGGTGCTGTACATCGGGGGCGGCGCTATCGCCTCCGGCGCCGCCGCCCAGATCCTTCAGCTCGCCGAGCTGCGTCGTCTGCCGGTGGCCACCACCTTCATGGGTCTCGGTTCGTTCCCCGAGACGCACGAGCTCAGCATGGGCATGCTCGGCATGCACGGCACCGTGACGGCGAACTACGCGCTGCATGAGTGCGACCTCATCATTGCCATCGGCGCGCGCTTCGACGATCGCGTCACCGGCAAGCTCTCGGCCTTCGCGCCGCACGCCAAGGTCATCCACGCCGACATCGATCCAGCCGAGGTGGGTAAGAACATCGTCCCTCTCGTGCCTATCGTGGGCGACGCCAAGTCGGTCGCCGCCGGGCTGGTCAAGGAGCTAGACGGTCTGGAATGGAGTCCGGAGCGCAGCGCCGAATGGCTGGCGCGCATCGCCGATCGCAAAGAGACCTACCCGATGCATTACGAGGATCCTGCCGACGGCAGCCTGGCGCCGCAGTTCGTGATCGAAGAAATCGATCGCCTCACCAACCACGATGCCGTCGTCTGCACGGACGTGGGTCAGCACCAGATGTGGACGACGCAGTACTACACGTTCACCAAGCCGCGTCAGTGGATCAGCTCCGGCGGTTTGGGCACCATGGGCTTCGGTCTGCCGGCGGCGATCGGGGCCAAGGTTGCCCGCCCTGAGGCGACGGTCGTCAACATCTGTGGCGACGGTGGCTTCCAGATGACGATGCAAGAGATGGCGACCGCGGTGAACTACGACGTCCCCGTGGTTACCTGCATCCTCAACAACAAGTACCTCGGCATGGTGCGCCAATGGCAAGACCTCTTCTGGCACAAGCGCTACTCGCAGACCTGCATCGAGGTGCAGCCAGACTTCGCCAAGCTGGCTGAGGCGTTCGGCGCCCTCGGTCTGCGCGTGGACACCAAAGAAGACGTGGCGCCCGCCCTGCAGGAGGCCATCGCCAGCGGGCGCCCCGCCGTCATCGACTTCCGTGTGGCACAGGAGGAGAACGTCTACCCGATGGTCCCGGCCGGCAAGGAGATCACCGAGATGATTGGCGGCCACCCGAAGGGCGGGAGGAAGTCATGAAGCACACGCTCTCCATCCTCGTCGAAGACAAACCGGGTGTGCTCACGCGAGTCGCGGGCCTCTTCGCCCGCCGCGGATTCAACATCGAGAGTCTCGCTGTGGGCAGCTCCGAAGACCCGGCTCTCTCACGCATCACGATCACGATCGATGCCGACGCGCACCCTGTTGACCAGGTCACCAAGCAACTCCACAAGCTGATCAATGTGATCAAGATCCGCGACCTCGATCCTTCGAGCTCGTACGAAGCCGAACTGCTGCTCGTCAAGGTCGCCGGCGAGGGTGAAAAGCGTACCGAGGTGCTACAGATCGCCGAGATCTTCAAGGCTAAGATCGTCGACGTCGATCGCCGTCACGTCACGCTTCGGGTGGTGGGCACCGCCGACAAGGTCGAGGCGCTCCTTGAGCTCATGAAGCCGCTCGGTATTCTCGAGGTCGTGCGCACCGGCACGATCGCCATCGGCCGGGGGCGCGGCTGAGGCGCACTCAGCTCGGGGCAGCGCTCTATGCGGCCCGCATTGCATACGGAAAGAGCAAAGGGGGGCCGGCCCAGCCGGCCCCCCTTTCTCGTGTCTCGCCTTCGCTGCGGCCGATTCCGCCGCTGGCGCGCGGCACCGGCTCCTTGGGTGGGTCTAGCGGATCCGGCGACCCATGTCGAGAGTGAAGTAGCGGACGCCGTTGCTGGAGGTGGCGATGCCGACGCCGACGTCGCGGAACGTGCTCTTGAGGATGACGGCGCGGTGCGCGCTGCTGTGCATCCATTGATACACCACTCCTTGTGGAGTGGAGAGAAGACTCGAGGTGCGGGCGCAGGCGATGTTTTCACCGACGGCCCAGTACCGGCAACTGCTGCGTGTGTAGCTGTATGAGATGAGGCGCGTGGCGACGCTGTCGCCGTTGGCGCTGCGATGGGTGAGCGTCTGGCGGCGGGCCATCTCGCGGGAGTGAGCGCGGGCGGCGACGGTAAGCTTCGTGTTGAAGCGCACTGGAGCAAGGCCGCGCTTGGTGCGTTCCTTGTTGACCAGGCGAATCACCTGCTTCTCGGTCGAAGTCGGCGTCGCCGCCTGGGTCACAGCGGGCGCGAGGAGCAGCGTCAAGGTGGCCAGGAGGAGGGTGAGAGTGAGGGCCTTCTTCATCGGCGCCTCCCATCTGTTGCTTGCCGTGACGCGGCACGCCACGACCTGGTCCGGTATGGGGGGTTGTACGACGGCCGGACGGCGCGAGCTCTGTGCGGCGCCGTCGGCGGTGTAGGCAGTTGGCATTCTATGTGTCTGCTGTGAATGGTGCCACCCTCGGGAGCGTGCAGCCGCGGTCGCCCGGCTCCGGTCGCTCGCGCCGGCAGCACAGTGCTACCCTGAGTTGAAGGTGCGAACGTGTCTACTCAAGGAAGTCGGAGTCGATCGGAGTGCTGCACAGGGCTCTCTCTTCACTCCTCGCGGCGATCGTCGTGTTCGTTGCCGCGAGCATCCTCTTCGGTGTCGCTGCCGTGCAGTTTCGTGGGCTCGATGGACCATCGCCGCGATCGTGAAACCGTAGCAGCAGACATCGGCTCCGACGTGGGCCAGACATGAGGCGTGAGAGTGCCGGCAAGGTGGGGACCAGGGGGGACCGCGATGAACACACTCATTATCAATTGCGGCAGCTCGTCGCTCGGCTTCGGCGTCTTCGCGGCGGAGGCGGACGGGGGACGCAAGGTCGTCGCTGCGGGGAAAGCGAAGAATGTGGCGACGGCGACGCAAGCGGCCTCCGTCGTCGACTGGACGATCGGCGGGCAGAGCGGGCAGCAGCCCGCCACGATGGAGACTCACCGTGCCGCCGCTCACGAGGTGCTGGCGATTCTGAGCGCCCATGGTGTCGCCATCGACGCGGTCGGCCATCGCTTCGTGCACGGCGGCGACCGGTTTACGGAGACGACGAGGATCGACGACGAGGCGCTTGCGGAGTTGCGCGCGACGCTGCCTCTGGCGCCGATCCACAACCCCAACTCGTTCAGCGTCATCGAGGTGTGCCTCGAGCGGTTGCCCGGTGTCGCACAGTACGCCGTCTTCGACACGGCCTTTCACGCGGCGATGCCGCCTGCGGCACGGGAGTACGCGATACCGCGTGAGTTGGCGCGCGATCACAGCTTGCGCAAGTACGGGTTCCACGGCCTTTCATATCAGTACGTCAGCGCCCGTACGGCGGAACTTCTGGGGAAGCCGGTCGATCAGGTGAGGCTGATCATGTGCCACCTCGGCACCGGCGGGTCCAGCGTCTGCGCCTTCGCCGAGGGCCGGTCGCAGGACACCTCGATGGGCTACTCTCCGCTGCAGGGCCTGGTGATGTCGACGCGTAGCGGCGACATCGATGCGGAGGTCGTGCTGGCGCTCATCCGAGCCGGCTACACCCCGGACGAGGTCGGCACGCTCCTCAACAGCAAGTCGGGACTGATCGGCGTCAGCGGCTACTCGTCGAATCTCGCCGAGGTGATCGCCGCCGCCGCCGACGGCAACGACGCATGTGCGCTCGCCTACGAGGTCTACGCGCATCGCCTGCGTCACTACATTGGCGCCTACCTGTTCCTGCTCGGTGGCGCCGATGCACTCGTCTTCACCGACGACATCGGCGTCAAGTCCTGGGAACTGCGGGAGAAGGTCTGCGCCGGCGCGGAGGGGCTGGGTCTCGTGCTTGACCCATCGGAGAACCGTCAGGCGACGAGCGGCGACGCATTCGTCGAGGCGTCAACGTCCACGACGCGCATCATGGTCGTGAAGACCGACGAGGAGCGCGTGATCTTCGACGAGGTGAGGCGGCAGCTCGCTGTGTAGTCGGGGCACTCTTGATACCCTACCTGGTATCTTAGTGGGAGGTCAGGCAGCCGGCGCGGGACGAGAGGAGCGCGGATGAAGAGGGCGGTGGTACTGGGCGGCGGGATCGCCGGTGTCGAGGCGGCGATCAGCTTGCGCAAGAAGGGTCTCGAGGTCGAGCTCGTCTCGGATCGCGACTTCCTGTTTGTCTATCCGCTGGCCATCTGGATTCCCACAGGCGAGCGTACCCTCGAGCAGACGAGCATCCGGCTCTCCGATATTGCTCGCGCCCACGGCTTTACGATGACGCTGGACGCGGTCACCGAGATCAGCGGCGCCGAGAGGAGCTTTGTTCTCGAGCACGGCGGCAGGCGCCGCGACTTCGACTACCTTGTCGTCGCGCTCGGTGCGCACAAGATGCCCCACAAAGGCAAGGAGAACGTGCTCTCGATCTGCGGCGCGCCACAGGAGAGTGTCCTTGTCAAGGAGCGCCTCGACGCCCTCCTCGCACAGGGTGGCGGGAGGGTCGCGGTCGGGTTTGGCGGCAATCCCAAGGACCCGAGCGCGGTCCGTGGCGGCCCCGCCTTCGAGTTTCTCTACAACGTGCACCACATGCTGCTCAAACGGGAGATGCGCGCCCGCTTCGAGCTCAGCTTCTTCGCTCCTATGCCGACGCCGGGACTGCGCATGGGCGAGAAGGCCGTCGCGATGATGGACCGTATGCTCGACGCGTCGGTGATCCGCGCCTACACCGGCAAGAAGATCACCGAGTTCGTCGCCGGCGGCGTCGTGTTCGAGGACGGGAGCAGGCTGGACGCCGACCTCATCATGTTCATCGCCGCCGGCGACGGGCACGCGGTCGTGAAGGCCTCCGATCTGCCGCAGAACGAGGCCGGCTTCATCTCGGTGTCGCCGGCCTGTGAGGTCGTCGGCCACCCGTGGATGTACGCCGTCGGTGACGTCGCCGCGCTCGAAGGACCGGAGTGGCGCGCCAAGCAGGGCCATGTGGCTGAGGTGATGGCGCGTGTGACCGCCGACGACATCGCGCGCAAGGAGACCGGGCACGGCGAGCCGGAGAGTTACATCGACGAGATCTCGATCCTCTGCGTGATGGATATGGGCAACGGCGCCGGGTTCGTCTACAGGAACGACCGGCGGGCGTTGTTCCTGCCGATGCCGATCGTCGGGCACTGGCTCAAGCGCGGCTGGGGCCGGTACTTCGAGCTCAGCAAGCTGGGCAAGATCCCGCGTATCCCGGGAATGTGAGGTGGTGCGCCGGCGCTAGAGGCGATGTGTCGCATTGCACGCCCCGCACAGACTCAGGCGCCCCGCACCAGCGGGGCGCCTGAGTTCCGCGATCACGGAGGGGGATCGCGCGCTTAGGTCGCGGCGCTTTCGTCCGGCGGCGCGGCCGACTCGGCCGCTGGTTCGGCAGGCGCCGCGGCATCGCCGATCGCGACGCGATGCGTCGGTGGCGGCAAGGCGCCCTTCGGTACGCGTACTTCGAGGACGCCGTCCTTGTACTCGGCTGTGATCTTGTCGGTGTCGACTCTCTCGGGCAGCGGCAACGTACGCTCAAACGTGCCGTAGCTGCGCTCGCGGATCGTCCAGCCCTCTTCGGTCTTCTCGGTCTCAGCGTTGCGCTCGCCCGCGATTGTCAGGGTGCCTGCGCTGACCTCGATCGTGATGTCCTCGCGATTCATGCCCGGGAGCTCGGCGTAGACAACCATGTCGTCGCCGGTGGTCTTGACATCGATGCGCGGCATCCACGTCGTCTCCTTGCCGTCGCCGAAGCCGAGGCGGCCGAAGACGCGGTCTATTTCGTGTCGCAAGCTTGAGAGTTCCCCGAACGGGTCCCAACGCGTGATTGCCATAGTGTTCACCTCCCTCAGCTCTCGCCGATGGCCATATCTGGCGCTTACCATCGCTGCGGGTGATTCAAACGGGGGCGCCGTTTGGCGTGTAGGCGTCGAGAACGAGGTCGAGGGCCCGGGTGAAATTGGCTGGCTCCCAGCGTCCCATGGTAGTCAGGTAGCGCTCGAGGTCGTCGTCGGTGGAGATGGGGGCCAGGGCCTCGCCCGCGGGCGCATTGGGGCGTTCGCCGTGGGCGATCTGTTGGCCCCACAGTGTGGCGAAGCCAAAACCGACGACGCAGGCGGCGACGATCTGCATGAGCTCCCCGGCTTGAGCGGGGGAGAGGCCGGCGTCGCGAAGCACGGCGGCCATCGCCGCGGTGCCGCCGCTGGCGCTCCGCGAGTAGGTGCTGCCCTTGGCGATGATGGGGATGGCGTTCGGGTGCGCCTGCATGAGCGCGTGGAGGGCGAGCCACATGGCGTGCACCTGGGCGCGCCACTCCGGCTCGCCCTCCGCCGCTAGAGTCGCCGATGAGTCGACTCCGCCGTCTGTAGCATCCGTCGCGGACTCCGGCCTCGCGCCTGGCATCTCCCGCCAGAGCTTCTCGGCGACACCGGCGAGGATCGCCTCCTTGTTGGGCAACTGGCGGTAGACGGTCATCGGCTCGACGCCGAGGTCTTTCGCCAGGCGACGCATCGTCAGTGTCGCGAGGCCTTCGTCATCGATGATCGCGAGGGCCGCGTCGATCACGATCTCCGCGGTCACGGGGCCTGTTCGTACCGCCGGTGTCATGCGCCCTCCCGGAATCGTTGACCGTTCTTGAAAACAATGTTACCGTAACGCAGTTACGGTAACATTGTTACCACGGTACCGTAGTACACGCCGAGCGACAATGCAACGTTCTGAAGGTGGCGGAGAGGTCTTCATGAAGCAAGCACGGATCGTTCTCATCGTGGTTCAGATCCTCGTTATGCTGAACGCCTTCGGTGGCGGCTACTACGGTCTCACCGGTGCGGAAGGCGTGGATCCTAGCCTGCTCGAGGGAAGCCCGTTCGGCAGCTACTTCATTCCGAGTCTGTTTCTCTTCGTCGTGATCGGTGGCGGACTGGCGGTTGCCACCGCAGCATGGATTCTTCATCGCCCGCGGGCGCCGCTACTGTCTCTGACGATGGGGGTGATCATCGTCGCGTGGATCGTCGTGCAGGTGGCGATCATCGGGTACGTGAGCTGGCTGCAGCCCGCGTCGCTGATCGCCGGGCTAGTCATCTGCGGCTTGGCTTGGCCTTGGGCGCGGCGGCAATTGTCAATCTCGACACCCTCCTGATACGTCGGCATACTGACGCTAGCCGAGCGCCGGCGCCGGCATATCGCTCTATTCAGCGGAGTCTGGAGGCATGGTCATGATCAAGGACCGCGGCGTTCGCGTGCCCTCGTGCGCTCATACAGGTGAACTGGCATGTTCCGGCCACTGAGATCGCGCGCCCGCAACCGCTACAGTGGCGACCCTAATCGGCGCTCCGTCATCACTCGGTCTTCTCTGGCTGTCGCGGAACAGGCGACCGAGCCGAGTACCGTAGCGCACCTTCCGGAGCCGGCGGAGGTCGCGCTCGCGGTCGCTGTCGAGGTGCCGGATGGGGAGGTGGCTACTGCTGAGCCGCCGGTAGTCGCAGCCGCTGTCGTCAGTCTCAACGGCTATGCGAGGCGCGCATAGTCAACCGGGAGTGATCCGAACGCCAACCTCGGAGTGCTCAGGGCGCTTATCAAGTGCCACACCTACTGCAGTCACGAGCGCCGCGTGCTCGAGGTCTTGGGAGTTGTCGATGTCGACGATCTCAATATGTGCTTGTCGGTGTCGACGGGGCGAGTGCGTTTCGCGCGCGATATTGCGGAGGGCCGTGGGGGCGCTGGGCGCGTCCGCCGGCTGAGGGGGGAGGATGGCCTCCGCGCGACGCGCCTGGCTGTTGGGCCTTGGCGGCGAGTCGACGGGTGTTGCACTATCATTGATCGCGGACGCAGCGGATACGATCTGCTGCGATGGCCGCATCCCGAACGGGGGCCGCTGCTCGCATGTCATTCGAGTTCCTCATGGGCAACGAAGCGATTGCTCTGGGTGCGATCCACGCCGGCGTGGGCGTCGTCGCCGGCTACCCTGGCACGCCGTCCACCGAGATCCTCGAGACCATCGCCAAGCGCAACCCCGGGGACATTCACGTCGAGTGGTCGGTGAACGAGAAGGTCGCGCTCGAGGTGGCGGCGGGCGCGGCGTACGCGGGCGCCCGCGCGCTGGCGACCATGAAGCAGGTGGGACTCAATGTAGCCTCCGACCCGTTGATGAGTCTCGCCTACGTCGGGGTGAAGGGCGGCTTGGTCGTGGTCGCCGCCGACGACCCGGGGCCGAACTCCTCGCAGACGGAGCAGGATACCCGCCACTTCGCGCTCTTCGCCAAGTTGCCGGTGTTCGATCCCTCCTCACCGGAGGAGGCCTACGAGATGATCGGCGACGCGTTCGCCTGCTCGGAGAAGTACGGCACGCCGGTGCTGCTACGGCCGACGACACGCGTCTGTCACGGGTACGCGCCCGTGGACTTGGGCGAAGGCGCGGGCGCGCGCGCTGCGAGCGGCTTCGAGAAGCATCCGCGCTGGGTCATCTTCCCGCGCCTCACCTACGAGAACAAGCTGCAGATGAACGCCCGGAGGCCTGTGATCGCGCAGGAGTTCTCGGGTTCGCGTTTCAACGCGGTGACGCCGAGCGGGCAGCGCGCCGGCAGCAGGGGGGTTGCGTGTGGCGGTGTGAGTTACGCCTACGTACGCGACGCACTTGCCCTGCTCGGCGTCGATTGCCGGCTCCTCAAGGTCGGCACGCCGCACCCGTTCCCGGAGCAACTGGCGCGCGAGTTCTTGGGGGGGCTAGACGAGGTGCTCGTCGTCGAGGAGCTCGACCCGGTGATCGAACGCGAGCTCCTCATACTCGCCGGCCGATTCCATCTACCGGTCGACGTGCGCGGCAAGCTGAGCGGTCACATGGCGGCGGCCGGCGAGAACTCTGTCGATGCGGCCGCCGCCGCGATTGCGGACCTCCTGGGAGTGGGGCGAGCCGATGCGGCGGCAGCGAGTGTGCCCACCGGTTTGGCGGAGCGCTCGGACGACGCCGGAGTCGGCGATGACGTCGGCCCGGATCTGCCGGTGCGTCCGCCCGTGCTCTGCGGGGGCTGCCCTCACCGGGCGTCGTTCTACGCCGTCAAGCAGGCCATGCGCCGTCGTAAGGCCGTCTTCTGCGGCGACATCGGCTGCTACACGCTGGGCAACGCCAAGCCGCTCGAGATGGTCGACACGTGCCTCTGTATGGGTGCCGGCATCACCATCGCTCAGGGACTCGCGCATGCGGAGCCCGACGCCGTACACTTCGCCTTCGTGGGCGACTCCACGTTCTTTCACTCCGGCATCCCGGGCGTCATCAACGCGCTCTACAACGGCACGCGCATGGTACTCGTCGTTCTCGACAACAGTACGACTGCCATGACCGGTGGTCAGCCGCATCCCGGCATTGGCACGACGATGATGGGCACGATCTCGGACAAGATCCCGATAGCGCGCCTCCTCGAGGGGCTGGGCGTGCGCCACATAGAGACGTGCGATCCACTTCAACTCGACGAGGCGCGAGCCGCCGTCGAACGCGCCGTGGCGGCGGGCGGCGTATCGGCCATCATCTTCCAGTCGCCGTGCATCAATATCGTGCCGCCGAAGCCGCTCTACGCGATCGATCAAGAGGTCTGCACGGTCTGCAGGAGCTGCATCAAGCGTCTGGGTTGCCCGGCGATTTCGTTGGTCGACGGGCAGGTGTGTATCGACGCCGCTACCTGTTGGGGTTGTTCGATCTGCGCTCAGGTCTGTCCGCACGCAGCGATCAAGCTGGTGACGACGTGACGGCCGTGAGCGAGCGCAAGCCGGGGGAGGTTGAGGATCGCGCCGGGATCAACCTCATCTTCGCCGGTGTCGGCGGCCAAGGCATCGTACTTGCCTCGCGGCTCGTTGCGCAGACGGCGCTGCGTACGGGTCAGATGGTGCGCACCGCCGAGACGATCGGCATGGCGCAGCGCGGCGGCTCCGTGTTGAGCCACATGCGCATCGGTGCCGGTGTCGCCTCTCCAATGCTGCCGTTGCGTTCGGCCGGCGCCATCGTCGGGTTCGAGCCGGCCGAGGCCGTCCGTTGCTTGCCGTATCTGGCGACAGATGGCGTCGTGGTCGTCAGCCGGCGGGCGATCCCGCCCGTAACGAGCTCGTTGGCTGCGACCGGCTACGATGGCAGCGCGATGCTTGCCTGTCTGCGGCGGCGCGCCCGCCGCGTGATCGCCGTGGATGGCGACGCCGTCTGTACCGCCGCCGGTTCGCCCAAGGTGCTGAACGTCGCCCTGCTTGGCGCCGCCGCCGCCGCCGGCGCGCTCGGCGTCACGCGCGACGCCTTGGAAGCAACGATCGCGGCGACGCTCCCCGAGAAGCTCGTCGCCATGAACCTGAAGGCGCTGGCCGTCGGCGCCCGCTACGCCCTCGAGGAGGAGCAGCCGTGACCAGCCAAGACCAGCTCGCCGCCATCTCGCGGCTCCTCTCCGGCCTCTGCACGCGCAGTCCCTTCTACGCGCGCAAGTTCGCCGGCATCGATCTCAGCGCCGTGACGTCGTGGGAGCGGTTTCGCGAGCTGCCTTTCACGGAGAAGAGCGACTTGCGTGCCGCGTACACGCTGGGTTTGGCGGCCGTCGCGGAACAGGACATCGTCCGCATTCACTCGTCGTCGGGCACAACCGGCGTCCCCATCATCATCCCGTACACCGCCCAGGACGTGACCGACTGGGCGGTGATGTTCAGACGCTGCTACGAGATGGCCGGTGTTACGCCGCTCGACCGCGTGCACGTGACGCCCGGCTACGGACTCTGGACCGCGGGCATCGGTTTTCAAGCGGGCGCCGAGCTGCTGGGTGCCATGGTCATCCCGATGGGGCCGGGCAACACCGACAAGCAGATCCAGATGATGATCGATCTCGAGAGCACGGTCCTCTGCGCGACCTCGTCGTACGCGCTCCTTCTGGCTGAGGAAATAGAGCGCCGCGGGGTCAGAGAGAGGATCCACTTGACCAAAGGCGTCATCGGTTCCGAGCGATGGGGCGAGAAGATGCGGCGTCGCATCGCCGCCGAACTCGGCGTGCGCCTTTACGACATCTACGGGCTCACCGAGATCTACGGGCCCGGCATCGGCATGAGCTGCGACTACGAGTGCGGCATGCACTACTGGGACGACTATCTCTACTTCGAGATCGTCGACCAGCATACAGGTGCGCCCGTGGCGGAGGGTGAGGTTGGCGAGCTCGTCATCACTACCCTCCGCAAGCAAGGCGCCCCGCTCGTCCGCTACCGCACTCACGATCTCACGCGCTTCGTGCCTGGCGCGTGCGCCTGCGGCTCACCGCACCCGCGCATCGACACCATCCTCGGGCGCACCGACGACATGGTCAAGGTGAAGGGTGTCAACATCTTTCCTGGCCAGATCGACGATCTGCTCAAGGATGTCGAGGGTGCCAGCAGCGAGTACCAGGTCATGATCGATCACCTTGAGGGCAAGGACGTGCTGACACTCTTCTTCGAAATGGCGCCGGGAGCCCACAAGGAGGGTATCGAGGCCGACGTGCGGCGGCGCTTCAAGGAGCGCATCGGACTCACGATCGTGCCGATGGCGGTCGCGATCGGCGAGATGCCGCGGAGCGAGAAGAAGTCGACCCGCATCTTCGACAACCGCTATTGATCCGCGGGTGGGGTCTGTCGGCGGTGCTCTGCCCGACGCCTATCGTCGGCGGGGCGACGGAGACACACGAGAGTGTCGGCGAGGTTGCCGTGGCGGCAGAAGAGGAGCAGCCCGTGCGGTGTGAGCAACGACGTGAAGCGCTCAGCCTCGTGCGCAGATCTCTTCGCGTTGTGTGTCCGCTGCTGGTGTTGGCTGCGCTGACAGGCTGCGGAGTAGATGCTGCCGAGCCGGCGTCGGAGGGAACGCCGCTCGCCTCCGGAGTCCCATCCGTCTCAACGTCGTGGCCGGCGACCATCCCGTCGGCGATCCCGCCGCTGGAGGGCACGATCAGCACGGTGATGGACGACTCCGGCGCACGCGCGCGCATCTTCTACTCGCAGCTCACGCTTGAGCAGATCGAGCGGTATCTCGATCTGCTAGACGACGAGGGCTTCCACGTGCAATTCATCGTCTACGAGTCGCGGAGCGGAGGAGAGGTCGATGATGCCGAGACGCTAGCCGACTGTGACGCGATAGACATGACAAAGGACGAGTACCACATGCGGCTTGAGTTCGGTGGCGGGACCGGCGTGTTGGATGTGGACCTGCCTGCTGGAGCTGGCGCAACGACAACTGCACCCGATGCGGCTGTCACGCCGGCGTTCGCCGCGCCGGCGGACGCCACTGAACCGTTGGCGCCCGTGGTCGAGTGGCCGGCCGAGATCGCCGCCGACGTGCCGCCGGTGCCCGGAGGCACCATCAGCAGCGTCGCCTCCGTCAATCCCGGCGGCTACCACATTGTCTGCGAGGCCACGGGCGACGACGTCGTGTCGGCGTACGTGCAGATGCTGTGCGAGCGAGGCTTCAATCAACGGCAGCGCGTCGACAACGAAGACGGCAAGATGGCGATCGTCACCCTTGAAGGGAAGGGCTACGCGTTGACCGTGGTGCGCACTTCCGCCGGCCTTGTGGTCGTGCAGATCAGCTCTCGGACGGAGTCGGCTGCGGACTAGGGGGATACCCGCGGTTGCAGTGTGATGACGATCGGTTCCTCCGGCGCCGGCAGGTAGGGCGCGTGCGTCACTAGGCCATCGTTCTCGGCGAGGTGCTCCTCGCGCAGCAAGTCGCTGTCGCCGCACTCCATTCGCCAGAGCTCGTTGCGGCGCACGTAGAGTCCGGGTCCGGCGTGTTTGATGCGGTGGTTGGTTGCGCTCCTCGGTCAGTAGTCGTGACGCATGAGTATGGTTCCGCAACAGTGATCGCTGTACTCGGTGTATGTGCAGTCGTCTAGGGAATCAGAGCATTAACCATGTTCAAGCAACATGAGTGAATGGGTGATGATCGTGGGCCCGCGCTCGAGTGACGTTTCGCCGAGCTGTGCGCGCACGCTCTCCGTGGTGACTAAGCGGCGACTACGAAGGAAGCGTTTATCTGATCCCGGCGGGGAATCGTGTGGGCACGGTCAAGCGTCCTGAAGGAGGCCGGTGTGGCTGTCTACGCAAGAATCGCTCCCTGTCTTTGGTTCGACGGCCAGGCTGAAGAAGCGGCCCGGCTCTACACAAGCATCTTCCCGAATTCGCGCCTTACCGCCGTGACGCGCTACAGCGAGGCGGGCCAGGAATACCACAGGAGACGGCCGGGATCGGTGATGGTGGTCGAGTTCGAGCTCGACGGGCAGCGGTTCACGGCTCTCAACGGCGGGCCGTTGTTCACCTTCAGTGAGGCGATCTCGCTGATGATCTTCTGCGAGACTCAGGACGAGATCGACCACTACTGGGAGAAGCTCGGCGCGGATGGCGACCCGGCGGCTCAGCAGTGCGGATGGCTCAAGGACAGGTTCGGCGTCTCTTGGCAGGTTGTGCCGGCCGCGCTCGATCGCATGATGACCGATTCCGACGCCGACAGAGTGGCGAGAGTGACCACGGCCATGATGCCGATGAAGAAGCTCGACATCGCCGCGCTTGAACGTGCCTTTGCGGGTGAGTGAGCGGTGCGGCGGCAAGCAGTACATAGCGGGCGAGAGAGCGCGTCGAGACGAGAGGGGACGGAGTGGCCGGCCGATTCACCGGCGCTCACCGGGGCGGCCGCAAGCCGCGTAAGATGCTCCTTGTGAACTCACCCGACATTAGGCTCTGGGAGCGCTCGGCAACCGAGTTGGCGGCGTTGATCGCGGCGCGCGAGGTCTCGAGCCGCGAGGTGGTTGCGGCTCATCTCGCGCGTATCGACGAGGTCAACGGCCGCATCAATGCGCTCACCGTTGTGCTGCGCCAGGAGGCGCTTGCCGCGGCCGACGCCGCCGACCGCGGCGTGTCCTCGAGCGCACTCCGTGCGGATCTCGGGCCCTTCCACGGCGTGCCCATCACGGTCAAAGAGAACCTTGACTGCAAGGGCACGCCGACGACGCACGGCATTCCCGCGCTCCGCGACTCGTTGCCTTGGCGCGACGCCCCTGTTGTGGAGCGCATGAAGGCTGCGGGGGCGATCGTCATTGGGCGCACGAACCTCTCCGAGTACGGGTTGCGTCTCGATACCGCCAATCCGTTGCGGGGACGCACGCGCAACCCGTGGAACCCGGGTGTGACGCCCGGCGGCTCGAGCGGCGGCGATGCCGCCGCGCTGGCGACCGGCATGACGCCATTCGGGCTCGGTAACGATCTCGCCGGTTCAGTGCGCAATCCGGCTTACTGCTGCGGCATCGCGGCGCTCAAGCCGACGGTGGGCCGCATCCCGCGTGCGGGATCCATTCCGCCGCTCGACTTTGGCTTTGCCCTGCAGGCGATGGCCGTGGAAGGGCCGATGGCCAGATCGGTCGCCGATTTGCGGGTTGGTCTGGCAACGCTTGCAGGGCGGCACGTGCGCGACCCTCGCTCAGTCGACGCGCCGCTCGAAGGACCGCCTCCGGCGGTGCCGCGAGCGGCTCTTGTCCTCTCTATTCCCGGCGTCGAGCTGCCGGCCGCGACTCAGGGTGCCATTCAGCGCGCCGGGCAGCTTCTGGCGCGCGCCGGCTGGGAGGTCGAGCTGGCGGAGCCCCCGGAGCTCGACCTCGTCAACGACACGTGGCTTGATCTTGCCCTGATCGATTTCGCGGAGATGCTGCCCGGTCTGAGTATGGTCGTTTCGCCCCCCGTGTACCGACACATGATCAGACTGTGTGCGCTGGCCGAAGGGCGAGAGGTGGACAACAGCGCGCTGCATGCGCGGCGTTCCTCGCTGATGCGTCTGTGGTCGGAGTTCCTCGTGCGCTACCCGGTTGTCGTTGGCCCCACGTGGACTCAGCTCCCCTGGCCGGTGGACGCCGATCTCGATCCGGAGACGGGAGTCGCGTTGACGCTCGCGACGACGCGATTCATTCTGCCGGCCAACGTCTTGGGCCTGCCGGCCGTCGCGCTGCCCATGGCCGTCGCCGACGGTCAGCCGACGGGTGTGCAGTTCTACGCCGATCTGTGGCGTGAGGACCTCTGTCTTCTCGCTGCGGAGACAGTTGAGTCCGGCGTGGAGCGCTGTGTGCCGATTGACCCTGTCTGGACGTAGGTGCGCGGCTCTGGTCGGTGTTCGTCCGCCGGCCCGGATCGCGTGACCGTCGTCAAACTAGACAGATGGTCGACGCAGCCCAGCCTCGCGCCTGCCGATACACCTGGCGAGTGCTCGCGAACGTCGTGGCCGGTGTTGAGGAGGCTTCTTGAGAATCACAACCTGCTTGCTCGATCTGAGTCGCTGTGTCACCGACGCAGCGGACCTCGTGAGCCCCGCCGTCGTCGACCACCACCGCCGCACGGCGTACTTGACCGAGCAGATCGGACGGGCCATGGGCCTCGATGCCGACATCCTGGGGCGGGCAGTGCTCGCCGCGGCACTGCACGACATCGGCGCCTTCTCGCTCGGCGAGCGGCTACGTGCGCTGGACTTCGATCGCCACCTCCTCGAGCACGCCGAGTCGGGGTACAGACTCTTGCGCGAGTTCGACCCGTTTGCCGAGGTCGCGCCGATTGTTCAGCATCATCACCTCGACTGGGAGTTCGGCCGCGGTGCTGAGTACGAAAGCGAGCCAGTGCCGCGCGAAGCGGCACTCGTCTATCTCGCGGATCGTGTCGCCGTGCTGTTCCGCGTGGGGCGGGATCCGCTGGCGCAGCGCACCGCTATCGTCTGTGCGATTCGTGCCGCCGAGGGCGAGCGTTTTCACCCCGAGGTCGTGGCTGCCTTCGTCGCGGTAGCGCGCAGCGATTCATTCTGGTTCGGTCTCGCCGAGGGCGTCACTCCGCTGGAGCCGGGCCATGGGTGCGACTTGCCCGTCGGTGCTGCGATGGAGATCGACGCGGAGGCTTTCGCAAGCATGCTCGCCCATATCGTCGACTTCCGCAGCCACTTCACGGCGACACATTCGTGTGCTACGGCGGCCGTGACCGACGTCCTCGCCGGGCAGCTCGGGGTGTCGCCGGCGACGCGTCACGAGCTGCGGGTCGCCGGTTTGCTGCACGATCTCGGGAAACTGGGCGTGCCCAAGGAGATCCTTGAGAAGCCGGGACCACTTACTGTCACCGAGCGGCAGGTCGTCGACGCACACTCGTACCACAGCGGTCGCATCCTGCGCACGATTCCCGAGTTGCTGAGAGTTGCGGATTGGGTCACTCACCATCACGAGCGAATGGATGGCAGCGGCTACCCGGACAGATTGGCGGCCGCGGACCTGGGCTTGGAGACGCGCGTCATCGCCGTGGCCGACATCTTCACGGCTCTGACCGAAGATCGTCCGTACCGCGAGGGTCTGGATCGGCGCGGCGTCTTGCGCGCTATGAACGAGATGGTCGTTCAGGGTCACATCGATCCAGTGGTCGTCGACGTTCTTGGCGACGTCGTGGAAGATGTGAGCTGCGCGGTCGACTCGGCCCAGGAGATGGCGCTGGCTGCGCGCGACGCCGTGTTGGCGACACCAGTGTGCTGATTGTGAACGTGCGTCCAACGACAGAGATTGGGGGCGGCGGGATGACGATGCTGGCGAGCGATGGCGAGAGCGTGCGCGACGCGCAGAAGTCTGCGGCGCGCGCCGATATGGTGAAGGCGGCCGCTGCGGCGGCCCTGTCGTCGGCGCCGGTTGCCGAGGTGTGGGAGTCTCTCGTGGCGATTGCGGAGCCCAGTGGGCTCGGCGCCGCCGACGTCGGCGCGGCCGCCGTATCTGGTTGGGAGCTCGCCGCCGCGCTTGCCCTTGTCGGCGACGGCAGCGGCGCGGAAGCGCACGCCCTCATGGCTTTCGCGGAGGCCATGTCTCTGCAGCCTGCGGAGATCGATCGTCGCGGCGCCTGCGGCCGAGTCGCGCGCGCCGCCATCGTCGGCGACCTTCTCGGCAGCCGCAGTCGGCGCATCTCCTGGGCCGCGAAAGGCGCCACGACGCGCGTCTTTCGTCGCGCGTCCCGCGGTGTGAGTGTTGTGCGGCGCGGGTACAAGTGCTAATCGCCGTGGCGATGGGTGTCCTTCATCCATCGGTTTGATATCGCGGCTTGTCCGCAAATGAGTAGTTGTGGCTTTGCAGGCGCGCTGCAAACGTCAAGATCTGTCTGTGTGTTGCCGAGATATGCGCTAGCGTGATGCCCCATGTTGAATGCACGCCGGTGATGAGGAGTGTGATGCGCAGGTGAGTCCCGAGACGGCTCTCTACGTCGCTCCGTTGTTCGTCTCGCTGGCGGTTCTCGGCGGTCTTCTCGTCATCACGTGGTTCAGCCGCTCGGATCCTATTGCGCCGTGGTTCGCGGCAACGCTGCTCGCCATCCTGATCTGGACGTTCGGCTACATCTTCGAGATCGCGAGCCCCGACCTGGGGGCAAAGGTCTCGTGGGCCAACTTCCAGTTCGTCGGTGTCGTCACGCTGCCGGTGGTGTGGCTTGAGGTCGTTCGTCGCTTTGCCGGACTGAAGCCCCTTCCGCGCGCGGTGCACTTTGCCGTCGTCGCCTACGTCGTGCTCTCCATTGCCGTCATCGCGACCAATCCGGGTGGCGCCTACCGAGGCACTCCGAGTCTCGACACCTCGGTCACTCCGTCGATGCTCATCCCGGACTACGGTTGGTACTGGGCCGGAGTCATCATGCCCGGGATCTACGTGCTCTTCTGCGCCATCGTCGTCATCCTGGTGCGTGCCGCGGTGCGCGAGACGTCCTCTGCGCGCCGCCTGCAGTACGTGCTCCTCGTCCTCGCTGGCGTCCTGCCGCTCCTTGCGGGAACGCTCTTCATCTTCGGGATCACGCCGGCTCACGGGTTCAACCCGACGACGGCGATCATCAGCGTCTCCGGCGCCATCATGGCGTATGTGCTCTTCCGCTACCGTCTATGGGACATTGCCCCCATCGCGCGCTGGAGCGTCGTCGAGGGCCTCAGCGATGGCGTCATCGTCCTCGATGTGCAAGACCGGGTTGTGGACTTCAATCCGCCGGCTCGGCGGCTCTTTCCGGACCTCGATATGGCCGTTGTAGGGCGCCCCATCGCGGAGGTCCTCGCCTTTCACCCCGGGATCCTGCGCAGCATCAGCGAGGTGCCGGCGGGCGAGTCGGTGAAGGAGAGCGTGCTCGCCGATCTCTCGATGTCGGTCCTCGGTGACGCCGCGGAGCGGGCCGATGGTCTCGAGATCCGTCACTTCACGCTCACGCTAACCGACGTACGTAGCCGCACCGGACGCCTGCTGGGCCGCTCGCTCCTCCTGCACGACATGACCGAGAACCATGAGCTTCGCCAGCAAGTGGAACGACTTTCCACCACCGATCGCCTCACCGAGTTTCTTACTCGGGGCGCCTTTCTCGAGGCGGCCGAGAACGAGCTTGCGCGCGCACGCCGGCAGGGGTTTTCCATTTGGGTCATCTGCCTCGATCTCGACCACTTCGGCTTGGTCAACGACGTCTTCGGAGCGACTCTCGGCGACGACGTGCTGCGCGCCGCGGCGCGGGTCTGCCGGCGCACAACACGCTCGTTCGACGTGGTCGGTCGTTACGGTGCCACGTTTGTGATCCTCATGCCACACGCCTCTTGTGAGGAGGCGGAGCGCACTGCGGAGAAGCTGCGCCAAGCTGTGGAGAGCTTCCTGATCTACAGGGACGATCAGGCGGTGACGGTGACCGCAAGCGTGGGGTGGGCCGGCACCGAGTGTGTCCGCGGCGAGCACCTCAACGATCTGCTCGAACCTGCTCAGCAGGCGCTACGGCAGGCGCACGAAGAGGGGGGCAATCGCGTCGTTGCCAGCGGCATGGGCTGCCAGGACGAACTACGCTTGTAGTCGACGCTGTTCGGGGTGAGCAATGGTCGTGCGTAAGGACTACCTGGATGAGCCTGCGCGTCGAGAGATCGCCGCGCGTCGCCTCGTTGCTCTTCGCCTCAGCGGCGAACCGTGTTCATCGCCGCAGGAGGTTGTCGGCTGGCTGGCTGCCGTACAGGCACAGGACTTCGGTCCCGCGAAGTGGGCAATCGCACAACGCACGCACATTGCGACCGAGGCCGACCTCGACAGGACGTACGCGGCCGGACATATCTTGCGCACGCATCTGCTGCGTCCGACGTGGCATTTCGTCCTCCCGGCAGACATTCATTGGCTGCTGACGGCGACGGCGGTGCGTGTCGCGGCGCGCACTGCTCATCGCATGCGCCAGCTCGATCTGGACGAGCGTACTCTGGCACGTGCCGCCGACGTGATCTCCGGCGCTCTCGAAGGGAATGTCGCGCTCACGCGCCGCGAGTTGGCGGCGGCGCTGACTGCGGCCGGCATTGCCTGTGAGGGCCAGCGCTTGCCGTACGTTCTCATGTACGCCGAGCTTGACGCGCGACTCTGCAGCGGGCCGCCGCGCGGCGCGCAGCACACCTACGTTGCGCTGGCGACGCGGGTCCCTGAGGCGCACCCGCTGGACCGTGATGAGGCGCTGGCCGAGCTGGCGGGCCGCTACTTCCGGAGTCACGGCCCAGCCACCGACAGGGACTTCGCCGGCTGGGCCTCTCTGACGCTTGCGGAGGCGCGCCGGGGACGCGAGGCGGCGCGCCTTCATCTGCAGCGGGACGTCTTCGCCGACGGAGTGTACTGGTCGCACCAGGCGGTCCTGGCTGGATCGGCACCTGCCTCATCCCCGGCGTCGGCGGTCAGGCTGCTGCATAGCTATGACGAGTACATCATGGGCTACACTGAATCGAAGCACGTTCTCGTGACGGCCGGGTCCACGCCGGCGGCGACGCCTTCGTTCTCTGCCCTCGTGGTGATGCTCGGTGGTCGACTCGCCGGCTACTGGCGGCGCCGCACGGCCAGGGGGGTCCTGGGCATCGAGGTCGACCTGAAGCAACGGCTTGACGAGGAACGCCGCGAGGCGCTCGTCGGTGAGGCACGGCGCTACGCCGCCTATGCCGGCGTCTCCGCTGTGAAGCTCACCACATTCGATGGGAAGGAGATTGCGCGGTGGAACACGGAGGAGTGACCAACCGGGTGGACGATGCCGTCGAGTTCTTCGCGCGCGGGTACTCGTGCGCCCAGGCGGTGCTCCTCGCCTACGCGCCGAGCGTCGGCATCGAAAGCGGCCAGGCCATGCGGGTGGCCGCCGGATTCGCCGCGGGGATGCGACTCGCCGGCACATGTGGCGCGGTCACCGGCGGCGTCATGGTGCTCGGTCTCTCCATGTGTCATGACGGCTGTGCTACACGGGAGGAGCGCGCGCGGCTGGCCGATCCCGTGAGCGATTTCAGCGCCGAGTTTGCGCGCCGCCTCGGGGCTCTTGATTGCCCCGCCGTCCTCGGCTGCGACCTGAGGACGGACGAGGGCTGGGCTCAAGCGGAGGAGCAGCAGCTCTTTCGGACGGTATGCCTGCGCGCCGTGCGCGAGGCGGCGACCATCCTCGACGGCATGGTGCCTCGCGCCTAGAAGCGCAGCGAAAGACAGGTGAGCGCGCCGTCCATCTTGCGGTACTCGCTCATCGCGATGACCTCGAGCGTGTAACCCTTGTTGCGGAGTTTGGCGGCGATCTTGGGGAAGCCGGCGGGAACGAGCACGACGTCGTTCACTTGCAGGCAGTTCGCCGCGTACGCCTCTTCCTCGTCGACGGAGATGACCTCGTAATCTGCGAAGGCAGGGTGGTCGGCGAGTGCGGAAATAGCTGTGAGGCGGTTGCCGCCGAGGCAGCACATGCCGCTCTTCAGATGCAGGATCTCGGGGATGCCGCGGACATCGACGGTGCTTGAGGTGTAGCCGTGGTTCGCCAGCCAGGCGGCGAGTTGGCGCGCGCCCTCTTCGTTGGTGCGTCGCGAGAGGCCGATGAAGACGTGCGTCGCGGCTTCGCAGACATCACCGGCGTCGAGCGTGCCCGGGGCCACGATCTCCGCCACGTCGGGGAAGAACTCCGTGATGGTGGCGCGGATGGCCGCCACTTCGCCCGCGCGGCTCTGCGCACCCGGTCGCGTGAGGATGGCACCGCGGTCGGAGAGGATCAGGGCTGCGTCTTCGACGAACGTCGAGTCTGGGTAGGCATGGAGGGCCGGCAGCACTGTGAGCTCGCAACCGGCCCGTTCGAGAGCGTCGCAATAGGCTTGATGTTGCTGCAACGCCAGCGCTACGTCCGGCGCACCGAGATCGGCGGTCGAGCAGCCGTCGGCGAAGGTCGGCGCCGGAGGGCGCACGATGGCGCGTGTGAAACGGTGATTCATGGGCGATGCTCGCTGGGTCGACGACAGGATGCTGACGGCCAGTCTAGTGTGTTGTCAGATGATAAACTACTGCCTTAGACGACGAGGGCTGATGACGGTGGTTGAAGACGGTGTGCGGCGCCCGCCCGGGCAGCTGCGCGCGGCGACGCCGGCCGACCTCGACGCCATTCTCGAGCTCAACCGTCAGTGGCAGCACGTGACGAGTTCGCTCGACGCCGCAACGCTCGCGGGTCTCCATGCCGCGGCGGATGTGCATTGGCTGGTTGAGTCTGCGGACGGTCTCTTGGCGTTCGCGCTCGCGTTTCGCGAGGGAGCTGCCTACGGAAGCGCCAACTACCGCTGGTTCGCTGCCAGGTACGAGACATTTCTCTATATCGATCGCATCGTCGTTGCCAGCCGGTATCAAGGGCTGGGAGTTGGGGCGCGCCTCTATGATGCGCTCATCGCTCGCGCCCGCAGCGCCGGCCTGCCGCGCGTGGTCTGCGAGATCGACCTGGTGCCGCGGAACGCCGCTTCGGATGCCTTCCATGCCCACTACGGCTTCGTCGAAGTGGGCACCCAGTGGCTCGGTGGCGGCGTCAAACAGGTCTCGTTGCGCAGTCTTGATCTCGGCGCTCTCGCGGGCGCGAAAGAACGGGGGGGTTCTCTCGCGGCAACGCGGGGAAGTTGAGTAGTAGGGAGCCAAAGCAGCGACGGATGACGAGGGGGCGTCATGAGAGCGCAATTAGCAGAGACGCGCGTAATGTGCGTGGTCGCGAGGACGGAGCAGCAGGGAATTAGGGAGGCTTGGGACCAACTTGACGCGCCGCTCGATTCGTTCCTGGGTCGCCGCTTCTACGGCGTCCGCAACGGCGGCGAATACCGTGCCTGCGTCGCCATCGAACCGGGCGACGATCCAGCCGACCTGGGTCTCGAGGAATGGACCATTCCCGGCGGCACCTACGTGAGCACGTGCATCACCGAGTGGCCTCGGTACACGCACCATATCAAGAAGCGCTTCGCGAGCCTCGAGCGAAAGGCCGACGTTGATCGTTCGCGGCCCGAGATCGAGTACTACGTCGATGCCAGCAACCTGATTCTCTACCTGCCGGTACAAGACGGCTGAGCTCGAGAGCAGGCCGCCGGACGCGCGCGTTGCTGCGTTCGCGGCGGCCAACGTCGAGGACCTGCAGAGCGAATGCCGCGTGCTGCCGCGTCGCCGGCGCGGGAGCGCGAGTTCGGCGGCGGCGCCCACGCGGCTGCCATCAGCGGCATCGGTGACTTCTCGGAGCAGGTTCGGCATGTCTACAGCTCCCACGTGTTCGTCTCGCAGGTCACACAGCCACCGGGCGATTCGTTCAATTGGCGCCGCGCCCAGCCAATGAGCCCGGTCGTGACCCTGGCGTGACGATTCACAGCACGACCACAGAAACCTCCCAGTCAATCGCGAACTCCGCGCGCGATACTACGATCAGCGCTGGTTCGGGCGCAGCAGGTTACGAGAGAGCGACAAACGGCGACCCATTGCCTCCCCCCCTGCAAATGGGCGTACAGTGACCTACACAGCTCGACGGCACTGATCGCGTGCGCGATCGACGACGCGGCGGAGTTGCGACCTCCTCGCGGGCGCGCCCTCTGGGGCGCGCCCGCCCGTCGTTCTTCTGCCCGCGCCGCGGTGTGGAGGCACAGTGGATCTCGTGATCAGGGAGGCGCGGCCGGGCGACGCAGCCGCCGCGATTGCGATCCTCAATCCCATCATTGCTGCCGGTTCGTACGTCGTTTTCGACGCGCCGCTCGGCGAAGTGGAAGAACGGCGCTACATCGAGTCCTTGCCGCCACGGGCGCTCTTTCTCGTTGCCGAACGCGCCGATGACGGCGTCATCGTTGGGCTGCAGAGCGTTGAACCTTTCGCTGCTCATGCATCCGCTTTCGACCACGTCGGCGTGATCGGCACCTACGTGGACCTCGACAATCTGCGCCGCGGCATCGCCCGCCGTCTCTTTGATGCGACCTTTGTGCTGGCGCGACGCCGCGGCTTCAAGAAGCTGTTCACCTACATCCGCGTCGACAACTCCGCCGCCCTTGCGGCCTACACCTGGCACGGCTTCTCTATCGTCGGCCGCGCCGAGCGACACGCGAAGATCGGCGTTCGCTACATCGACGAGATCATCGTCGAACGCTGGCTCTAGAGGGGCTGTCTGCGGCGACGGGTGTGGGCTGTTGTGTTCTCGGTGCCAGTATTGGTCGTAAACGGCTGGTGCTTGACCTGTGGTGACAATGATCTTTGACGAGGCCGTGATGGTAGCGCAACGGAACCTCACGATGCCGACCTTGATGGTGACGCTAGAGCCGGTCGTGGGCGAAAGGATAATCCCACCATCGCGTCTAATGTAGAACGCGCCAGGGCGCGACATGACGTGCATGTCCAAGCTTGGGGTTACGGCAGGTCCTAGTCGGAGGTTGGCGAGAATGCACAGCGCAGTGAGTGCCGGATCAAGGTCGGGCAGGCGGATGACGACGGAGACGCGACGGCTGAGACATGCGCAGCTCGTGGCGTTGGCGCTGCTGACTACTCTCGCTGCGCTCCTGATCGTCGTCGGGTCGGCGATTGCGACTCCGCTCGAACCCACGCTCTCGCAGGCGCAGCTCGCCACAATGCTCGATGCATCGCCGACCGGCTCTGTGCCGGGGCACTTCAAGACTGTGGTCAAGGGCAGCGCGATCGTCAACGTCCCCTGCGAGATTCTCGGCATCGTTCCGCAGGCCGCCGAAGACAACGGCGACCTCATCATGTTTACGGCGAGTGGCCCCGTGATCGAAGACGCCGGCGGCATCGCGTCCGGCATGAGCGGCAGCCCACTGTATGTGAACGACGGCGTGCGCGAGCGACTCGTCGGCGCCGTCTCCTACGGCGAGTACTACACCACGAACGGACTTGGGTTGGCGACGCCCATCGAGCACATGATGGAACTGGAGAGTCGGGTGGCGGTGCGCAATTCGCTTGACGTGCGCACCGCCAAGACGGTGCGCTTGTCGCGGTCGCTGGCCGTGGGCGCGACGACGGTGACGACGGTCGCCGTCGCGCCCACCACCACCGACGCACGGCTCGTCGCCGTGCGTCCCGGCAAGGTCGTCATGCGCTCGCTCACGACGCTCATGGTCGGTGGCCTGGGCCCGGAGGCCCCCGCGTTCGCGAACATCAAGCGTCACCTCGGTGAGATGGGCGTCGAGATTCGCGGCAAGGCCGCCGGCGCCGCCGGCGCCGATCCGAGTTTCTCCGCCGCGCTGGTCCCCGGCTCCTCCGTCGGTATGCTCTTCATGCGCGGCGACTTCTGGTACGGCGGCGTTGGTACCACTACTTACACCACCGCCGATGACAAGCTGGTCGCCTTCGGCCATCCCATGATGTTCGACGGCTCGCTGAGCGCGTATATGACCAACGCCGACGTGATCGGCTTGTGGAGCAGCGCCGCTGATCCCCACAAAGTGGTCGCGCCGGGCAGGGTGCGTGGCACGATCTCCTTCGACAGCGGCGCGGGCATCGCCGGCACCATCGGCGCCGCGCCCGCTGAGGTGCCGTTCACCTGCACCGTCACCGAGACCGGCACGGGGAGGACGGTCACGCATACCGCTTACGTGACTCAGTTCGCCGCCGACCAGTACAAGTCGACGTACTCTTTCCTCAACGCGCTGTCGTTCTACCCGGCCTTCTACCAGGCCACCGGCGACCAGCAGTACGACGGACACCTCGAGTACACGTTGACGATCCAAGTGAGCGATGGCGCTCACGACTACACCGTCACGCGTCGCAATACCTGGGAAGACGGCTACGGGTTCGATGCCGCGTACTTGGCGGTCGTCGAGTTCGCATCGATGCTCGACGTGCTCACCAGCGATCCGGACGGCACCATCGGCGCACACATCAAGTCGGTTGCCATGGAGGCGACGCTCTCGCCTCAGCTTCGCCGGGCGCGTATCGCCGACGTCAGCGTGCCGGGCGGCATCCACGTGGGCGAGAACCTCGTGCGCGTGACCACGTACAAGCACGGCAGCGTCGTGCCGGCAGTCGTCGATGTGCCGCTCACGATCCCCGAAGGGATGTCCACGAGCGGCACCATCTACGCCAAGGCTCCGTACACCAATGTCGAGAGCGTAGGTGACGGCTGGTACAGCTTCTGGAGCACCGACAGCGCGAGCACGGATCCTCCGCAAACGCTGGCCGATGCCGTCGAGACGCTGAACGGGACGCCAGGCAACAACTACCTCGTGGTCGCGTACGCTCCGCCCGGCGCCATCAACGAGGAGTGGTGGGGCTTCGGAGAGCCCTGGAACGAACAGGCCGTCGTGACCTCGGTCGATCTCGGCACGTATCTCACCGGCTCGGTGAGTAAGGAGCCGGCGCGCATCGAGCTCACGAGCACCTCCTCCCGGCCGCTTGCCGGCGCGACGTTTGGCTTGCGCGGGACGATCGCGACCGACACCCGGTTGTCCGGCGAAGTCGTCAAGTTCTATGCGCGCGAGACCGGTGCGAGTCGAGCTACGTATCTTGGGGAAGCGACGGTCGAGTACAGGATCTACGACGACGCCGACGGGTTGGGCCAGAACGAGTTCGCCTTTGAGGTCGTCGGCGGTATGCAGCACAGCGGCGAGATCACGGCCGTTTGGGAAGGCAACGAGCAGTACGTGGCCTCGTCGCAAACACTCGAGCTTGCTGTGCGCGCCAAGATCAAGTTGAGCGCGTCGGTGAGTGGACGGACGGTCAGGCTGCGCGCCGCGCTCTCGCCCAAGGACGCCGGCGGCAAGCTCACCTTCTACGCGAGTACTGAGCACGGGCGCAAGCAGGTCGGCAAGGCGGCCGTGAGCGCGTCCGGCGTGGCTCGTTGCTCATATGTGGCGACACCCGGCGGGCAGCGCGTGTACGCGGTCTTCGGCGGCAGCGCCAAGAACGCGCGCAGCACGTCGGCGGTGAGAACGCTAGTCGTCCGGTAGTGCAGAGCGTGGGCGGCGCCGGTGTCTGAGGCGACTGCGTATCCCGACAGCCAAACGCTGGCTCTTCGCGTTGACTGATAGTGTGGCGCTACACGACTAAGCCGGTTCCGCATGCTGAAATCGGTAACGAAAGGAGAAGAAATGCGTCTTGACGGTAAGGTCGCGGCAATTACGGGTGCTGGCTCCGGCATGGGGCGGGCCATGGCGCAACTCTTCGCGGCTGAGGGCGCCAAGATAGTTGCCGCCGACTGGCACCACGGCGCTCTCGAGGAGACGGAGGCGCTGGTCACCGATGCCGGGGGCACCTTCATCGGCGTAGAAGCGAATGTCGCCAATCAGGCTGAGGCGGAGACCATCATCGCCGCCGCCCTTGACGTCTACGGTCGTCTCGATGTGCTCGTCAATAACGCCGGCGTCATGGACAACAATCACGGCGCCGCGGAGATGTCGAACGAGACCTGGGAACGTGTGCTCGGCATCAACCTCAACGGTCCCATGTACCTCACACGCAAGGCCATCCCGCTCATGCGGGCGACGGGCGGCGGATCGATCATCAACATCGCTTCGGTGGCGGGCGTCGGTGGCGGCGCGGCCGGGCTCGCCTACACCGTTTCCAAGCACGGGCTCGTCGGCATGACGAAGCAGACCGCCTGGCGTTACGCGCTCGAAGGTATTCGCTGCAATGCGATCGCCGCCGGCGCCGTGGCCACGAACATCCAGCAGAGCGTCGACTTGTCGAAGTCGGATCCGGTCGGCAGTGCGCGTGCGCAGGCCTACTACGCCGCTATTCCGGGCCAATTGCAGCCTGCGGACATCGCCAATCTCGCCCTGTTCCTGGCCTCAGACGAGTCTGCCAAGATCAACGGCGCGATCATCCCGGCGGACGCTGGGTGGCTTAGCGCCTAGGTCCCTCGAGACTCGGCCGTTTACAGATCTGGCGACGCAACCTGCGGACAGCGCGTGTCCGCCACTCCTGGGGTGACGTGAGGTGCCGACAGTCTGAGTGAAGGCACGGTGCGGCGTCGTCCGAAGGGGCTCAGGATAGCCATCGCGGTCAGCAAACGGAGATACGGATCGTCTGCGGCGTTCATATACCTCGCCGGCGGCGGCGTGATCGCCTTGACGGCCGCGTCTGGGGTTGGCGGTCCGACCGCAGGCGCCGTGATGACGGGTGGTCTCAGCCTCTTGGCGCTGGGCGCCATTCTCGTGTCGCTGCGCCTGTACCGGCCGTCGCGGCGTATGCCATGGCTGGCGCTCTTCGTCGCCCTTGGGCTCTTTGTCGTCGCGGGCGTCGCGCGGAGCATTGCCAATCCAGTCGGCAATCTCACGGGGAGTCGTCCTCTCCTCACCGACCTTGTGTCCTTCGTTGGCTACCTGCTGGTGGCATTCGTGCTGCTCAGCTTCTCGCGGACGACGGTCGGTGATCGGCTGAGTCAGCTCAGTATCTTGCTCGACGGTCTCATCGCTGCGATGGCCTTTGCCGCGCTTGCCTGGGTGTTCCTCATTCAGCCTATCTGTCTCAGCATCGGAACGCCGCTCTCGGTCCAGTTCGTTCTGGTTCTCTATCCGGCGATGTCGACGCTCTATGTTGTGATGACGCTGCGCATCGTGCTCGCACGCGGGCAGGAGCGCGTGACCGCCTACAGAATGCTGCTCGCCGCGATGGTGGCGGCGTTCGTCGCCGACACTGCGTACATGTTCGCCGAACTGGGCCAGATCAGCGTTTCGCCGCAGTTCCTCGATCTTCCGTACGTGCTGGCGTTCGTGTGTGCCGGTGCGGCCGCGCTTCATCCGTCAATGGTGAGGCTCACGGAGCCCGCGCGCGAGCCGCTGACGATCACGCCTCGCGTGCGCATTGCTCTCGTCGCCGTGGCCCTCGTGACGCCGACACTACTCACGCTTCAGGAAACGAACTCGACTTCCACCACGCGCCTCGTACTCTTCGTCCTCATGCTGGCCATGACCTTGGCCGCGGTTCTGCGCATCGTGCAGGCGCTGCGCGTCGCCGAACGGTCGGAGGCCAGCATGGTCTACCAGGCGCATCACGATCTGCTCACCGGTCTGCCGAATCGTGTGATGATGGAGCGTCATCTCTCGGAACTCCTGGCCGGGCAGAGCGAGGACCGGCACGTCGCCGTGCTCTATCTCGACCTTGATCGCTTCAAGCTCATCAACGATACGTTTGGGCATAGCCACGGGGACGAGTTGCTCGTCGAGGTGGCGCGGCGCCTGCGCGCCAGCGTGAGGCCGAGCGACTTCGTCACGCGCATCGGCGGCGACGAGTTCATGGTCGTGATGAACGCCGGGCGCGGTGTGACGCAGGCGCTCGACCTCGCCGAAAGGCTGCGTGTCGCCATAGCGGAGCCGTTCTCGGTCCGAGGGATGACGTTTCATGTGTCGGCGAGCATCGGTGTTGCGCTTGCGGAAGGCGACGATTCGGCCATCACGGCGGAGGTCCTCGTGCGCGACGCAGACACGGCTATGTACCGCGCCAAGGATGGGGCGTACGGCGCGGTCGCCGTGTTCGACGAAACCATGCGTGCGCGCGTCACCGAGCGCGTCCGCATCGAACGCTACTTGCGCCAGGCGGTCGCGGAGGGGCAACTCTACCTGGCGTTCCAGCCCATCATCGGCCTGGGAGACGGCAGGCCAGTCGGGATGGAGGCGCTTGTTCGTTGGTCACATCCCGTGCTTGGCGTAGTAGCGCCGGCGACGTTCATCCCCTACGCGGAGGATAGTGGGCTGATCACGGAGATCGGCGGATGGGTGCTCGACGAGGCTCTTGGCCGCTGCGCATCTTGGATCAGTGCGTGCCCCGACATGGCTGACCTTTACATCTCGGTCAATCTCTCTGCTGTTCAGCTCCACGACGCTCAGCTTGCTGACCGTGTCGCCGGCGCGCTCGCCAAGCACGGACTGAGCGGCGCGTCTCTGTGTCTGGAGATCACGGAGACCGTGATGATGGAGGACTATGCGACTGCTGCTGCCACGATCGTGCGCTTGCGCGACCTCGGCGTGCGCGTTGCCGTCGACGATTTCGGCCGCGAGTACTCTGCGCTTGCCTACATCAAGCGCTTCCCGGTGACCGACCTCAAGATCGACAAGTCGTTCATCTCTACCCTCGACGTTCCGGAGAGCTCTGACGCCGCGCTGGTCGGCGCCATCGTGGGGATGGCGCGTGCGCTCGGACTGACGGCGGTCGCCGAGGGCGTGGAGACAGACACGCAGGCGGAACGGCTGCTTGAGTTGGGCTGCGACAAGGCACAGGGGTATCTGTACTCTGGGCCGGTGGACGAAGAGCAGTTGCCGAGGGTCATCGCGGCGCTCAATGGGCGCGCGACGCGACGCCTCAGCGTGTGACCGCGGACCGGCGACCGACGATCACGAGACGACGTCGTTCGCCTCGCCGGCCCTCGGGAAGGTGGTTCGCCAGGCTGGGTGGGCGTCGAGCAGGCTCAGAGCGCCGCCGAGCAGTGTCTTGCCCGGCTCGACCTTGAACCACGTCGAGAGCCCGGAGGGGTGCGGAAGGGCGACGACGTCGGTCATTGCGCCGTAGAGCTCCGTGCGGATGAGGCGGCCGACGACGTCGTCCAATCGGCGGCCGCTACTCCCGGGCAACACGGAAGCGATCGCCAGACGCCCGACGGGGATCACGAGCTCGGGCCGGAGGATTGCTGCCTCGGCAGCGAGCCACTGCGAGCAGGCGGCGATCTCGTCCCGCGTCGGGACCCGATCGCCGCCTCTCGGCTTCTTGCCGGGGAAGCAGCGGCAGACTGCGGCGAGATACACGCGCTCGCGGACCTCGGCCTCGCTGGCGCCGAGCTGTCCGAGCCAGTTGAAGAGCGTGCGGCCGGCCGTCCAGGCGAAGGGCCGGCCGAGCTCGCCCTCTTTGGGTCCTGGCGCTTGGCCAATGAGCAAGATGCGCGCCGCCGCTGGGCTGCCGAGCACCGGCGGCCCAATCATGTGCGGGCAGCGACGACAGGCGGCGACGCGCGCCTGGTGCGCTACCAGCTCGACCTCTCGTTGCTCGCCAACCATGGGCGGTGGATTGTACCTGTCCGCGGCTCGTGTATGCTGGCTCGAATGGCGTCCAGGCGACTGAAGACAGATCCGGAGATCGTCGAGCTGCCCGCGCGAACCATGGCGGTCGTGCGTACGTGTGGCGACCCCAGCGAGTTGGGTGAGCGCGTCTTCAAGGCGCTGTACGGTGCCGTCTACACGCTGAAGTTCGCGCTCAAGAAGCAGGGGGCCGATCTCAAGGTAGAACCGCCGCGGGCGCGCTGGTTTGCCGGTGAGAGCTGGCGCAAGGTGCCGCGTGAGCAGTGGGAGGCGGCGTGGGGCCTGCCGATTCCCGAGGGCACGCTCGAAGTGCCACAGAAGGAGCCGGAACCGGCGGTCGGTGTCGAGCGCTGGGAGTACGGGACCGTGGCACAGATCCTTCATGTCGGCGAATACGCCGACGAGGAACCTACGATCGCGCGGCTGCACGCCTTCATCTGCGATCAGGGGTATGAGATCGCGGGGCCGCACGAGGAGGAGTACCAGTCGCGTCCCGGCGCCAAGGTGCAGAAGACCGTCATCCGCTATCAAGTGCGGCCGCTCGCGTCCTCCGCGTCGGCGGAGTGATCGGATGAAGGCACATCGTCATCATCGCGCCCACGGCCGTTCACGGTGGTTCGGTCGCGCGATCGGCAGCCCCGTGCGCGGCATCGTCCACGACCCGCTACACATCCTCTTCAGCGAGGTGAGGGCCGGCGACCAGTGTCTCGATTTGGGCTGTGGCGGCGGATTCTTCACGCTGCCGCTGGCGCGCCTGGTCGGCTCGAGTGGGCGCGTCGTGGCCGCAGACATCCAGCCCGAGATGCTTGAGGGTGTGCGTCGGCGCGCCGACGCCGCCGGGCTGCTCGATCGCATCGAGCCGCGCCTCATCGGCGCGGATGGGATCGGCGACGTCGCGGCCTTCGACTTCGTGCTCGCGTTCTGGATGCTGCACGAAGTTCCCGATCAGGCGCGCACTCTGAGTCAGTTGCGGCGCGCGCTCAAACCTGGCGGCCGGGTTCTGCTCGCCGAGCCGGCCGGCCGCGTCGGCGAGGCCGCCTTCGCGCGCTCCGTCGAGATGGCGCGAGACGCCGGCCTGCGCCCGATCCGTGCCGCTCGCATCTCCGCGAGCCGCGCGGTCGTGCTTGCCTGCGACGAAGAGTAGGTCGTGGGCGCTCCGGCGGTGTTTCCCAGCCGTGTCGATGCTTGGCTGGTGGTCGTTGTCGCCGGCGGCTTCGGTGTGGCGCTGTACGGGGGGCTCGCCGATGTCACCAGCGACCCGAGCACGTGGGTCACGGCGTTCGCCGGCGTCGTCATTCTCGTGGTGATCGTCGCCGGCCTCGCCGTGCCGTGTCGCTACACGTTGGCAGCCGATCATCTGCTCATCGAATCGGGGCTGCTGTACCGTCAGCGCATTCCGTATCGCGACATCAGCGCCGTTGAGCTGAGCTCAAACCCGTTGGCGGCGCCGGCTCTCTCGCTGCGCCGGGTCAAAGTGTCGTACGGTCGCCGCTTCCAGCTGGTCTCGCCGCGCGATCGCGACGAGTTCGTGCGTCAGCTCAAGGGGCGCGTCGATCTGGCGCGCGCGCTGCGCACGTAGAACGGTGAGCGGCGGGCGCGTCGCTTTCGTCGCCCGCCGCTCAGCCTCACGTCCCTACGCTCAGTAATTCTCGGCCAGTAGCTCGAAGTACTCCTGGGCGTGCTTGCAGGCCGGGCACAGCGCCGGCGCCTTGGCCGCCTCGACGACGTAGCCGCAGTTGCGGCACTTCCACCACACCTTGCCGTCCTTGGCGAAGACGGTACCGCCGTTGACGTTCTCGAGCAGCTTGCGGTAGCGCTTCTCGTGCTGCGTCTCTACCTTGGCGATCTGGCGGAACGAGGCGGCGACGTCCTTGAAGCCCTCCTCTTCGGCGATGTCGGCGAAGGTCGGGTACAGCTCGGACCACTCCTCGAGCTCGCCCTCGGCGGCGGCGAAGAGGTTCTCGGCAGTAGTGCCGATGACGCCTGCGGGGTAGGTTGCGGTGATCTCGACCGGTCCGCCCTCGAGGTACTTGAAGAAGATCTTGGCGTGCTCTTGCTCGTTGTCGGCCGTCTCCTGGAAGATCCCCGCGATCTGGTCGAAGCCCTCCTTCTTCGCTGCCTTCGCGAAGTACGTGTAGCGCATGCGTGCCTGGCTCTCGCCGGCGAACGCTTTGAGGAGGTTCTGCTCGGTGCGGGTGCCCTTGATGCTCATGTCAGTGGTGCTCCTTTCGGACGTTCGGTTGTGGATTGCTTGTGCGCGGCGCCTGCTGCGCGCAGGCCGCGCACAGGCCGCGGTACTCGACGTGGACGGACTCGATCGTGTCGAGCGCCCCCGTCTGCGGATTGGCGCTCGCCGCCTGTTCGCTGTCCTCGTCGAGATCGCGCACGAGGCCGCAACGGCGGCAGACGAAATGGTGGTGGGGGCGCGGATTGCCGTCGTATCGCGTCGGTCCAGGGGCGACGCCGACGCGTTCCAGGAGCCCCAAGTCCTCGAAGGTCGACAGGGTGCGGTAGACGGTGTCGAGCGAGATCGTCGGCATCCGAGTGCGCACCTTGCGGTAGATCGTCTCGACGTCTGGGTGCGTGTCGTCGGCGGTGAGCACACGCACCACTTCGAGGCGCTGGTGTGTAAGGCGCAGGCCGGCCGCGCGGATGCCCTCGGAGAGGGCCCGCACGCGGCGTTCACCTTCGTCAACAGGGACTGTCACCTGCTCTCCCAAGCGCCGGCGGCGCGCCGGCGCTTCCTCGTGCTTCATGTGGATGGCTTCCTATGTAGGAGCCGCTACGCCAAGTCTAGCAGTTCGCGGCGGTCCGCACGCGGCGCTATTCCGGAACGCAGATCTCGTGCCGGGCGATGGCGACCAGGGTCCGGGCGGCGACGATGATCACGAGCGCCGTGAGAGCGACCCAGAGGCCGGTGGCGATCGTGCTGTAGAAGCTCGAAGTCTGCACTCTGGAGACAACCGTCGTGACGATCGTGAAGGCTGCGATGGGGAAGAGGTATGCCCACCAGGACAGAGAGAACTTGACGCGCACGAAGCCGCTGGCGTGCACGATCAGGAGGAGAAGCAGAAAGGCGGCCAGGAAGTACAGGACGCGAAAGAAAGCGTCGAACGCTCCCGTGAGCTTGTAGTACGAGATCGCACCGACGGCGGGTGGCGCGACGACGATGAAGAGCGTCGGCAGTAGCCGGTCATTCAGCGGCTGATGAAACAGCATGCGGTACATGAGGATCGCGAAGAGCACGATCCCGAAGACGAGCCCGGCGGCGAAGAACAGCCAGGAGACATCGGCGGGCCCGTGTTCGACGCCGGCCACGGGGACGATGAGGTTGCCGACCACGGGAATGAACCACGCGGGACTGAAATGCTGGATCTGAAAGTGCGTGTGGCGTATCCAAGCCGAGAGCACGCCCAGCGACACAATCAACTGGAGACCGACGCCCACGTACCAGAGGACGGCAGACACCTGCCGATCGACGTCGAGAAACGCGGCGCTCAACAGCAGGAGAGAGATCGATATGGCCGGGAAGAAGCTCAATTTGGTGGGATGCTTGAGCTCCGCGGCGACCTCGGGCCACCAGCGAACCGCCTTGGCCACGTACAGCGCCACGAGCAGGCCGTAGATCGCGGTTGTGACCGCCAGCAGGATCTGACCGGCTTGCGGCGAGAAGCCGTGCAAGGCTCCGACCTTCTGCGTCGCCATCACGTATCCGCATAGGCCGAGCACGATGGAGAACACGCTGATCGGCAGGTACTGCAGGCGCGCCGGCACGGCCACCTCCGCTGTTGCGATGATACCCTTACGGGTATTGCTTGATCGGCGCATGATCTCACCTTTGCGTCGTCACGGCCAGCCGCGAGCGGATGACGCCTCGGTGCGGATGAGTCGCGTCACTCGCGGCTTGCCGAGCACAGGCGCCGCCCCGTACGATCAAGCCAAGGCGAACTCGAGACGTGCACATGAAGAGGAGGGCGGTGCGATGACAGGCGAAACTGGCGCAGGGGCTGATCTGAGTATGACGGCGGCGTGGACGGCGGCTGTACGCGCCGCCGAGAGTCGTCGTGACGACCGGCTCTTCTTCGATCCTTGGGCCGAGACGCTGGCCGGTCCCGAAGGCGAGGCCTGGCTGGCCAAGCGCGACCCACAGAGTACCGTGCCGATCATCCTCCGTACGCGCTTCTTCGACGACCTTGTGCTCAAGGCTGTCGCCGAGGAGGGGATTCGGCAGCTCGTCCTTCTCGGCGCAGGCTACGATACGCGCGCCTACCGGCTGGATCTGCCGGAAACGATGCGCGTCTACGAGGTCGACAGGGCTGACGTACTCACACGCAAGCAGCGCCTGCTCGACGAGGCCGGCGCACAGCTCAAGTGCGAACGCATTCCGGTGGCGGCCGACGTCACCGGCGATTGGGAGGCGCCACTTACTGCCGCCGGCCTCGTCGCCGGGGAGGCCGCGATCTGGCTCCTCGAGGGCTTTCTCTTCTACCTGCCGAGTCGTAAGGTGAGCGACCTCCTCGCTCGTATCGACGCGACGGCCGCCGGTGGCAGCTGGATCGGTTTCGACGCCATCAACGAGCTGGTGCTCACGTCGCCGTTCACCCGGTCGTGGGTGGAGATGCAGGCCGCTGAGGGCGCTCCGTGGTTGGGCACGTTCGACAACCCGGAGAAACACCTCAAGCGCCGGGGATGGCGGCCGCAGGTGACGCAGTTCGGCGAGGAAGGCGCCGATCACGGTCGCTGGCAGGGGCCGGTCGTGGACAGAGACGTGCCCGACGTGCCGCGCTTCTGGTTGGTGTCGGCGCGCCGTCCGTACACCTTCCGTGCCGTCACCGGCGAAGCAGCGGCGCAAGGCGACTTGGGCGGCCAGGTGCCGGGTGGGATGGGCGGTCAGGTGCCGAGCGGTGCAGGCGGCCAGCTACCGGGTGGCATGGGCGGACCTGGGTGTGGTCCCGGCTGCGGAGTCCCCGGTCCGGGTCAACCTGGCCCCGGTCAACCGGGAACGGGTGTGCCCGGCATGGGTCCCCACCGGTTGGCCTCTGGCGGCGGCTTCGGCGGCCCGGGCGGTCTTGGCGCCTTTGGCGGACCGGGCGGCTTTGGCGGACCGGGCGGCCCAGGCGGCGAGCCGGGAGGCTCGGGCGGACCCATGGGTCGGCCTCCCGTCAAGCGTTCCCCATCGAAGTAGACGGAGGCGTTGCGGGCGGCGCGCTCATCGCGACCGGCGCGCTCCTGCTTCTTGGTATGCGAGATGCTGGAGCTTGTGGACGGAGATGTCGCGAGCGCCGCGCTGCCGTTGCCGGGATTCGTCAGGTATTCTTGCCGTCACCGACGAACGGGCGAAGGGGGAGCTGAATGGAGCAGGCATCAACGGGCGGCGCGTCGAAACCTTTGAGCCCACGGGCGCTCAACAGGGCGACGTTGGCGCGCCAGCTCCTGCTCGAGCGTTCTGACCTCTCGCCGCTCGAGGCGCTCCATCATCTCGTCGGACTGCAAGCGCAGTCGCCGCAGTCCTGGTATGTCGGTCTTTGGAGCCGGCTCAACGGCTTCGATCCGCAGACGGCCTCACAGTTGCTCGAGGAGCGCGCTCTGGTGCGTATCGCACTCATGCGCGCCGAGGTCCACGTCGTCACTGCGGACGATTGCGCAGTGCTTCAGCCTGTGATGCGTGCCACGAGTCTCGCCGAGTTCGAACAGTCTTGGGCGGAACGCCTGAAGAGCGTCGATCGAGAGGTCTTCGTGCAACGTGCCGGCGAGGTCTTTGCGGAGGGTGCGCTCACGTACCCAGAGATCGGTGAGCGGTTGCTCGAGATCTTTTCGGATGCGAGCCCGACGTCGCTCATGCAGGCGGCGCGGCTCTTGCTTCCCCTGGTGCAGACGCCGCCACGCGGCTTGTGGAACGCCAGCGGACCGCTTGCGCACACTACGGCCGAGGCTTGGCTCGGTCGCTCGCTTGGTCCCGCCATCGCCGCGCCGCAACTCGTGAAGCGCTACCTCGCCGCCTTCGGCCCCGCCACGGTGCCCGATCTGGAGGCTTGGGCGGGGCTTCCCGGTCTGGGCGCGGCCCTGGAGGGCTTGCGTTCGGAGCTGGTTGTGCTCCGTGACCCGTTCGGGCGCGAGTACTTCGATGTGCCCGACGCGCCGCGACCTGACTCGTCCACGCCTGCGCCGGTGCGCTTCCTGCACAATCGCGACAACCTCCTGCACGCCTATGCCGACAACAGCCGAGTCACGAACGCGGAGATCTTCGCGCAGTTGCCGTCGCCGGGCGACTACCAGGGCGGTGCCGTGCTCGTCGACGGCATCGTTTGCGCCGTGTGGCGCCTTATGGACTCGGGCGCCAGCGCGTACCTCAGTGTCGCAGCTCTCACAGGGCTGAGCGACGACGACGCCGAGGCCATCGTCGCCGAAGGAAGAGCACTTCTGGCCGTGCTGGAACCGCGCGCCGAGCGTGGCGTGTTGGTGGCCGGCATGCAGAGCGCGTAACGCCGGCCACTCAAATGCCGCCCGGCGATGGAGGGAACGCAATGAGATTCGACGAGTATCCCAGTCAGACGCTGATGGACATCACACCGCGGCCGCCGCTCGTCTTCGTCCGCGGCGAGGGCTCGTGGCTCTGGGATCACGAAGGCACCAAGTATCTCGACTTCGTCCAGGGTTGGGCGGTCAACTGTCTCGGGCACTGCCCGCCGGAGATCGTTGCGGCGCTGAACGAACAGGCGAGCACGCTGATCACGCCGAGCCCGGCCTTCTACAACGAACCAGCACTCGACTTGGCGGCGCGCATCGTGCGCCACAGCGTGATGCAGCAAGTGTTCTTTGCCAACAGCGGCGCCGAAGCCAATGAAGGAGCCATCAAGCTGGCGCGGAAGTGGGGCACGCTGCACAAGAACGGCGCTTTCGAGATCATCACGTTCGAGGACTCGTTTCACGGTCGTACGCTGGCGACGATGTCCGCCTCCGGCAAGCCGCAGTTCCGCGAGCTCTTCGAGCCCAAAGTCCCGGGCTTCCCCAAGGCGCGACTCAACGACCTGGAGTCGGTGGAGCGCCTGATCGGCGAGCAGACCGTCGCCGTGATGCTGGAACCCATTCAGGGCGAGGCCGGGGTGATTCCCGCGGAAGCCGCGTTTCTGCGCGCGCTGCGTGAGCTCACGCGGCGCCACAACCTGCTGTTGATCGTCGACGAGATCCAGACGGGCGTTGGTCGCACCGGCACGCTCTGGGGCTACGAAGACGCCGACGTTGCTCCCGACATCATGACGCTGGGCAAGATGCTGGGTGGCGGCGTGCCACTGGCGGCGCTTGTCGCCACGGATGCGGCTTCGTGCTTCGCCCACGGCGACCAGGGCGGCACGTACAACGGCAACCCGTTGATGGCGAAGGTCGGATGCGCGGTACTCGACGCCGTGCTCGCGCCAGGATTCCTGGAGGGAGTGCGCGAGCGTGGCGCCTACCTTGAAGGACGGCTGCGTGAGCTCTCGGCGCGGCGCGGACTCGGCGAAGTGAGAGGACGGGGCATGTTGCTGGCGCTCGAGACCGGCGCCGCGATCGCTACTGATGTGGCCGAGCGGGCACGCGTTGCCGGTCTGCTCGTGAATGCACCGCGGCCCAGCGTGCTGCGCTTCATGCCGGCACTCACGGTGAGCGAAGCCGAGATCGACACGGCGCTGGCCATTCTCGAGCGCGCCGTCGGCGATGCGCAGGAAGCGGCCACGGTCTCCTGACGGCCTTCGGTGCAGGGGCGCCACGCCGCGCGGCTGCCGCAAGGCGGGAGGGCGGAGTAGACTGGGGCTGCGACAGATGACGGCGAGGAGGTCGAGATGGAGCAGCCCGTGATCGATCTGAAAAGGGAGCAGGCGGCGACTCTTGCTCGGCCCCGCTACCCGTACTCTTCGCTGGCGCGCCTCTTCTTCCGTTCGATGGACGTTCTTACCGGCCGGCGTACCACTCTGGCGAAGGCGCGTCTCATCGAGATGTTCGCCGGTGTGCCCTATCACGCTTGGGAACGGCGCCAGTACGTGATCATGACCAAGGGGTACCGCAACCAGGGGCTCGTCGACGAGGCGCGCACCATTCTTGCGTGGGCGCGGGAGGCACGCGAGAACGAGCTCTGGCACCTGCGTGTGCTCGAGGAGAAGATGCACCAGGACCATCTGCCGGAGCCGTGGTACCTGAGGGCGCCGATTCCCCAGGCGATGATGGCCGGCTACGCGATTCTCTCCTGGGCGCTGGCGCGCGCCGACATCCGCGCTGCGTTCCTCTTCAACGCCGAGTTCGAGGACCACGCCGAGCACACGTATGCTGAGCTCGTGCGCGATCATCCGGAGTGGGACGGCGTGCCGGCGGCCAGTGCGCTCGCGAACGTTCGGGGCGAGATGGCCTCCTGGGCGGATGTCGTGCGGCGTATCGCGCTCGACGAGCGTGATCACATGAACAACAGCCTTCACTTCGGTGGTCGTGACGCCTGGATCGTGGAGTACGACGGCATGCCGGTCCTGGCCGCCAACCGAGCTCGCGTGGCACGGCGGTGACACGGCTGCGGGTTGGCGCTGGGGTGGCTCTCTGGCTCTCGTTGGCGGTAGTAGGGGCTGCCGGCGCGGTCGCCTGTGCCGATGCGCCGGAGAATTCACCGGGACCGGCGGCGAGCGACGGCGTCTTCACCAACGACGACATCGCCGTCATGGATGCCATTCTTGCGCAGGCGTTCGAGGAGCACGCCCACAACCTTCAGGTGGAAGGACGCGGGACGGTTGTGCGTGTGCTTGCGGACGATGAAGACGGTAGCCGTCATCAGCGCTTTGTCCTGCGTCTCGGTTCGGGGCAGACGCTTCTGATTGCGCACAACATCGATCTCGCGCCGCGCATCAACAGCTTGCGTGTGCGCGATACCGTAGCGTTCTACGGTGAGTACGAGTGGAACGAAGAAGGCGGAACGATTCACTGGACGCACATCGACCCAGACGGCGAACACGTCGCCGGTTGGCTGCGGCACCGTAATCGAGTGTATCGGTAGAGTTCGTGCTGCCGCGGAAGCGTCCGCGGGGCGCCTGTTCTACGCCACGCCGGGAAGGATCTAGACGCAGCGCACCGGGATTCCGACTTGGGTGCGAATCTGCTCCGGACTCACATCCATTGCGTCGGTGAGGTACATCTCCTCGGGCGGTCCGACGATGCGGAAGCCGCGTTCGACGACCCAGATCCCGAGGCTCTCGTGGGTTGTCTCGATGGAGTCGACCGGACCCTCGTGGACGGTCGTGGCGAGGGTCCGCTGCGGCACGATCTTGATGCCGCAACCGCTCTGATCCATCGTGCCGGGGACGTACGAGACAGCGTAGATCTCTGTCCAGAGCTCCCAACGGGCCTCATCCTCGGCAACGAGGACAGGATCGGTCAGGAACGTCGCGTGAGGGCTGCCGACCGCGGCGTGGCCGCATTCCTCAATCCAGGAGTACAGCGCGATGAAGCCGGACGCGATCTGATCGTACGATCCGACCATGGTGAGGTAGGCGACCGTGGTCGCTCGGTTCTCCACAACGTGTGCTTCGAACACTGGTACCTGCCTGGATGTGAGATCGCGGGGGGGTGTCTCGATGCAGTTTACGGACAGTTCGTGAGTACGGTTGAGCGGTTTGTGTTGTCAGCTCAGTCAAAGTGCCGTGCATGGGCTTCGAGTGGTGCGGGGTAAGCTGTCACCTACTTCCCGAATCGAATTTATCTGTTGTCTTGATGCGGCCGAGGAGGATGGCATGTGTGGTGAGGACTTTGCGAATCACGTGGCGTTGGTGACAGGTGGCGCATCCGGCATCGGTGAGGCCTGTGTGCGCAACTTCGCGATGGCGGGTGCCAAAGTCGTCGTCGTCGACCTCAACGAAGCGGCCGGCGAGCGTGTCGTGGCGATGGCCAAGCGCGCCGGTGGCGACGCCGTGTTCTTGCCGGTCGACGTCAGCGATCCGGCGGCTGCGGAAGGCATGGTCGCGGACGCGGTGTCCGCGTTCGGGCGCATCGACTTCGCCGTGAACAGCGCCGGTATCGGCGGCGAACTCAATCAGACAGGCGACTACTCTATCGAAGGCTGGCAGAGGGTCATCGATACCAACCTCAACGGGATCTTCTACTGTCTGCGCTACGAGATCCCGGCGATGCTGGCCACGGGTGGGGGTGCGATCGTCAATATGTCGTCGGTACTCGGATCGGTCGGGTTTCGCGCCGCGCCGGCGTATGTGGCCGCCAAGCACGCCGTCGTGGGGCTCACCAAGGCGGCGGCGCTCGAATACGCCCCGCAGGGGTTGCGCATCAACGCCGTCGGGCCGGGCTTCATCAAGACGCCGCTCCTCATGGCCAGCCTCGACGATGCGGCGCAGTCTGCAGTCGCGGGAATGCACGCGATGGGGCGGCTGGGCGAGCCAGACGAGGTGGCCGACTTGGTTGCCTTCCTCTGCTCGGCGAAGGCCGGCTTTCTCACCGGCGGCTACTATGTCGTCGACGGCGGCTACACGGCACAGTAGGGAGCGGGTCGTCGTGGCACTGTGGGCGCTGCCTCCTCAGGCGAAGATCTGCGAGGCATTGATGGCGTTTCAAGAAGGGCCGTGTCCCGTGGCACCGCGCCGGCGTTCCGGTAAGCCGAGGTACCATGGAGATCAGCGGCGCGCCGAGAGCTAGCCCGAGTAGGAGGCGATGGACATGGCGAAGGTAGCAGCTATCGGCATTGCGGTGCTGGCGCTCACGGCGGCGATTGTCGCTCTCACTCGATTCGGTGGTCATGGGGCCACCAAAGAGACGCCGGACATGCCGCAGCCCGAGGACGGTTGCGTACCGGTTCGCCTCGTTGGGGCGGACGGCGGCACCTCGCCGGTGTTCGTCGTCGCCAAGATCGTGAAGACCGACGAGGAATGGCGGGCGCTGCTTACCGCCGAGCAGTACGCTGTCGCGCGCAGCAAGGGCACCGAACCGGCCTTCTGCGGCAACCTGCTGAAGACGCACGAGGAGGGCATCTACTCCTGCATCTGCTGTGGTCTGCCGCTCTTCTCCTCGCTGAGCAAATTCGACTCGGGCACCGGCTGGCCGAGCTTCTTCGCTCCGTTCGCTGAGGAGAACGTTGTGCGAGAGCGCGACTTCAGTTGGGGGATGGCGCGTACCGAGATTCTCTGCGCGCGCTGCGACGCGCACCTCGGCCATGTGTTCGGTGATGGTCCGGCGCCGACCGGTCTGCGCTTCTGCCTCAATTCGGCGGCGTTGCGCTTCACTCCCATGCGGGAGATCGTTGCCGGAGCCGCCGACCACGTCGCCCAAGCGAGGTTGGCAACGTTTGCCGAAGGGTGCTTCTGGCACGTCGAGGAGACCTACAGTCGTCTCGCCGGCGTCGTCGCGACGCGGGTCGGCTACACCGGCGGGACGGCTCAGAGTCCGAGCTACGAGGAAGTCTGTACGGGCGTCACGGGACATGCCGAGGCGGTCGAGGTCACCTACGACTCGAGTCAGCTCGGGTACGATGACTTGCTGACGGTCTTCTGGAAGAGCCACGATCCTACGACGAAGAACCGTCAAGGGCCGGACGTGGGGACTCAGTATCGCTCGGCGATCCTCTTCCACACGCCGGCGCAGGAGGCCGCCGCCCGCGAGTCGCAGCGGCGGCACGAAGAAGCCGGTACCTTCTCGCGCCCGATCAGGACCGAGATCGTTCCTGCGGGCGTCTTCTGGCCGGCGGAGGAGTATCACCAGAAGTACCTCGAGAAGCACGGTGGGGCAAGCTGCCCCGCGAGCTGACGGCGCGTCACACGGTCGTCAAGGGCGGGCCTAAGGATTGGAGGACGGAGATGGACGGAACGGGAAGGAGGCGCGGCTGAGGCCGCGCTGACGCATGGGCCAGATCATCTGGATCGTCGGGATGCTCGTGGGGATCGTGGTGCTTGTTCTCGGTGGATACCTCGTGTGGTTGAGCGTAGTGACACGAGCGCGCCGACCAGAGGAGGATGGCTTCGAGTACGTCTTCGTCAACGACGACGGCAGCGTTCGTGAAGTCACGGAGGTCGAGCGCCGGCGCTTGACCTCGGAGTATCCCGAGAACGACAGTCGCTGCCCGTACATCAAGCTGCGCTACGAATCTCGCGACGATCAGGGGCGTCGCCGGGGCTTTCTGCGCCGGCGTCAACTGCCGGTTGGCGTGCGCATCGAGGCGGCGGATTGAAGGGCCGTGAAGTGAACCGGGCAGGCAGGGATAGCGGCGTGCTCCGCGGCTCTGGGCGCGGCGGCGCCTCGCTGGAGGGAGCCACGTGGATCTGCACGGCGTGCGCCACTGGTGCCGGCACCATGGACGCCCTCATCGCCGGCAGTGAGATCACGGCTGTCTTTGGCCACGACGGCCGGGTCAGTGGGTCGGGTGGCGTGAACCGCTATCACGGCGGCTACAAGGTGAGCGGCGCCGACCTCGACATCGGTCCGTTGGCGACGACACTCATGGCGGGGCCCGAGGATCTCATGCAACAGGAGATGCGGTATCTGCAACTGCTCGAGCGCGCGACATGCTGGCGGATTGAGGGTTCGAGGCTGACGCTGCTCGCTGGTGTGAACGATCAGGCGCCGCTGCTCGTGTACGGCGTCGGCTAGCGAGCGGACGGCGCCTCCGGGAGCCGCTCCGCGCGCGTTGCGGCGATGCGGTTATGACTGTCGACGAAGACCAGACGTGGCGTCCACGACTCCGCTTCCACTTCGTCGACCTGAGCGAAGCTGGCGATGACGACGAGGTCGCCACGCTGCACGATGTGGGCGGCGGCACCGTTGACGCAGACGACGCCGCTCCCATGCTCACCGCTCAGTGTGTAGGTCGTGATCCGGCCGCCGTTGGTGATGTCCCACACGTGTACAAGCTCGTTGGGCAGCATGCCTGCGGCCGCGAGCAGCTCGGCATCGATCGTGATGCTGCCCTCATAGTCCAGGTCGGCGTCGGTGACGGTCGCGCGGTGGATCTTGCCGCTGAGGAGTGTGCGCTGCACGGAGCTCTCCGATCTCGGGTACCCGCGCTCATCGGCGTCGCGTCCCATATCGCTGTCGGTGTGGCATCGATGGTACCATGGGTCCCGTTCCGCGAGCGTGGAAAGGAGGCGAACGCAGATGCATACGGTGCTTGTCCGGGCGTACGCGCCCTCAATGTCGTTCGTCTCCATTTCGGCGCCCCGCGCATAGCTCGGTCGCGGGCGCCTTGTCGGAAGGACCCGCAGTTGACCTCTTTCAGTTCACTCGAACACCTTGGCTACTCGTCGCGTTGGGCGGCGCTCTTCGCTGCTCGCGCAAGCGTCGGTCGTTTGCCCGCTCGCGTGGTACGTTCGGAGCGCGGCGGCGCTGTCGTCGTCACCGCCGCCGGAACCGTCCAAGCCAAGTACGCGGCGGCGCTCCTCAAGGAGTCCGGCGCCGCCGTCGATCTCCCGGTCGTCGGTGACTGGGTGGTTGTGCATGCCGACGACGAACTCGAGGCACCGCTCATCGAGGCGGTGCTCGATCGTTCCAGTGCGATCGTGCGCGGCGACTCCGGCGAGACGTCCGGCCAGCAGGCACTGGCCGCCAACGTGGATGTTGTCTTCGTCGTCCACCCGCTGGTGCCGGCGCCCAACGTACGCCGCATCGAGCGCGAGCTCGCCCTCGCCTGGGAGTCCGGGGCTACGCCTGTGGTGCTTCTCACCAAGGTCGATCTCTCGGCAGATGTCGAGGCCGCGATTGCCGACGTATCGGCGGTGGCCTTCGGCGTCGACGTCATCACGTCCAGCGCTGTGACGGGTGCCGGGCTCGACCTTGTGCGGGCGTACCTCGTATCCGGGCACACGGGTGTGCTCATCGGACCGTCGGGGGCGGGCAAGTCGACGCTCGTGAACGCGCTCCTCGGTGAACAGCGCCAGGCCACGCGCGAGGTGCGCCTGCAAGACGGACGCGGGCGCCATACGACCGTCACTCGTGAGCTCATTGCGTTGGCCGACGACGGCCTCCTCATCGACACGCCCGGTCTGCGCGCGCTCGTGCTCACCGGCGCCGAGGAGGGCATTGCGGCGGCCTTCCCCGACGTGGAAGCCGCCGCCGCCGGGTGCCGCTTTCGCGATTGCGCGCACGACGGCGAACCCGGATGCGCGGTCGCGGCGGCGGTCGCGGCCGGCACGCTTCCCGAGGAGCGTCTGCTCAGTTATCACAAGCTGATACGTGAGGCGCAGGTCGCGGCGGCCAAGACCGACGCTCGCCTGCGCGCCGAGGAGAAGCGTCGCTGGCGGACGATCAGCAAGGCGTCGAAACGGTACTTCAAGGAGACGGGGCGCGCATAGTGCGCGCCCCGTCACGGCTCGACGCAAAGGCAGCGTCGGCACCGATTCGGAGGGGTATGATCGACGTGACTCGCCGCCGGGGAGAGGAGAAGTCGTGACCGACCTGACCTTGGGTGTCGTGGGAAGCGCACGCAAAGAACACGAACTGCGCATGCCGCTCCACCCCGATCATCTGCAGCGACTGCCCGAGCATCTGCGCCGCCGGCTCGTCTTCGAAGAGGGGTACGCGGCACGCTTTGGCATGACCGATCGTGAGTTGAGCGCGATCAGCGGCGGCGTGGCGCCGCGTCACGCGCTCCTCTCTGAACTCGGCGTCGTGCTCCTCGCCAAACCCGTGCTCGCCGATTTCGAGGAACTGCGCGAGGCCGGCGTGCTCTGGGGCTGGCCCCATTGCGTGCAGCACGCCGACGTTACGCAGGTGGCGATCGACCGGCGTCTCACTCTGATCGCCTTCGAGCAGATGTTCTTCTGGGCGCCAGAGGGGCACACCGGGCGCCACACCTTCTACAAGAACAACGAGATGGCCGGCTACTGCGCCGTCTTCCATGCGCTGCAGTTGCGCGGCATCGACGGCCACTACGGCAACCAGCGCAAGTGCGTCGTCTTCAGCTTCGGCTCGGTGAGCCGCGGCGCCATCTACGCGCTCAAGGCAGTCGGCTTTCGCGACATCACGGTGTGTATCCGTAGGCCCGAGCACGACATTCGCGAGGAGGTACTCGGATGTCACTACGTGCGCCTGCGCGAAGGGTTTGAGGGTGAGGGCCGCATGATCGTCGTCGACGACGACGGCACCGAGCGGCCCTTCCTCGACCTGGTGAGCGAGACCGACATCATGGTCAACGGCACGTACCAGGACCCCAGCGCGCCACTCATGTTTGTCGAAGAAGACGAGATTCCCTATCTCAAGCGTGGGCTGCTCATCATTGACGTGAGTTGCGACGAGGGCATGGGCTTCTCGTTCGCGACGCCGACGTCGTTCGAGAAGCCGATGCTGCACTTCGGCGCGTTCGACTACTATGCCGTCGATCACACGCCGAGCTACCTCTGGGAAAGCGCGACGCGCACCATCTCTATGGCGCTGCTTTCTCACATGCCGGCGATGATGGCCGGTCGTGAGAGCTGGATGGAGCATGAGACGCTGCGCCGTGCGATCGAGATCGACCAGGGCGTGATCCGGAACCCCGCGATTCTCGCGTTTCAGCGGCGCGATCTCGCCTATCCTCATCGCAGGCTCGGCGGCGAGCCGGATGGGATCGAAGTGCCGCAGTAGACTAAAGCTCAACTGTAGAGTTAGAGGCACTGCGTTATCGGTCGTTCTTACGCGTCGGCGTCGCAGGGAGCCAGGCGAGCGGCAGTGCCACCTGGGCCGACGCGAAGGAGGCCGTGAATACCCCTCTCGGATCAGGGGTATCCGTTGCCGGGCTGCGGGTTTCTGTTACAGCGGCGACGTGCGCGGGTATCTGCACGGCAGAGGCATTCTGCTCCTTCCGTGACGCATCAAGCGTGTCGCTCGTAGTTGTTAGGTCTCCTTGCGCGTAACCCGGCGTGACGATACCGTCGGCAGGGTGCCGGCTTGTCGCCGGGTCGCGAAGGTGTGAGAATGCCGAGCGCTTCAAGCTCTTGGGTCCGGGGCCGCGGCTCCGGAGGTTAACGCGGGTAGTCGGGCCGCTATCCGAATCGGAGTTGGTTGCGGGCAGTCTGCTGGCCTGTAACCCCTCCTGAGTAACCTGGAGGGCCAGTGCCTGAAGTCACACTGAAGCCGTTCGCCAGCACTCCCCGCACTCCATCGCGCCCAGGGCGCTCACACACGCAGGTCTCCGATTTGGCGAGCAACGGTTTGGACGCCGAGGCGCTGAGTGGTGTCGTTTCGCGGTTTGCGTTTCGTGCCAGCGACTACTATGTGGGGCTTATCGACTGGAACGATGGACGCGATCCGATACGCCGCCTCATTGTGCCTAGCGTCGAGGAATTGGAGGGGAGCGGCTCTCTGGATGCCTCCAATGAGGCCGCCAACACGCCTCTGCCTGGTCTGCAGCACAAGTATGCGGACACGGCGCTCTTGCTGGTCACTGATCAGTGCGCCGGATTCTGCCGCTACTGTTTTCGCAAGCGGCTCTTCTCGCCGGGCAGTCACGAGACACATCGCGAGTACGCCGGCAGCGTGGCGTACATCGCCGCTCACCCCGAAATCACCGACGTCCTCCTCACGGGTGGCGATCCCCTGACGCTCACGACGGCTCGGCTGCGTCCTCTCGTGCGGGCGCTCATCGCCATCCCGCACGTACGCACCGTGCGTATCGGCTCCAAGGTGCCGGCCTTCGATCCGCAGCGCATCAGCAGCGACGCCGATCTTCTGGATCTGGTCTCGGAGGTTGTCGCCAGCGGGCGGTCGCTGTACGTGATGACGCACTTCGATCATCCGCATGAGTTGACGTCTGCGGCGGTGGCGGCGATAGCGGCGTTGCGCGCCGCGGGGGCGGTTTGTCTCAACCAATGCCCCATCGGCGCCGGCATCAACGACGACGCTCGGGTTCTCGCCGAGCTCTTCCAGCGCTGTACGGATGCCGGCTGCCCGCAGTACTACGTGTTCCAGTGCCGGCCGACGATCGGCACGGCGCACTTCGCCATACCGATCGTCCGTGCCATCGAGCTCATGGAGACGGCGCGCCAGTGTGTCTCGGGTCTCTCGCGGCGGGCGCGCCTCTGCCTTTCGCACGAATCCGGGAAGATCGAGATCGTGGCCGCGGACGAGCGCGCGATCTACGCCCGCTACCATCGCGCCAAGAACCCGGCCGACGCCGGCCGGTTCCTCATCTTTGAACGCGACGACGCCGCGTGCTGGGTCGACGAGCTCGTCGCCGCCGGGGCGGTCGTGTGACTCCGTTGTGGTGTCGGCGGTGTGGCACATCGCAGCTGCCGTGACGTGCTCCATCGCGAGCCCAATGCTGCGCGCCCGCCGGACGTGATCACTGCCGCCGTTCCGGGTTGGGGTGCGCTGCACTTGCGGCACGCGGTCTTCGACTTCAACGGTACGTTGGCGTGCGATGGTGCGCTACTCTCCGGCGTCGCCTCTGCTCTGACTGCCTTGGCGGATGACGTGGAGGTGCACGTGTTAACCGCGGATACCATCGGTCGCGCGGCGGCGGAACTCGATGGTTTGCCGCTACGACTCACCGTAATCGGCGCCGACGATCAGACGGCAGCGAAGCGCAGCTACGTCGAGAGTCTCGGGGCCGAGACTGTTGTCGTCTTCGGCAACGGACGCAACGACGCACAGATGCTCGCCGTCGCGCATCTGGGCGTCGCGCTCATCCAGGTAGAGGGCTGCGCCGCTGCGACGCTCGCTGCTGCCGACGTGGTGTGCACGAGCGTTCTGGACGCCATCGCGCTCGTGCGCTCTCCCGGCCGGCTGACGGCGACGCTGCGCTGCTGAGGCCGCTCTTCAGGCTTCGCCGCGGGCGAGGTTCGCTGCCGTGGCCGCCCGCAGGTACTCTGCCATCCCCGGCCGGATCTTCTCGTAGTTCGCGGCGAAGCGCGGATCGGCGACATACATCTCGCCGAGCGCTGCGTGCTGAGTTCGCGAGCAGGGGTAGAACCAACGGTCGATGAGCAGGCGCGCGCCCTCCGCGGCGTCCAAGGCGCGCGGATCGTCGGCGGCCACGCCCTCATCCATGAGGGCGGCGATGAGGGCGCCGCTGGCTTCACTCTCGATCTTGTAGCGGCGCCAGTCCTCGGCGCTGTAGGCGCGCGTGCGGCGTTGTGACTCGCGATGGGCCTCGGTGTTGCCCCAGCGCTCCTGTACCTCTTCTTCGTGGGCACTTGGATCGAAGTCGCCGAAGACGGAGAACATCTCCTCTGTCGTCATAGGTGTGCCTCCTTCGGGGCTGGCGAGGGTCTGATCGATGAGCGCGAGCATGGCCTCCAGACGCTGCACTCTGACCGCGACGGCACGGCGCTGTGCGGCCAGCGCCTCAAGTCGGTCGAACGTCGGGTCGGTCATGAGAGCTCGGATCTCGCGCAGACCAAGGCCGAGCTCGCGATAGAAGAGGATCTGCTGGAGGCGCTCGAGGTCGGCGGCGTCGTAGGCGCGGTAGCCGGCGGGCGAGCGCTTCGCCGGCACCAGCAAGCCGATGCGATCGTAGTGGTGAAGCGTTCTCACGCTCACGTGCGCCAGGTCGGCGACTTGTGCGGTGCGGTAGTCCATCAGCCCTCCTTTCCGGCACGAGCGTAAACCATGACGTTACGTCATAGTCAAGCAGCGGTAGACAACGCCTTGCGCCCAGTTGGGGGCGACGGTTGCGTCGACTCGTACAATGAGTCGACGCTGGGATCGGAGACGAGAGGGGGTTCCCAGATGAACTGTCCGGTCTGCAAGAACGTGAGCCTGGTCATGACGGAGCGCCAGGGCATCGAGATCGACTACTGCCCTGAGTGCCGCGGCGTATGGCTCGATCGTGGGGAGCTCGAGAAGATCATCGAGCGCAGCGAGACGCAGATGGATGCGCACCGCCCGGAGCGGGCTGTCTACGATCCGCAGTTTCGTGAGTACAAGCACGATGCGTACTACAAACACGGCGATGCACGGCATAGTGGTCACTCGAACCACCAGAAGAGCAAGTCGTACAAGAGTCTTCTCGGCGATCTCCTCGACTTCTAGCGGCCCCACTCCGTGCCATTGCCGCGTCCGCGGCGACAGACTAGAATCCAACGTTCCGAGCGCAGTCGCCCGCTGGGGGCGCGGCGTACAGAGGAGGAGACCGCATGTACTACGACAGGGACGCCGATCTGAGCCTCATCACGAGCAAGACCGTGGCCATCATCGGCTTCGGCAGTCAGGGCCACGCGCACGCCCAGAATCTGCGCGACTCCGGCGTCAACGTGGTCGTCAGTGAGCTTGCCGGCACGCCTAATGCCCAGCGTGCTGAGAAGGCCGGTTTTGAGGTCCTTTCCGCCGGCGAGGCGACTAAGCGTGCCGACGTGGTCATGATGCTCGTGCCGGATCAGACCCAGGCCATCGTCTACAAGAACGATGTGGCGCCCAATCTCAAGGACGGCGCCACGCTCATGTTCGCTCACGGCTTCAACATTCACTTCGGTCAGATCGTGCCGCCGCCCACCGTCGACGTCAGCATGGTCGCTCCCAAGGGCCCGGGTCACCTCGTGCGGCGTCAGTTCGAAGAGGGCAAGGGCGTGCCGGTGCTCATCGCCGTCTACCAGGATGCCAGCGGTCAGGCGAAGGCTCAGGCGCTCGCCTACGCTTCGGGCATCGGCGGCCTGCGCGCCGGCGGCCTCGAGACCACTTTCTCGGAGGAGACGGAGACCGACCTCTTCGGCGAGCAGGCCGTGCTCTGCGGCGGTTGCACCGAGCTGGTCACGGCCGGCTTCGACACGCTGGTGGAGGCCGGCTACCAGCCGGAGATCGCCTACTTTGAGTGTCTGCATGAGCTCAAGCTCATCGTCGATCTCATGTGGGAGAAGGGCATCGCCGGCATGCGCTACAGCATCAGCGACACGGCCGAGTACGGCGATCTCACGCGCGGCCCGCGGGTCATCGACGAGCGTGTGCGCGAGACCATGCGCGAGATCCTCGCCGAGGTTCAGAGCGGCGAGTTCGCGCGCGAGTGGATCCTCGAGAACCAGGCTAACCGGCCGGTCTACAACGCCCTCAAGCGGCAGGGCAAAGAGCATCTCATCGAGAACGTCGGCAAGGACTTGCGCGGCATGATGAGCTGGATTCAAGAGGGTGGTCTCGACATCGACGTCTGAGGCATCCGGGGCGGAAGCCCCACCGATTGATCTGACACGGGGGGCGGGAGCGGCCGGCGCGCTGCTCCCGCCCCCCGTCAATTTGTCTATCTCCCTTTTCTTCATGGCTCGCCGGTCGATACCGTTGAGGTGGCAATTGCTCCGCCGGGCTGTTCCTGCTGGGTTCTATCCAAGCGCGGCGAGGTGTGCCGTAGAACAGCATGCAAATGCAGGAGGACACGACTCTGGCGCGCGCGGCGGTGAACTCATCTTCCTTCATTACTCCTAAGCTCGCGGGGAAGGCGGCCGGCCTGTTCATGGCTGTCGCCGGCTTGCTCAGTTTGGGCAGTCTGGTGCGACCCGATGCTCCTGGCGAGAGCACGGTGGGTGTTCTTGTCGTTGGAGCGATTGCCGCGGCGAGCGGGGCGATCCTCTGGTTTCTTCCCTGGGAGAGATGGTCCAGCGCTGCACTGTACCTCCCGGTTCCCCTGGGGCTGGCGCTCTCCGGCGCCCGCAACTACCTCGGCGGCAACGACCCAAGTCTCTACCCGGTCTTCTTCGTCGCAGGGGCCGTTTGGGTTGGTTTGGCGCTACCGCGCTGGACGGGGCTCAAGCTCGTGCCGCTCATTGCCGTCGCCTACCTCGCTCCGCTCTACCTCAGGAACGCGGACTCCACTGCCGTCGCGTCGGTCTTCTACGTCGTGGGCATCTGCTTATTCATCTCCGAGATCCTCGCGTGGCTCGTCTCCCGCTGGCAACGTACACAGTCGACGCTGGAGCAGACGCGCGCCGCGGTGATCGATCTCGGCGCGCAACTGTCGAACGGTGACGACCCGGGTGCGACGTGGCAGTCGGCGGCTCTCGAGATGGTCCGCCTGCTCGACATGCAGCGCTGCTGCATCTACCAAACCGACCCTGAGGGTGTGCCCGTTCGTGTGGCCTGCGTCTGCACTGATGCGTCGGCGACTCTGAACGGCGGGCGGCGGTCGCTGTGGGCCATTGCCGGAATCGCCGCGACGGCGCGTGAGCCGATCGTTCTGTCATTGCTCGACGATGCGCACGTGAACCCTCCCGTTCGCGCCGAATTGCTGGCTCGGGGTGTGCACTCGGTGTTGGTTGTCCCGCTGGTGGTGCACGACCGCATCGTTGGTTTCGTCGAGGTCGGGGAGTCGCGACCCAAGCGTGTGGTTGGCCCGGATGAGGTGGCGATCGCAACGACGATCGGCCGCCTACTGGCGATGTCGATCCACAACGGCGAGATACTGGCCGCCAAAGACGACCAGCTCCGTAAGCTCCAGCTGATGGTCGCCGCGGGGCAGGGCGTCGACAGCGCCGCCGACCTCGACGCGGCTCTCGCGATTCTCACCCGCGCCGCGGGGCAGATCCTCCATGTTTCGGAGTGCGTTGCCTTCGAGTACGCCGCCGCCGCGGATACGATCACGGCGCGCGGCATGTGGGAGGCCGAGCCCACAGGCTGGAATAGGCTCGGGTCACCCATGAGACTCGACGATTACCCCGCGGAGCGCGCCATCCTCGAAGGCGGCGGTCCTCTCCTGGAGCTCGTCTCCGATGCGGATCTGGATCCGGTGAGCAGGCGCCTGATGCTCGAGTGGAATGAAAAGACCTGCCTCACTGTGCCGATGCAGTCCGTCGCCGGACCGGCCGGCCTGCTGGTGTTCTGGGACTCGCTGCGTGAGCGCCGTTTCGGTGTCGACGAGATGGCGCTCGCTGCGGGTCTGAGCTCGATCGCCGGCGAAGCCATTCGCGCCGCGCAGCTCGTGCGCGAGTTGCGGGAACTGAGCGAGACGGATGCCTTGAGCGGTCTCGCCAATCACCGTCGTATCCACGAAGACCTTGCCTGGGCGCTCGAGACGGCACAACGTTCGGGGAGCCCGTTGAGCGTGCTCATGCTCGACATCGATCGCTTCAAACTCCTGAACGATACGCATGGGCACCTCGCCGGCGATGCCGTCATCCGTCAAGTGAGCCGCGTGCTCGGTGATGGGACACGGGCCGCGGATCGCGTTGGTCGCTACGGCGGCGACGAGTTTCTCGTCGTGCTTCCCGGCACGATGCCGGCCGACGCCGGCGTGCTCGCTCGCCATCTCCAGGGCCGGCTTGCGGGCGAGCTCTGGGAGAGCCCCTCAGGGGAGGCGATCCCGATCTTCGCCAGTGTCGGGATCGCCGCCTATCCCGAGGACGGGCGTGCCGTCAACGAGCTCATTGCCGTCGCCGACGAACGTCTCTATGAGTCCAAGCGCCTGGGCGGCAACGCGGTCACTGAGCTGGACGGCCACGACACTACGATGCCGGAGCACCTCCGGGCTTTCGGCATGTTCGAATCGCTGGTGGTCGCCGTCGACAATCGTGATCGCTACACGCGCGCACACAGCGAGCACGTGGCGGAGTACGCGCTTGCCATCGCCGAGGCCGTAGGTCTGTCGGAATCGACACAGAAGGTCGTGCGAGTGGCGGGTCTCCTGCACGACGTCGGCAAGATCGGTGTGCCGGACCGTATTCTCTCGAAGCCCGGCGCGCTCACTCCGGAGGAGCGTGAGGTGGTCAAGAATCACGTTGTTCTCAGCGGGGTCCTCGTCGCCGCGCTGCGCGACATGGAGGAGGTGCGCGCCGCCGTGGTGACGCACCACGAACGCTACGACGGCGCCGGCTACCCGGAGGGTCTGGCCGGCGAGAACATCCCGCTGATCGGCCGCATTCTGGCTGTCGCCGACGCCTTCTCGGCGATGACCACCGATCGGCCGTATCGCATGGCATTGACGCTACAGGCGGCGGTTCGCGAGTTGCGACACGAATCCGGGAAGCACTTCGATCCGGCGCTCGTCGATCACTTCGTGCAATGGCTGAAGGTCCACGGGGGGGAGCTGGACTTGCCACGGAAGCTGTCGGTGGTGGCTGCGCCGCGCGAAATGCCGTCGCGGTGGCAAGACGAGGCGATCAGCCCTCGGCATGCCTCGCCGGCCGTCTGAGGCGTGCGCACGGCGATGGCAGCGTGTTGCCCGGCGCTGCCCTCCTCGCTATGCTGCCGGCATGAAGGCCTCGATGCATCGCCCGTCGTAACGGCTGGAGCGGGGTGCACAGCTCTCCCGCTGCGACCGTTCCAGCCGGCTTCCGCCTTTCTTCGCACGCTCCCCTTGCGCCTGCGTGCGGCGCGACTCCTTCCGCGTCTCACAATCAGCCGATCGTCCCGGCAAGACGCGCCGGCGCGCCTCGTCAACGGCACTCGCGACACCCTGCCCGAGTCCGTTAGAATGTCGGCTTTGTAGCTCGCTTCACATGATTCGCCGGCACAAGAGGCACCGGCGCGATAGGACAGACGAAAGGACATATCGATGCAGAAGCGTTTCCTCATCACCCCCGGACCAACGCCGGTGCCGCCCGAGGTCCTCTCGGCTCTCGCCGAACCCGTAATTCATCACCGTGCGCCACGGTTCACCGAGATCCTCAAGGATGTCGTCTCCGGCATGAAGTACATCTTCCAGACGGAGAACGATGTGCTCGTGTATGCGGCCTCCGGCACGGGCTGCATGGAGTCCGCGGTGGTCAACATCGTCAACCCCGGCGATCACGTCCTGGTAGCGTCCGTCGGCAACTTCGGCGACCGCTGGATCAAACTGAACAAGACGTGGGGTGCCGAAGTCACGGCGCTGCAGTACGAGTGGGGCACGAAGGCCGTGCCGGCCGACATCGAGTCGGCTCTGGCTGCGGATCCGACGATCAAAGCGGTGTTCGTTCAGCACTCCGAGACGTCTACCGGCGTCCTCAACGACATCAAGGCGATCGGTGACATCGTCGCCAAGACGCCGGCTATCCTTGTCGTCGACGCCATCAGCGGCCTCGGCGCGTCCGACCTGAAGACCGACGAGTGGCACGTGGACGTTTGCGTGACCGGCTCTCAGAAGGCGCTCATGGTGCCTCCGGGCCTGGCCTACGTCGCTGTCAGCGAGAAGGCATGGAAGGTCGTCGAGCAGTGCCAGACGCCGCGCTTCTACTTCGACTGGGTCGCGGCGCGCGCCAAGATGACCGGCGACGCCGCGCAGACGCCGTACACGCCGGCGGTCTCTCTCATGGTTGCCCAGAACGCCGCCATCGACCTCATCCGTGAGGAGGGCCTGGAGAACGTGTTTCAGCGTCACCGCGTGCTCGGCAAGGCCTGCCGCGAGGGCGTCAAGGCGCTCGGTCTCGAGCTCTTCGCCGTCGAGGATCCGGAGGCGAACTCCGTCACATCCGTGAAGGTCCCGGAAGGCGTCGACGGCGGCAAGATCGGCAAGCTCGCGCGCGACAAGTGGGGTGTGTGGCTGGCCGGCGGACAGGGCGCCGTGAAAGGCAAGATCTTCCGCTTCGGCCACTGCGGTTACTTCGGTCACTCCGACATCGTCGTGGGTCTGACGACCGTCGAGATGGTCCTTGCCGAGCTCGGCTACGACGTCAAGTTTGGCGCCTCCATCGCCGCGGCCGAGCAGGTGTTCATGCAGAGCCCAGTCCAGCTCTGAGCGGGGAGGATGACGAGATGACCGAGATCAAGAAGATCCTCGCCAAAGAGAAGCTTGCTCCCGAGGGCATCAAGTACCTCGAGGACCTCGGCTTTGAGGTCGACCTCGGCTACGAGTGGGACGCCGACGAACTCCTCAAGCGCATACCCGAGTATCACGGCCTGATCGTGCGCTCGGCGGCCAAGGTCACGGCCGAGGTCTTGCAGGCCGGCACGAAGCTGCAGGTGGTCGGCCGCGCCGGCGTCGGCGTCGACAACATCGACGTCAAGGAGGCGACGAAGCGCGGCGTCATCGTCGTCAATGCGCCGCAGAGCAACGTGCTCTCTGCGGCGGAGCACACAGTCGCTCTCATCATGGCCTGCGCGCGCAACATTCCGCAGGCCTACGCGGACCTCAAGTCCGGCAACTGGGAGAAGGGCAAGTGGGGCAAGAACGGTGTTGAGCTGCGCGGCAAGACGCTCGGTGTCGTCGGCCTCGGTCGCATCGGCTTCCTCGTCGCCGAGGACGCCCGCGGCTTGGGCATGAACGTCGTCGCCTACGATCCGTTTGTGCCGGCCGAGCGCTTCGTCGAACTCGGGCTCGAGCGTGCCGACAGCCCGGACAAGATCTACCGCGAGGCCGATTTCATCACCGTCCATCTGCCGAAGAACGCCGAGACCATCGGCTTCATCTCGGATGAGGAGTTCGCCAAGATGAAGGACGGCGTGCGCGTCGTCAACGTCGCGCGTGGCGGCATCATCGATGAGGATGCCTGGGCGCGCGCCATCGAGAGCGGCAAGGTCGCGGCGTCGGGCGTCGATGTGTATCCCAAGGAGCCGACGACGGAGAGTCCGCTCTTCAAGTACGACAGCGTCGTCTGCACGCCCCATCTCGGTGCGTCCACGATCGAGGCGCAGTTGCGCGCCAGCACGATCATCGCCGAGCAAGTAGCGGCGGTACTCAACGGTCAGTTCGCCAGCAACGCCGTCAACATCCCGCTTTCGCCCGGTGAGGACGCCGACCAGCTCATGCCGTTCCTGCCGGTGTGCGAGCAACTCGGCAAGCTCATCGTCCAGATCTCAGACGGTCCCGTCGATAGCTTCGAGATCACCTACGGCGGCGGCATCGCGCGCTACGACACGCGTATCCTTGCCATGGCCGTGTTGCAGGGCGTCGTGGCCGACAAGGTCGATGGCCCGGTCAACTTCGTCAATGTGCAGGCGATCGCCGACGAGCGCGGCATCACGGCCAAAGAGGCCAAGCAGCCGGCGGCCGTTGACTACCTCAATCTGATCACCGTGTCGACCACCGACGCGCGTGGCGAACTCAGCGTGAGCGGCACTACGCTCGGCCCGCGGCATCGTCCGCGTTTCGTCAAGGTCTACCGTCAGGACGTCGACATCGAGCCGGCCGCCAATATGGTCTTCCTGCAATACAAGGATGTGCCCGGCATGATCGGCAAGATCGGCACCAAGATGGGCGAATTCGGGATCAACATCGGCCAAATGAGCGTGGGTCGCGAGGTCAAGGACCAGATGGCCGTGATGGGACTCACGATCGATGATCCGCTGAGCGACGTGCAACTCGCCGAGCTTGTCGACGCCTGCGGTCTGGGCGACGGCAAGCGTGTCAAACTGTAAGCATTCGTGACAACGGGGCGGTGGGGCTCCACGTAGAGAGCCCCACCGCCTTTTGCCTTTTTGGCGCAGGGTTGTAGGGTAGCGTCACGAAGGTTCGCGTACATAGTTGTTGTCCCTCTGGCTGTCGAAGCCAGCTGCAGATCGAAAACCCCACTTCCGACAAGCGTCCTAGCTACGTGTTGTGGACGCGCAGAAAGCGACGACGAGTGTGTCTCACACGAGGGTTCAAGGGACTCGCTGTCGCCCGAGGCTAGGAGAGGTGAGCATGAAGATGCGACGACTCGGATGGCGCTCAAGAGGAATCACAACCGCCGTCGGGGCGCTCGCAGTGCTGCTCGTGGTGGCCTGGCTGGCGTTGTGGACGGGGGCTGCGGCCGAGGCTTGGCGCATGTCTCCGCAGAAGGTGGACGTGCAGTCGTTCTCCGTGCCGCAGCGACTCACAGTCGCTGCCCAGGGGTCGCAGAAACGCTCTTCCGGGGGCGACGCCTCGGTGCCACTCGTGACCCTCGACTCCGAGATGAGCTTCACGATGCTCGGCTTGACGTGCGATCTCCCAAAGGATGACGGCGATGTCATCGTGCGGCTGCGCTGCAGCGAGGATGGCTCCGGTTGGGGCCCCTGGTTCGAGGCGCCGCTCGAGTATGCCGGCGAAGGCGATGGCGCGCCGACCGCACACATCGAGGCGATGTGGACAGGTGCGGGGCGCTACGTGCAGATTCGAGCGACGGCGGCGGGCGATTCCGCACCGGTCGAACTGAGCGGTGTGAAGCTGGTGGCGCTCGACACGTCACCTGACGTCGACGTGGCCGAGCGCACGCTCAGCTTTGTGCGGACGCTGGCGGCGACTGCGCCCACCTTGCGCCTCACGGCTAGCGCAGGCGCGGCCACGGTCGATGAACCGGACTTGGTGACGCGGGCGGCGTGGGGCGCCGATGAGTCACTGCGTTCCGGCGACCCCGTCCTCGCGACAGTCAAGATGGCGTTCATCCACCATACCGCCGGCGGGAACGACTACTCACAGGCCGACGCGCCGGCGATCGTGCGTGGGATCTACGCCTACCACACGAAGAGCCTCGGTTGGAGCGACATCGGCTACAACTTCCTCATCGATCGCTTCGGCCGAATCTACGTAGGGCGTGCCGGTGGCCCCAAGCAGGGTGTCGTGGGCGCCCAAGTCTACGGCTTCAATACGGGCAGCACCGGCATATCGGTCATGGGGACGTACACCAGCGAACAGCCGTCGGCGCAGGCGGTCGATGCACTTGAGCGCTTGCTCGCCTGGAAGCTGAGCCTTCACGGCGTGGATCCCACGGGTCAGGCGACGCTCACCTGCGGCGGTACGGACAAGTACGACAAGGGCGACACGGTCACCTTTCCCACCATCGCCGGGCACCGCGATGCCAACTACACCGCCTGCCCGGGGGATGCGTTGTACGCGTTGCTGCCTGAAGTGAGAGCGTCGGTCGCGGCCGCGATTGGGGAACAATCCACGGCCACGGACCCCTGGACTGTCGCCCTCAAGACCCTCGCGACGCCGGTCGAGGTCGGCACCTCCGTCACCTACAGCGGCAGCGTCGCCACCGCCGCCGGTAGCTCCGCCAGCGGCACGGTCACGATACAGAAGCGCCTCGCCGCCGGCGGCGACTGGATCAACTGGCGCACGGCTAAGCTGGCCGCCGACGGCAGCTACGCCGTCAGCGTGGCGATGGTCAACCGCCAGAACTGGGAGTTCCGCGCCATGATGCCTGCCGACTCCGCCAACCTGGTGGGCTACAGCAGTGTGGTGCCGTTGACGGTCGGCACGGGTGAGCGCACGACGCCCGTCACGACGACCGAGGCCACGCTCTTCACCGTCTCGGGCCGTGGTTGGGGTCACGGCATCGGCATGTCGCAATGGGGTGCCTACGGCTTGGCCAAGCACGGTGCCAGCTACAAGACGATTCTCAAGCACTACTACACCGGCATCGGCTTCACGACGATCAAGAACGCGACGTTGCGCGTGCGCCTGCGCAGCGGGCTGCAATCGGTGAAGCTCACTTGCGCAAGCTCATACACGGCCAAGGGAGGAGGCTCGTCGTTGTCCATCGGTGGGGGAGTGACGGCGACGACGACGTACGTCAACGGCGCCTATCGGGTCTCCGCCGGGGGCAAGACCAAGACCTTCTCCGGGGCCGTGACCTTTGCGCCGACCAAGGGCCAGCTCAGTCTGATCACGGCGACGGATGCCGGCCAGACCGGTCGGCATCGCGGCAAGATACGCGTCGTGCGCTCGGGATCGTCGCTGATGATGGTGAACTACGTCGCCATGGAGAGCTACTTGCGGGGCGTCGTCCCTCACGAAGTCTCCGCCTCGTGGCCGGCTGAGGCGCTCAAGGCGCAGGCGTGTGCGGCGCGTTCCTACGCCGAGCGGGCGCGCCGCGCCGCGACCGGAGAGTGGGACGTGTACTGCGATGTTCGTTCGCAGGTCTACAGTGGCGTGTCGCGCGAGGACTCGCGCACGAATGCGGCGATCAAGGCCACTGCCGGCATCGTACCGAGCTATAAGGGGACGCCGATTCAGGCGTTCTACTTCTCGTGTTCCGGCGGCCAAACCGAGAACATCGAGTACGCGTGGGAAACGACGTCTCAGCCCTATCTCAAGGGTGTCGACGATCCCTACGACTCGTACGCCACTCTGCACACCTGGGGACCGTTCACCCGTAGCGAGAAGCAGCTCAAGTCTGCTCTCGGCTCGGCTGTGAAGGGCACTGTGCAGGCGATCTACCGCGTGGAGAAGGGTTCGTCGCCGCGCATCGTCAAGGCGGCCATCATCGGCTCCAATGGGACGACCTACATGCACGGCAGCATGCTGCGCACGAAGCTCGGACTCAACAGTACGTGGGTGACCTTCAAGAGCATGTCGATCTCTCCGGCAGCGGGTGATGACGTCTCCATCACCAAGGGAACCGGCCTTACGATCGAGGGTCGCGTCTATCCGGCCCTCTCGTCGGGAAGCAAGGTTCAGCTGTATACAAAGAAGGGGGGAGTCTGGTCGAGTCAGTCCGTCGCAACGACCCGGCACTCGCAGAGTCTCTCCGGCGGATACGTGGCCAAGTACTCGAGCTACCAGGTCACCGTCAAGCCGACGGCGACCTCGGTGTACTACTTCAAGAGCGGGTCCGCGAAGTCGCCACAGACGACCATTCAGGTGAGCAACTAGGCGCCGTCCAGGTTGACCACAGCTAAAGATCCTGGGTACGCTCGGTAAGGCCTGATGCCTGTCTGGGGTGCCGCGCGGATGGCGTGGCATCAAAGCTGAGAAGGAGGTTGTGCACTCATTCTTTTCCTTGCTACCGATCTTGACGGCACGTTTCTCGGCGGCCGGCAGCATGACCGCCTTGCCCTCTATTCAGCGTTGCGCGCCGTGCCCAGTTCGCAGGTGGTCTTCGTCACCGGGCGCGGCGTAGAGAGCGTTCTCCCCCTCATCAACGATCCCATCGTCCCTAGTCCGGCGTACGTCATTGCCGATGTCGGCGCGACCGTGGTACACGGCGAATCACTCGAGTCGGTGCAGCCTCTCCAGCTCGAGATCGATGGTCGCTGGGTCGGCGCCGAGCCGATATTCGAGCGGTTGGACGGTCTCGCCGGCCTATCGCCGCAGATGGTGCCGCAGGAGCGACGCTGTTCGTTCTTCGTCGAAGGTCCGGACGTGCTGGATGCTGTTCGCGACCGCCTTACGGGAATCGAGTGCCAGCTACTCTTCTCGGCAGGCAAGTATCTCGACGTGTTGCCTCCGGGTGTGTCCAAGGGACGGACGCTGCGCGCGCTCGTTGAGCACCTCGGTCTGCCCGACGAGTCGGTGCTCGTGGCCGGCGACACGCTCAACGATGAGTCGCTCTACGAGCGGGGGTTCAGGGGCGTGATTGTCGGTAACGCGGAGCAGGCCTTGCGAGACGCCGTGCCGCCGTCGACGCTCACGCTGCACGCCTCTCGAGAGGGCACCGCCGGAATCCTTGAGGCGCTCGGGACCCATCCGCATTGGGACAGCGCCGATGTCGTCGCTCCGGCGGATGGCGATGTGGGCGACGCGCAACTCGTCGTCGTCTATCACCGGCTGCCGTACAACGAAGAGCGCGTGAACGGCCGACTGGTGCGCAAACCGCACAGCAGCCCCAACGGCATCATCCCCACGCTTCTGGGCTCGTTTCGCAGCGGGCGGTCCGGCTCCTGGGTCGCCTGGTCCACCTCGGACCGAGGTCATCGTCCGATCGCTCGGCACGAGATGGTGGACGCCAAGGTGTATCCGGAGCTCGTGACGGCGACGGTGCCTCTCGAATCGTCGGATGTGCAGCGTTTCTACCACGCCTTCTCGAAGGAGGCCTTCTGGCCGGTGATCTTCTCCTTCGTCGATCGCGCGTCGTTCCATCATGATGACTGGGAACACTACGTCGAGATCAATCGGCGCTTCGCGGAACAGACGGCCGAAGAGGCCGACGACGGGGCGCTGGTGTGGATTCACGACTACAATCTGTGGATGGTCCCGGGGATTCTCCGGCAGTTGCGCCCCGACGTGAAGATCAGCTTCTTCCACCACACCTCCTTCCCGCCGGCGTGCGTGTTCAACGTGATTCCTTGGGCAGACCAGATCGTCGCCTCTTTGGCGCAGTGCGACCACGTCGGCTTCCATATTCCGCGCTACGCCGCCAACTTCGCCGAACTGGTGCGCACGCACGTCCCCGCGGATGTCCTCACAACCGAGGAATGCGCACCGCGCTTCCGTGTCCGCGGCGTCGCGCTCGCGCAGGTTGAGATGCCGACGCTGCTGGGTGTGCAGGGCCGCCACTTGCGCATCGGCGCTCACCCGGTTGGTGTGGATGTGAAGGCGATTCACGACATCCTTGCGCGGGAGGAGAGTCAGGCGAAGGTCAGTGGAATCCGCGAGCGCTTCGCCGACCAGACGATCGTGATGTCGATCGAACGCCTCGACTACGTCAAGGGCCCGCTGAACAAGCTCGAGGCGTACGAGCGGCTGCTCGACGAACGGCCAGATCTCCACGGGCGCATCGTTCTTGTGCTCATCACGACGCCCCCGGCATCCGGCATGGCCGTGTACGACGAGATCCGCGAATCGGTCGATGAGGCCGTCGGGCGCATCAACGGCAGATTTCGGACGCTCGAATGGGCGCCGATCCACTACCTCTTCCGGTCGTTTCCTTTTGACGACGTCGCCTGCTACTACGCCGCTGCGGACGTCATGTGGGTCACGCCGCTGCGCGACGGCCTCAATCTCGTCGCCAAGGAGTTCGTCGCCGCGCAGGACGCGGTGGATGGCGCCGGCGCCTTGGTCCTCTCGGAGTTTGCCGGCGCGGCGGTCGAGCTCCACGGTGCGCTGCTCACGAACCCGTACGACCTCGCCAATCTGGCCGAGGTGCTCGGCAAGGCGTTGGCGATGAGCGAGGAGGAGAAGCGCGAGAGGATCCGCCGCTTGAGCCGTATCGTCAGCGGCTACGACGTGCGTGAGTGGACGGCCGATGTGCTGAGCGCTGCCGCGGGTGCAACGACGCATCCGGGTAGCTACTCCGGCGCGATGCCCGATGCATGGAGCGACCGCTGATCCAGTTGCTCGGCGCCGGTCCCGCAGACACGGGCTACTGATCGGCGATCACGGGTTCGTCGGTTGCTCGCGGTCCTTCGGTGGTTGTTCTCGCTCACGCAAGGTGGCATCCTGCGCTAGGCGTGGTAGTCCAAGCGTGCGACGGCGTTTTGCTGGAGGCCCCTCGGGGCGTGCTTCATGGGGACGCAGAGGAGACGTGCGACGATGAGTGAGCTGCCCAAGTCGGTGTTGAAGAGCCGCCTCACGCTGCTCTCGGAAGAGAAGTGCCAGGCCATCTACGACGGGGCACTGACCATCATCGCCGAGATCGGCATGATTGTGCCGCATGCCGCCGCGCGCGATCTGCTGCTCGGCGCGGGCGCCTCTCTGGAGGGCGGCGAGCGCGTGCGCATTCCGCGCGAGATGGTGACTGCGGCGCGCACCACAGTTCCGGCGATGATCGACGTGTACGACCGCAACGGCGAGATCGCCATGCAGCTCGGCGGCTACAACTCGTACTTCGGCACGGGCTCAGACTTGCTGAGCATCTACGACTTGGAGACCGGCCGCCGGCGCCCGAGCACACTGAGCGACGTGGCCCGGCAGGCCCATCTCTGCGACGGCCTGCCGAACATGGACTTCATCATGTCGAGCGCCCACCCGAGCGACGTGCCCGCGTACACGGCGTACCTCGAGAGCTTCCGGGCGATGGTCGGAAATTCCACGAAGCCGATGGTGATGACCGCCGCCGGGCAGGCGGATCTCGAGGTGATGTGGAAGATCGCCGGCGAGATCCGCGGTGGCGCCGAGCAGTTGCGCGCCAAGCCGTACTTCATCCAGTACGGCGAGCCGGTGAGCCCTCTCATGCACTCGACCGAGGTCATCGACAAGCTGCTCTTCTGCGCCGACTGGGGTATCCCGCTCATCTATTCACCGGCGCCGATCGCCGGTGCGACCGCGCCGATCACTCACGCCGGTCATATCGTGCAAGCGCTGGCCGAGTCGCTCTTCGGCATTGTGATTCATCAGTTGCGTCGCCCGGGCTCTCCGGTGCTTACCGGTATGGGACCGGCCAAGCTCGACATGTCCACCGTCCAGGCCTGCTACAACTCGCCCGAGTACTACACGACGTACCTGGGCATGTGCGAGATGGCGAAGTGGCTGGACATCCCCAACTGGGGCTACGCGGGGACCAGTGACTCGCAATGCTGCGACGCGCAGGCCGGCCTCGACATCGCCGAGCTCACGCTGCTCTCCATGCAGGCCGGCTCCAACCTCAATCACGACGTCGGCTACCTCGACTTCGGCCTCACCGGCTCGCCCGAGCTGGTGGTGATCGTCGACGAGTTCGTGGCGATGAACCGGCGCACACTTGAGGGCATCGACGTCGACGCCGACATGCTCGGTCTCGACGTGATCGCCGCTGTCGGCCCCGGCGGCGACTTCTTGCGCACGCGACACACGAAGCAGCACGTGCGCCAGTTGCAGTGGCGGCCGACGATCCTTAACCGCATCACGCAGCAGGCTTGGGAGGAGCAAGGCTCGCTCGATCTGCGCGAGAAGGCGCGGCGCAAGGCGCTCGCCATCCTCGCCGAGCACCGGCCGCAGCCCCTGGCGCCGGCGCTCAAGTCGAAGATGGACGAGTTGGTGCAGGCATACGTACAGACCGGGAAGTGACGGAGGCTCCAGTGTCAGACGCGCTCTACCAACAGATGCAACAGACGATCATCGACGGCGAGCCCGAGGACGCCGAGCGCCTCGCCCGAGAGGGTCTCGCCGCCGGTCTTGCCCCCGCCGACATCCTCGACCTGGGCTTTGTCAAAGGCATCGAAGAGGTCGGCGATCTCTTCGGTCGCGGCGAGTTCTTCCTTCCCGAGCTGGTCCAGGGCGCCGAGGCCATGAAGGCCGCCGTCGCCGTCCTGCAGCCCGAGCTCGACAAGTCCAACGAGGGCCGTCGCTCTCTCGGTAACGCCGTCGCCGGTACGGTCGCCGGCGACATCCACGAGATCGGCAAGACGATCGTCTGCTCGATGCTCTCGGCCGCCGGCTTCACCGTCACCGACGTCGGCTGCGACGTCGCCGTCGAGACCTTCGTCGAGGCGGTCAAAGAGCAGCAGGCCGACCTGCTCCTGCTCTCCGCCCTGCTGACGACGACGATGCCCAACCAGCAGAAGACGATCCTCGCCCTGAAAGAGGCCGGCCTGCGCGACTCCGTCAAGGTGATGATCGGCGGCGCCCCCACGACCCGTGCCTGGGCCGAGGAGATCGGCGCCGACGGCTACGCCGAAGACGCCATCGAAGCCGTCGCCCAGGCGAAGAAGATCCTCGGCGTCGGCTGAGAGGGAGGGAGCGGCACGCGTGGCCCCCGGACATGTCGCGGCCGCAGCACGCTGGTGCGGCGGGGCTCGCCTGAGCGGTCGGTAGCGTCGTTGTCATCTGTAGAGCGAGGCGGTATGGTGCGGGGTGCCCTGTCGCGGGCCGGGCGCTCGATTGCTTCGGCCTGCGTGGTCTTGCATGCCTGCACCTCAAGGGAGTAGCGGTGTCCGACGACCAGATCCGCATGGAGTACGGGCAGCGCTTCATCGAAGGGGCACAGAACGTTCGCATGACGCGGCGCCAACTCCTTGCGCGCGCCTCCGTTCTTGGTCTTTCTCTTGCCGCTTCGGGTTCGCTTCTGGCTGCTTGTGGCGAAGGCGGGGATCCTGCCGCTTCGCCCTCGGCGACGGGCGCCCCGGCGCCGGTGAAGGGCGGCTCGCTCATCGGCGTCATCCCGCCGTCGCTCACCGATCTCGATCCTGTGGCGATGAGAGATCAAGGCAGCATCGTTCTCATCATGCAGCTCTGCGAGTACCTCGTCGATCTCGACGACACGAACGCATTGGTGCCGCGCCTCGCCGAGAGCTGGACGTCCAGCGATGATGCTTCGGTCTGGACCTTCCACCTGCGCCAGGGCGTGAGCTTCACCAACGGCCGCCCATTCGAGGCCGCCGACGTCGTCGCCACCTTTGAGCGCCTCACCGACCCCGAAAGCGGGTCCTCAGCGCTCTCCGTCCTCACCGGCGTCCTCTCGCCGGGTGGCAGCGAAGCGATCGACACGCACACCGTTCGCTTCACGCTCGAGCGGCCGTACGTCGACTTCCCCTACCTGATCTGCACGTCCAACTACAACGCCGTCATGCTGCCGCGCGACTACGCCGGCGACTTCGTCAAGAGCCCCGTGGGCACTGGTCCGTTCGTTCTCAAGGAGTACAGCGCTGGGCAGAAGTGCACGATGGTCAGGAATCCCACCTACTGGGGCAAGGATACGGCGGGCAGTCAGCTTCCCTACCTCGATCAGATCACTTGGATGATGGTGCAGGACGGGTCGGCGGCCAACCTGCAATTGCAGTCGGGCGCCGTCGACTTCCAGCCGCAAGTTGCCTTTGAGGATTCGCAGGCGTTGCTGGATGATCCCAACCTGCGTGTTGACGTCTATCCGTCGAGTGGTATTCGCGAGGTCGCCTTCAACGTCACCAGTCACTTGTGGAAGGACAAGCGCCTGCGTCAGGCCGTCGCCTGCTGCCTCGATCGCGAGGCGATCAACGAGGTCCTGTACGACGGCCGCAGCAAGATCGGCTACGACACCTTCTGGGAGCCGACGGTGTTTGCGGGTAGCCCACCGTCGCTGCCGCGCACACAGAACTACGACAGGGCCAAGGCTTTGCTGGCCGACGCCGGCAGATCGACGCTCGACGTCAAACTCACGGTCGCCGACTACCTCGAGAATCTGCAGCTCGCTCGGCTCATCCGGGATCAATGCCGGCCCGCCGGGGTCAACATCGTGATCGAACTGATGAGCTACGACACCTTCTACGCCGGCAGCGGTGACGGTCGCGATGGTGCCTCTCCCTGGCTCGACACCGAGCTGTGCATCGTCGAGTGGGGCGGCCGGCCGACACCGGGCGTCTACGCTCAGGCGATGCTCTTGCCCACGAGCACCTGGAGTTCCTCACATTGGCACGACGCGGAGTTCGTGCGCACCTTTGGCGAGTACATGGCGACCGCCGACGCGGCCGAGCGCAGCGAGTTGGCCGCGAAGCTCTCGGCGATTCAGCGGGACGAAGCACCAATCCTCGTCGCCTTCTACGTGAGCCAACTGCGGGCGCAGCAGAAGAACGTATATGGCATCCAGGGACCGGGCTCGTTCTACTGCGTTATGAGGGAGTCCTACAGAACCGCATAGCGCCGCGGGCATTGCCTTTCTCAGAACGGGGGAGTTATCTCACGGTCAGGTAGAGACTGAGACTTTGGCACTGCGGCCTCTCATTCGGTGTGCGACGGGCGAATCGTTGTGTCCGTGTGTCCTCTTCCGTACACTCTGAGTTCTGTCGGCGGATGAAGGAGGGCGAGATGACTGAGTGGGAGTGGATCGACGACCCTAACCCCGACGCACCGGATCCCATTCTGAGGGCGCTGGCGGCTCGTGGCCCGCACGAGCTCCGTCACGGCGACCTGATCCTGCAACTGGCGGACCACGATACGCCCGATCCGCCGGACTACTCCATCTGCGCCGCGCCGCACCTCGGCTGGCGGCGCTACCGTCTCGTGATGCTCGATAGCGGCGCCCGGGAGACGTTCTTCGACGTCCTCGAGAGTCAAGCCTTCCCCGTCATGGATGGGCAAGGTGACGAGGCCGCCGGCCGCCGGGATACGGTGGACGGAGCGCGGCAGTTCGGCCTCGATTTACTCGACGATGCGCACACGCGTTTGCACGAGGCGTAGACCAGAACCCTCCGGTCGGGCTTTGCGAGTCTCTCGTACCCGAGAGTTCGCACGAGATCCGCTTCGTCGTCAAAGTGATGGTATGGGTCACCCGGGCTGACGCCGCCGGTCGTATGGTGAACTCTGCGCCATGGCGGCACTGGTTGTCGTGGCGGTGGGGCGTGGGCGCTTGGGCTCATGCTTGCGTGCGCAGGTATGGCTCCGATACACTTCGCAAACTATGCGTAGCCGCCGCACACATCGGGAGGATCACATTGAGGTACGCGCCAGCGTGCTCAACCTCCTCGGCGGCCTCCTCCTTCTCCCCCTTCGGGGGGACGCGTAGACACCTGCCGGCCGTAACGGCCCTCTTCTGGATCTCATCCGGAGCCCGCGAAACATCAGCGGCGATCACATCTGCCATGGGAGGAGTGAGACGCTCGTGAGCACTCATCGCTATATCAACATCTTCGATACCACCCTGCGCGACGGTGAACAGGCGCCCGGTGCGACGCTCAACAAGAGCGAGAAGCTCGAGATCGCGCGCCAGCTGGCGCGGCTGGGCGTCGACATCATCGAGGCAGGATTCCCGATCGCCTCGCCGGACGATTTCGACGCCGTGCAGCAGATTGCGACCGAGATCAAGGGCCCGCGCATCGCCGGTCTGGCGCGGGCCATCGAGAAAGACATCCGGGTCTGCTGGGACGCGGTCAAAGTCGCAGAGACACCGCGCATTCACACCTTCATCAGCACCAGCCCCGTGCAGATGAAATACCAGATCAAGAAGACGCCGGAACAGGTGCTCGCCGACACGCGCACCATGGTGAGTCTGGCGAAGGAGTTGGCGAGTACACACGCCGGCGCCGACGTCGAGTTCAGCGCCATGGACGCCAGTCGCTCGGAGCCCGAGTTTCTGGCGAAGGTGCTGGGCATCGCCGTCGAATGCGGTGCCACGACGATCAACGTGCCCGATACGGTCGGCTACGCCGTCCCCATCGAGTTCGGCGACTTCATCCGCGAGCTGTACCGGCTCTGCCCGTCGCTGCACGACGTCTGTGTGAGCGTGCACTGCCACAACGATCTCGGACTGGCGACGGCCAACTCGCTGGCCGCCGTGCGTGCCGGGGCGACACAGGTCGAGTGCGCCGTCAACGGCATCGGTGAGCGCGCCGGCAACACCTCGATGGAAGAGGTCGTGATGGCGCTGCGTACGCGCGGCGAGCTGTTCGACTGCGAGACCGGGGTCGACACCAGGGAGATCGCCCGCACGAGTCGCCTCGTCAGTACGCTGACGGGCTACGTGATTCAGCGCAACAAGGCAATCGTGGGTCGCAATGCCTTTGCCCACGAGAGCGGTATTCACCAGGCGGGCGTGCTCGCCGAGCCGAGCACCTTCGAGATCATGACGCCGGCCGACGTTGGCCTCACCGAGAGCGACATCGTTCTGGGCAAGCACTCCGGGCGTCACGCGCTGCGCGCCAAGCTGGCCGAGCTGGGCTACCACCTGAGCGACGAGGACCTGGACGACGCCTTCCGGCGCTTCAAGGAGATCGCCGACAAGAAGAAGCAAGTCACCGTGCTCGACCTCGAGGCGCTCGTCAACGAAGAGATTCGCGAGCGCCAGGATGTCTACTCGCTGCGCAGCTTCGTCACGCAGGCGGGCTCGACGATCATCCCGACGAGCCAGGTTGAGATCGACGCCCACGACGAGGTGCTGCGCGGCAAGAGCTTCAGCAACGGCACGGTCGAATCGGTGTTCAAGGCCATCGACGACGCCGTCGGCATCGAGGGCAGTCTGGCCGACTACCAGGTCAAGGCGATCTCGGCCGGCAAGGACTCGCTGGCCGAGGTGCGCGTCGCCGTCATCGTCAAGGATCGCTCGTACAACGGCCAAGCAGTCAGCTACGACGTCATGGAGGCGTCGGCCAAGGCATATGTCCGCGCGGTCAACAACGCCGCGGCAGCGGGGGAGGTCTGATGGGTTCAACGATCACGGAGAAGATCCTGGCCCGGGCCGCCGGGCGCGACGCAGCGCACGCCGGCGACATCATCGAGGCGCGGATCGACCTGGCGCTGGCCAACGACATCACCGCGCCGCTGGCGATTGCCGAGTTCGAGAAAGCCGGGTTCGACAAGGTCTTCGACCCGGCCAAGATCGCCCTCGTGCCCGATCACTTCACGCCCAACAAAGACATCAAGGCCGCCGGCCAGAGCAAGAAAGTGCGCGACTTCGCCCGCAAGTACGGGATCGTGAACTACTTCGAGGTCGGTCGTGTCGGCATCGAGCACGTGCTCCTGCCGGATACCGGCATGGTGGCGCCGGGCGACGTCGTCATCGGCGCCGACAGCCACACCTGCACGTACGGCGGCCTGGGCGCCTTCAGCACCGGCATGGGTAGCACCGACTTCGCCGCCGCCATGGCCTGGGGCCGTGTGTGGCTGCGGGTACCCGAGTCCGTTAAGTTCGTCTACTCGGGCAAGGTGCAGCCGTGGGTCACCGGTAAGGATCTGATTCTGCACACGATCGGCCTCATTGGCGTGGACGGCGCCCTCTACCAGGCGATGGAGTTCACCGGCGAGGCGATCGCGAACCTGTCGATGGACGAGCGCCTCAGCATGTGCAACATGGCCATCGAGGCCGGAGGCAAGAGCGGCATCGTTGCTCACGACGAGAAGACGGCCGCCTACCTGGCGTCGCGGCCGCAGGGCAGCCACGCGCGCACGGCCGGCGTCGTGTTCGCCAGCGACGCCGACGCCGACTACGCGCGCGTCCTCGAGATCGACGCCGCCGCCGTGCCGCTCACGGTGAGCAAGCCGCATCTGCCGTCCAACACGGCGGCAGCGGCCGATCTGAGCGACACGAAGATCGACCAGGTCGTGATCGGCAGCTGTACCAACGGCCGCCTCGCCGATCTCCAGCAGGCGGCGGAGATCCTGCGCGGCCGCAAAGTGCACCCGGATGTGCGCGTGATCATTCTGCCCGGTACGCAGGAGATCTTTCTCGCCGCCGCCGCCGACGGCACGATGCAGGCGCTGGTCGAGGCCGGTTGCGCCTTCAGCACGCCGACCTGCGGCCCATGTCTCGGTGGCCACATGGGCATCCTCGCCGAGGGCGAGCGTGCCGTGGCGACCACCAACCGCAACTTCGTCGGCCGCATGGGCCATACCGGCAGCGAGGTCTATCTCGCCGGTCCCTACGTGGCGGCGGCCTCGGCGCTGGCCGGGCATATCGCGACGCCGGACATGGTCGGGGGTGCGTCGTGACGGCGCAGACGAAGCAGGGAGGCGGCATGATCTTCGAGGGCACTGTTCACACCTATGGCCGTGACGTCGACACCGATGTGATCATCCCGGCGCGGTACCTCAACACCAACGACCCGGACGAGCTCGCCTCCCACTGCATGCAGGATATCGACGAGGACTTCATCAAGCGTGTGCAGCCCGGCGACATCATGGTCGCGCTCGAGAACTTCGGTTGCGGCAGCTCGCGTGAACACGCGCCGGTGGCGATCAAGCACGCCGGCGTGAGCGTCGTCGTCGCCGCCTCGTTCGCGCGCATCTTCTACCGCAACGCGATCAACACCGGGTTGCCGATCGTGGTCTCGCCGGAGGCGGCGCGTGCGGCGCGCACCGGCGATCGCCTACGTGTCGATCTCACCGCCGGCACCGTCGAGAACCTCACGCAGGGCACGAGCTTCACTGCCGAGGCGTTCCCGCCGTTCATGCAGGAGCTCATCGACCGTGGTGGCCTGATGCCCTACGTCAAGTCGCGCCTCGCGGACGAAGCCGCGTCGTGAGCGCGTCCGAAGATCATCCGTCAGCGAAGAGAGGGACCATGGGGAAGACGTACAAGATCGCAGTGTTGCCGGGCGACGGCACGGGACCCGAGGTGGTCACTGAGGGACTCAAGGTCCTGGAGGCCGCCGCCGCCAAACACAGGTTCGCGCTCGATCTGACCCACTACGATTTCGGCGGCGAGCGCTACCTGCGCACCGGCGAGATCCTGCCGCCGTCGGCCGTGGAGGAGTTCAAGGGCTTCGACTCGATCTACCTGGGCGCCATCGGGCATCCGGATGTGGCGCCGGGCATCCTCGAGAAGGGTCTTCTGCTGCAGCTGCGCTTCGAGCTCGACCAATACATCAACCTGCGTCCTGTGCGGCTCTATCCCGGCGTCGACACGCCGCTCAAGGATAAGGGCCCGAACGAGATCGACTACGTCGTCGTCCGTGAGAACTCCGGCGACATGTACGCCGGCGGTGGCGGCACCATGATGAAGGGCACGCCGCACGAGGTCGCCGTGCAGAACATGCTGTACAGCTGCGCCCAGGTCGACCGCTGTCTGTACTGGGCGTTCGACTACGCCCGCAAGCACGGCAAGAAGGCGCGCGGCGTGGGTGAGAACAACACGCTCGGGCTGGTCGGTAAGACCAACGTACTCACGTACGTCTACGACCTGTGGTTCCGCCGTTTCAACGAGATCGGCGAGGAGGAGTACCCGGACGTCAAGCGCGAGTACTACCACGTCGACGCGACCTGCATGTGGATGGTGAAGAGCCCCGAGTGGTTTGACGTGCTGGTCACCGGCAACATGTTCGGCGATATCATCACCGATCTCGGCGCCATCACGCAGGGCGGCATGGGTGTCGCCGCCGGCGGTAACATCAACCCCGAGGGCGTGAGCATGTTCGAGCCCATCGGCGGCTCGGCGCCCAAGTACACCGGCCTCGGTGTCATCAACCCCATCGCCGCCATCGCCGCTGCGTCCATGATGCTCGACTCCTTGGGCGAGAGCCAGGCGGCCGCGGATGTGGAGCGGGCGATCGCCGAGGTCACCGGTACCAAGATGAAGGGCATGGCTTCCGGCAAGATGGGCTACTCGACCGCCGAGGTCGGCGACCTGGTCGCCGAGCGCGTCTAGCCGGTCGTGATGACCGAGCAAGGTGAAGAGAAGTAGAAGCTGTCGCGCGCGCAGCGCGTGAACGTTAGGAGGACCGATGCCAATTCCCGTCGTGGACAAGATCTGGATGAACGGTGAGCTCGTGCCCTGGGCTGATGCCAAGGTCCACGTCCTCACGCACGCCCTGCACTACGGTTCGGGCGTCTTCGAGGGGATTCGCTGCTACGACACGGTCCGTGGTCCTGCCGTGTTTCGTCTTGACGAGCACATGGCCCGCCTCGAGCGGTCGGCGAAGCTCTACTACATGCCCGTGCCGTACACACGCGAGGAGCTGTCGCAGGCGACCAAGGACCTCATCAAGGCCAACGGCCTGCGCGCCTGCTACATCCGCCCGCTCGTCTTTCGCGGCTACGGCGAGATGGGCATCTTCCCGCTCAATGCGCCGGTCGAGACGATCATTGCCGCGTGGCCGTGGGGCGCCTACCTCGGCGACGACGCGGCGCAGCACGGCATTCGCGCCAAGTGCTCGAGCGTGCGCGCGCTCGACAATGCTTCGCTAGCGCGCGCCGCCAAGGCGTGCGGGCAGTATCTCAACAGCATCCTTGCCAAGGTCGAGGTGAACAAGGCCGGCTACGACGAGGCGATCATGCTCAACGAGCGCGGCCACGTGGCCGAAGGCTCGGGTGAGAACATCTTCGCCGTGCGTCGCGGCGTGCTCATGACGCCGCCGGTGAGCGACGGCATTCTCGAAGGCATCACCCGCGAGACGGTCATCGAGATCGCCGCCAGCCTGGGCATTCCGTGCACCGAGCGCACGCTCACGCGCAGCGATCTGGTCATCTCGGACGAGCTCTTCTGCACCGGCACGGCGGCCGAGCTCGTGCCGATCCGCGAGGTCGACGACCACGTGATCGGCGAGCCCGGCCCCGTCACGCGCCGCATCCAGGAGAAGTTCCACGCCATCGTCAGCGGCCGCGACGACGAGTTTGCCCACTACATGGAGGCCGTGGAGGGCTGAGTATGGGCACCTCGCAGCAGACCACGCTCACGGCGGTAGAGCTCTACGACACGACGCTGCGCGACGGCATGCAGCAAGAGGGCATGTCGGTCTCGGTCGACGAGAAGGTGCGCATCGCGCTCAAGCTCGACGAGCTCGGCGTGCAGTTCATCGAGGGCGGTTTTCCGGCCTCGAACCCCAAGGAGATCGAGTTCTTCCGCCGTATGGAACGCGAACGGCTCATCAACGCCGAGCTCGTTGCCTTCGGCATGACGCGGCGCAAGGGGATCGCCGTCGACGACGACCAGAACCTGCGTGTGCTCGCCGAGAGCACCGCGCCGCTGGTCGCCGTCGTCGGCAAGTCCTGGGGTCTGCACGTCAGCAAAGTACTGCGCGCCAGCTACGACGAGAACTTGCGCATGATCAGCGAATCGATCGAGTTCCTGCTGCGTCAGGGCAAGCGTGTGGTCTACGATGCCGAGCACTTCTTCGACGGCTACGCCGACGACCCGGACTACGCTCTGCAGACGGTGAAGGCGGCCGCCGACGCCGGCGCAGAGACGATCTGTCTCTGCGACACCAACGGCGGCACACTGCCCTCGGCGGTCGACGAGGCCGTACGTGCCGTGGTCGCCCACGTCACGGCTCGGGTCGGCATTCACTGTCACAACGACGGCGATTGCGCCGTCGCCAACAGTTTAGTCGCGGTGGCCGCCGGGGCGCGTCAGGTGCAGGGCACCATGAACGGCTACGGTGAACGGTGCGGCAACGCCAATCTCTGCTCCATCATCCCGGCGCTGAAGCTCAAGATGGGATTCCCCGTGCTCGGCGACGAGCAGCTGGCACGGCTCAGCGAGACGGCGCATTTCGTCGCCGATATCGCCAACGTCGCCGTGTGGCCGCATGCGCCATACGTCGGCCGCAGCGCCTTTGCACACAAGGGCGGTCTGCATGTGGCCGCCGTGCAGCAGGCATCGCAGACGTTCGAGCACATCGATCCGACCCTCGTCGGCAATCAGCAACGCGTTGTGATCAGTGAGCTCTCCGGCAAGGGCGCCGTGCTGCGCAAGGCTCAGGAGCTGGGCTTCGATCTGGCGAACGACGACGAACGCGTCGGCGCCGTGCTCAAGGCGCTCAAGGATCGCGAGCACCGAGGCTACCACTACGAAGCCGCCGAGGCTTCGTTCGAGCTGCTGTTGCGCGAGGAGCTGGCGCCGCGCAGTCCGCTCTTTCATCTCGAGAGCTGGCGCGTGATCACCGAGAAACGCGCCGGCGGCGAAGCTGTCGTCGAGGCGACGATCAAGGTGCACGTGAACGGCGATCGCATCATCAGCACGGCCGAGGGCAACGGCCCCGTGAACGCGCTCGATACGGCGCTACGCCTGGCGATCCAGCGTAAGTACCCCGATCTCGATCAGATCTCGCTGGTCAACTACCGTGTGCGCATTCTCGACGAGAACAAGGGCACCGGCGCCGCGACGCGCGTCCTGCTGGACGCGAGCGACGGCGACGAGAGCTGGGGCAGCATCGGCGTGAGCCAGAACATCATCGAGGCGAGCTGGGAGGCCCTGGTCGACTCGATCGAATACGGCATGCTGCGTCGCAGGGACGCATGATGATGGCCGCGGACGGGTCCGCCGCCGCCCCCCCGTTGGGCGCGCTGGGGCGCGTCGCGGTTCGCGGCGAGGGCGGGCAGACGCAAGGCGCAGACCGCAGCACCGCCGCTGCGGCGCGCTACTGCCGCGCCGTTGCCGGCGGCGTCGAGCTGCTGGATCGGCCGGGCTGGGAGGCCGGCGCCCGGCCGCTGGGCGAGGCGTCGCTGACGGATGTGCAACTCCTCGCGCCTGTGGTGCCGGGCAAGGTCGTCGCCGTGGGCCTCAACTACAGGGCGCACGCCGACGAGCTCAAGATGGCCGTACAGGCCGAGCCCATCCTGTTCATGAAGCCGCGAACGGCGGTGATCGGGCCGGGCGCTGCCATCGTCCTCCCGGCCCGCTCTATGCAGGTCGACTACGAGGCGGAGCTGGTCGTGGTGGTGGGCCGGCGCTGCAAGGACGTCTCGCCGGCCGCAGCCGCCGATGTGGTCGCGGGCTACACCTGCGGCAACGACGTCACCGCTCGCGATCTGCAGAAGCTCGACGGCCAGTGGACACGCGCCAAGAGCTTCGACACCTTCTGCCCGCTGGGGCCGTGGATCGTGCCGGAGGCGCCGTCGCCACAGGCGCGCGTGAGCGCGCGCCTCGACGGCGTTGAGGTTCAATACGGGTTCGTCGCCGACATGATCGTCTCGCCGCTCGAGCTGCTTGCCTTCGTGAGCGGCGTAATGACCCTCGAACCGGGCGACGTGATCATGACCGGTACGCCGCCCGGCGTCGGTCCGTTGCGCAGCGGGCAGCAAGTTGCAGTCACCGTCGAGGGCGTCGGCGAGCTCCTCAACCCCGTCGCCTGAGGCTCTCTCGCGGGCGGGACTCCGGCGCGCGCTCGGAGCGTTAACGGCTTCATGCTGCCACGCCGCAACTCGTGCGGACGCAATACTCGCCGCGCCGGCTACGGTCGCGCGAAGGCGTCGACCTCGTTGAGGAGTGCGAGCAGCTCGGCGAAGAGCGGCTGCGGCGCGGCGACGATCGCAGGGCCGCGCCACCCGGGCGCTTCTATCACCTGCACCTCGGCGCCGGCTTCGCGAGCGATGAGGGCGCCGGCGGCGTAGTCCCACGGCGCCAGGCCGAGCTCCCAGTAGGCGTCGACGTGTCCACTCGCCACGTGGCAGAGGTCGAGCGCCGCCGAGCCGCCGCGGCGGATGTCGCGCACGCGTCCGAGTACACCGGCGATGACTTCCCCTTGACGGCGGCGCTGGGACGCCTCGTACGAGAAGCCGGTGGCAATGAGCGCGCGAGGTAGCTCCGTGCGCGCGCACACCTCCAGTCGCGCGCCGTCGCCGCGAGCGCCGTAGCCCTCGATCGCCTCAAAGAGGCGATCGGCGCTCGATTCGTAGACCACGCCGACGCGCACCCGATCGTCGATCTCGACGGCGATCGAGACGGCATACGCGGGGTAGCCGTACACGTAGTTCGTCGTTCCGTCGAGCGGATCTATCACCCAGCGCACGCCGCTCGTGCCTTTCACCAAGGCGCCCTCTTCGGCGAGGATGCCGTCGTATGGGCGCCGCTCGCGGATTCGCTCCACGATCAACCGTTCCGCCTCACGATCGATCTGGCTCACGAGGTCGGTCGGCGTCGACTTGGTCTCAACATGCAGCGCCTCGCGAGCGCCGTCCCTGTGCACTCGGCCGGCGTCGCGCGCCGCTTCACGGGCCAGCACCAGAAGTGCTCGCAGAGCGTCCGGCGCCGCCGAGAAGGTGGGCGCCGTCGCGGCATGGCGCGCTTGGCTGGATCCGGTGGGCGGCGGTGACGCGGTCATGTGGTGGCCTCCTCAGAACGCTCGCAGATGCGCCGGGAGCTGGGTCGCGGCGCACCCCGCGACGCTACCAGATGCCCGGCCGGCCTACCAGCGCTTGTCCAGATGGCTATGGCAGTGAATCGCACTCGCATTTCTCACGTCCACATTCAAGCCGGCATCTCCGGATTCCGATAGTGACATCGTAGACGACTATCGGGAGCGGCTTCTCCTGACCATGATCATCAATCTACTCGAAGTCTTCGTTGTGCTCTCGCTGATCGCTGCCTTCGGGTCGATCGGCGTCGCCAGCATCGTCGCCAGCCGACGATCCGTTCCCGGTTCCGGGTATCTCGCCGCGACCTTCCTCGGCTGCGCTGTGTGGTGTGGCGCCTACGCCGCCGAGCTCATGTCCGCCTCGCTCGACGCAAAGGTCTTCTGGGCGAAGGTCGCTTATGTCGGCATCGTCATCGCACCGCCGAGCTGGCTGCTGTTTGCCGCCGCGCACGTGGGTCTCCTGCCCTCGCGGCGGATCACGCCGTTCCTTTACGTAATTCCCGCTGCCACATTGGTCTTCGTGGTCCTGGCCACGGATGTGGGGCTCGTCTGGTCACAGACGTACATCGCTTCGAGTGGCGCGCTCGACATGCTCGTCGTCGATCACGGCTCATGGTTCTGGCTACACACGGTGTACTCGTACGCCTGTATGGCGGCGGGGTCGACCCTGCTGATCCTCGGCGTTGTTCGCCAGGTGCGAGCGCTGACGCTCCAAGCGGTCGTGATGGTGCTCGCGGCCCTGCTTCCGTGGGTGACGAATGTGCTCACCATCTTCCAGATCGTGCCCGTGTATCACCTCGATCTCACGCCGCCGGCCTTCGCGCTCAGCATTCTCCTCATGCTGATGGCGCTCTGGCGTCTCGAAGCTTTCGAGATCTTTCCGGCGATGGTGACGATCGCGCACCACACCGTGTTGCGCGAGATGCAGGATGGGGTGGTCGTCACCGACCTTCGCGGCCGCATCCTGAGCGTCAACGAAGCCGCGCAGCAGCTCTTGACGGCCAAGCGCAACGTGGCCGGCGAGCTGCTCGAGGACGTTCTCACCATGACCGATGGCGACGGCAATACGCGCACTCTCGAGGCCGCGGCGCAGGAACGCGACGGCCTGCACGTGCTGATCGAGGGCCATTCCGCCGCCATGATCGAGGGCGTTGTTACGCGCCTGGGTCGCGTGGGAAGCTGGCGCGGCTACGTGTTGGTGCTGCGCGACGTCACCGAGCGTGAGGCGACCACGCGCGCTCTGCGCAGCTCTGAGGAGCGCTTGCGGGTTCTGTTCGACAAGTCGCCGGTTGCCGTCTTCGTCTACGACGCGGATCTGCGCGTCACGGAGTGCAATGATCTTCTCGCCAAGCTCCTCGGTATCTCCCGAGAGGCCTTCGTGGGCTCCAAGTTGACGGTTGCCAACGCTTCGTCTCTGCTCAGCTACTGCGAGACGGCCTTGCGCGGCGAGACGTCGACCTTCGACGGGCCATTTCGCATCGAGGGTGGGGAAGAGCTGTGGTTGCAGTGCCGCGTGAGCCCGTTGTTCTCCGACGACGGGCCTACCGGTGGCATGTGTGTCGCCTGGGATCTCACAAGCGCCAAGCGGGCTGAGGCGTTGATCGAGCGCCTCGCCTTCCACGACACACTTACCGGACTGCCGAACCGCTCGCTCCTGCGCGACCGCTTGCGGCAGGCGATCGACGAGGCCGAGCAGGGCGGCACATCGGTCGCTCTGGGTCTGCTCGATATCGACCGGTTCAAGACCTTGAACGAGGCCATCGGCCACGGCACGGCGGATGAGCTCTTGCATCGCCTGGCGCGACGCTTCGAGGCGGTGGTGCGCCGCGGCGACACCGTCGCGCGTGTCGCGGGCGACGAGTTCGCTTTCGTGTTGCCGAGCATGGCCGATACGGCCGCGGCGCTGCGCATGGGTGAGCAGATCCTCGGCGCGCTGCGCGAGACGTGGGAGCTCGGCGGTCATACGTTCACGGTCACCGGCAGTCTCGGCCTGGCGCTCTACCCGTACGACGGCGAGGATGCCTTCGAGCTCCTGGAGAACGCCGAGCGCGCTTTGCGCCGCGCCCGCGACGCCGGCGGCGATCGCCAGCAGTTCTACGATCTCTCCATGAATCTCGAGGCGGCCGAGCGGCTGGAGATCGAGCAGGGTCTGCGCACCGCGATCGCCGAGGGCCAGCTCGACGTTCACTACGAACCGCAGATCAGCCTCGAGGATGGTAGCGTGCGTGGCGTCGAGGCGCTCGTGCGCTGGCACCATCCCGAGCGCGGACTGCTCATGCCGGCGAGCTTCATCGCCATTGCCGAGGACTCCGGGCAGATCGGGCGTATCGGCGAGTGGGTTCTACGCCAGGCCTGCACGCAGGTTGCGAACTGCAATGCCAAGGGCGGCTCGGAACTGCGGGTTGCGGTCAATCTATCGCCGCGCGATCTGCTCAGCGGCACGTTGCCGGCGACGATCGCCGACGTGCTCGCGGCCACGGGGCTCGCACCTCATCTTCTGGAGATCGAGCTCACCGAAACCGCGGTGATCACCGAACTCGAGGCCAGTTGCCGCGCCCTCGAACATGTGCGTGATCTCGGAGTGAGCGTCGTCCTCGACGACTTCGGCACCGGCTACGCGTCGCTCAGTCACTTGCATGGCCTGCCGATCGACAAGGTGAAGATCGACCGCTCGTTCGTGGCGCGCTGCGAAGAGGACGAGGGCGCCGCCAGCATCGTCGCCGCCCTCGTCAGTCTGGCGCACAGCCTGCACCTGCGTGTGGTGGCCGAGGGGATCGAGACGCCGGGGCAGGCCAAGTTCCCGCGCTCCCTCGGTTGCGACGAGGCGCAGGGCTATCTCATCTCGCACCCGGCGCCGGCCGATTCGTGCCCTGCCTTCACGTGCTGGCAGCGCTCGACGGTCGCCATCGGCGCCTCTTCGTGGCTCTCAAGCCTGGACGTGTGAGTCTGAGCGGCGGCCAAACCCGGTGTCGTCGCTCCCACGGCGGCAGATAGTGCATAATCGGGTCTGCACTCCTCAGCGAAAGGCAGACCCATGAAGAAGATCGTCTGGGACGAGAGCCTCTCCATCGGGATCGAGGCGATCGACCGTCAGCATCAAGTCTGGATCGCCCGCTACAACAACGTCGTTGACGTTATCGGGGCCGCGGGCGCTACGACAGCGGTCGTGAGCACCCTCGACTTCCTCGTCGACTACACCGAGTGGCACTTCGCCACCGAAGAGGGCTACATGCGCGTCGCGAAGTATCCGGAGTACGACGGGCACATCGCTAAGCATCAAGCGTTGCGCGAGGCGGTCGCCAACCTCGGCGCCGACTTTGAGGAGGAGGGCTCCACAGTCGCGCTCGGCGAGGCGGTCGAGACGCTCCTCGGCAACTGGCTGATCAACCACATCGAGAGCACCGATCAGCGCTTCGGCGCCTACGTGCGCGAGCACTGCATCGAGCTTCCTCCCGTCGCGATCGAAGAAGGAGCATCCACATGAGCGACACCGACAAGGTCCTCGACGCCATGCGCGCCGCCGGCGAGCCGCTGAATGCCGGCAAGGTCGTCGAGCTCACGGGCCTCGATCGCAAGGCCGTCGATAAGGCAATGAACGAGCTCAAGAAGCAGGGCGCCATAGAGTCGCCCAAGCGCTGCTTCTGGGCGCCGAAGGCCTGAGGCGGCAGCGCTGCAGACTATCGTCAACACCGCCTACTACGCGCTCACGATCTACTCCTGGGCGATCATCGCTCGCGCGCTGCTTTCGTGGTTCCCGATGACGCCGGGATCGGCGTTTGCCAAGATCTACGGCGTCATCTGGAACATGACCGAGCCATACCTGGCGATCTTCCGGCGCTTTCTGCCGACCCCGCGCGTGGGCGCCGTCGGCATCGACCTGAGCGCCGTCGTCGGCCTGCTCATCGTGTTCGTCGTGATGCAGTTGCTGCGCGGCCTGCAGTTCTCTTAGCAGCCGCGCGCCTGGGTTGGGAGCGAGGGTGACGCTCGTATTGTCTACTCGTTGATCGCCCAGAGGGCGTGCACACTGGCGCGGATGGATGCGGTCGTGACGCGCTCGAGCGGAAGATCGTCGGCCGCAGGCTCGGGCACCGCTTGCGTCTTCTCGAGGTGCGCGAGTACGTCTACGGTGAGGAAGCGTGAGCGCTGCGCGTAGCCGTGGCGGTCGGCCTTGGCCCACGGCTGCGAGTAGTAGCGCAACGGATGCGTGATCGCGAGGTGCTCGCGCGCTCGCGTGCAGGCTACGTAGAGGAGGCGCCGCTCCTCGTCGATCTCGGCGGCGCTGCCGGTCGCCATGTCTGAGGGAATGTTGCCGTCGGCGGCGTGGATCACGAAGACGGCATCGAACTCGAGTCCCTTGGCGGAGTGCATGGTAGAGAGGATGAGGTAGTCCTCGTCGAGGAGCGGTGGGCCGGCAAGCTCCTGCGTCGAGGCCGGCGGGTCGAGGGCCAAGTCGGTGAGGAACTGGGCTCGGCCGGGGGCGCGGGCCGCGAGCGCCTCGATCTGCTCGAGGTCGCGCAGGCGCGCCTGGACGTTGTCGTAGCGGCGCTCGAGGAGTGGAGCGTAGACGCTGCGTACGGCGTGGATCTGGGCCGGCACGTCGCCGTCACCGCTGCCGGCCAATGTGGTGAACAGTTCGACGATCGCGGGCCACGCGCCACGCGCCGCTTCGGGAACGCGTGCGGTCGCCCACGCGCTGAAGTCGAGGTGGGCGGCGACGAGGGTGTCGAGAAGCGCCGCCGCCGTCTTTGGGCCGATGCCGGGGACGAGCCCGAGAACGCGCAGTCCCGCCATGGCGTCGCGTGGGTTCTCGGCCAGACGCAAGAAGGCGACGAGGTCCTTGACGTGCGCCGTCTCGATGAAGCGCAGCCCGCCGTACTTGTGGAAGGGGACGGCGCGGCGTGAGAGTTCCATCTCGAGCGCCATTGAGTGATGCTGCGCCCGGAAGAGTACGGCCTGGCGCTTGAGCTGGACGCCCTGCTCGCGAAGGGCGAGGATGCGCTCGCAGAGCCACTGAGTTTGCTCGTCTTCGTCGCGGCAGCTCACGAGCTGCGGACGTTCGCCTTCGCGCTGCTCGGTCCACAACTCCTTTGGTCGCCGCTCGTCGGCCGCGGCGATAAGCGCGTTGGTGGCCGCCAGGATGGCGCTTGTGGAGCGGTAGTTGCGCGTCAGCGTGCGGACCTCGGCGGTCGGGAAGCGCTGCTCGAAGTCGAGGATGTTGCGTACCGTGGCGGCGCGGAAGCCGTAAATGGCCTGGGCGTCGTCGCCGACGCAAGTGACGCCCTCGCCGCCAGGGCGCAGCAGCGCCACGATGTCCGCCTGCAGCGCGTTGGTGTCTTGGTACTCGTCGACGAGGACGTAGTCGAAGCGCTCGCGGACGCGCGAGCCGGCCGTCGGGTCGGCGAGGAGCCCGCGCCAGAACAGCAGCAGGTCGTCGTAGTCGAGCACCTGCTGCTCTTCCTTGGCGTCTGTGTAGCGTGCGAAGAGTTGGGCCAATCCCTCTTCGGCCGGCAGACACCAGGGGAACGCCGTGTGCAGCACCTCGGTGAGTGGCAGTTGCGCATTGACGCAGCGCGAGTAGACGTCGAGACACGTGGATTTCTGCGGGAAGCGGACGCTGGCGCCCCCCAGTCCGAGCTGGGTGCGGGCGATGTGCATGAGGTCTTCGGCGTCGCCGCGATCGACGATTGTGAACTCCGGCTCCATACCTAGATCGCGAGCGTGGACCCGGAGCAGGCGCGCCGAGACCGCGTGAAAGGTGCCGCCCCAGACGCGCTCGCTTACGGTGCCGTTGCTCTGCTGCGCCGCGAGGACCGCCTGGACGCGGCGCAGCATCTCGGCGGCGGCGCGGCGCGTGAAGGTGAGCAGCAGGATGCGCCGCGGGTCGGCGCCGCGGGCGATGAGGTGCGCCACGCGGTGCACCAGGGTCGCCGTCTTGCCGGTGCCGGCGCCGGCGACGATGAGCAGCGGTCCGTCGCCGTGCTGGGCGGCGGCGCGTTGCTCGGCGTTGAGCTCGTGGATCATCGGCGCACCTCGTCGGGTCGACCCCGGCAGCCTAGCACGAATCCGCACCCAATGCGAACATATGTTCGTGGCCGTTCAGTCCGGCGGCTTGCCGTGGCCGCGTCGTGCGAGGGAGAGTCGCCTCAGGCGCCGCGCGGTGGGTATCCGCATGCCGGCATTGTGTCGGCCTTTCTCCGCTTCATATGATGCCCGTGGTCGGCAGACGTTTGGAGTGCGAAGGGGTTCGAGGGCCGACCGGGGAGGGAGAACCGGGATGATGCGAACACGCAACTCAATCGCGTTGGCGTTTGCGTGTGCGCTCATAGCGCTCGCGGTGGTCGGCTGTGGCGCGCTCTCGCCCGACCCCAACGAGCCCAACGACGAACCGGGCACCGCCACGACGCTGCACCCCGGGCTGCTGCTGGACGGAGTCATCGGCAGCGCCGACACGGACGTCTTCGCCGCCTCCGCTCCGGGCGGCGAGAACCCGCATCCCTTCGTCGTGATCGTCCGTGCTGAGGCGCCTCAGGACCTGACGGTCCAGGTGGGCGCCAGTATCCCCGGCGTGTGGGAGGGCATCACGTGGCCGGGGTGGCCGGTCACGACCGGCGACGGTGAACTGCGGGTCGCCGGTCAGCTCACCGACGGCACGGTGATCATCGTCGTGACCGGTGTGGAGGGCACGGTGTACACGGTTGAGATCGATTGGGAGTGACGGCTCGCGCGGGATCTGAACGTCGTTCCCCATGGTGCAGCAGCACAACCCATGCTATGCTCATCGGGAACTGATCCTCAGTAACCATCGCCTTGTTTGCGATGGCGAATGCTCCAACCGGGCCTTCGTTCTTCAACGGAGGTCCGGTTCTCTTTTTGCCCCGGCACAGGCTGTCGCAGTCTTGCGCCGTGATGTGGAAGAAGAGAAACGGTCGATGCGTCCGGACCCGAAGGTAGTATTGCGTCCACATTTCGATTGAGGAGCGACGCATGGACGCCGAGAATCGCAAGCAGTACCTGATCGGTATTGATGTCGGGCTCAACTCCGTGGGTTTGGCGGCAGTTGAGGTGGACGAATCCGGGAACCCAGTCGAGATCCTCTCGTTGGAGACCGTTATCCACGACGGCGGCGTCGACCCAACCGCCAACAAGACTGCCGGTACGCGCAAGGCGGTGTCCGGCGTGGCTCGGCGCATGCGCCGCCTTGTCCGTCGTAGACGCCAGCGTTTGCTGAGTCTCGACGAAGCGCTGACATCTCTTGGTCTACCCATCGTCAATTTGGATGAGATCGCCGATCCGTATTATCCGTGGAGAGCGCGGCGAGATCTGCTTGCGAGCAAGATTGAGGATGAAAGCGATCTCCACAGGAAGCTGTCGGTAGCGGTCCGCCACATGGCGCGCCATCGCGGCTGGCGCAACCCGTACGCGTCAATCGAGTCGCTGAAGGCCGCAACAGAACCATCCAAGGAGTTTCGCGCTCTCGTAGGCACGCTGCAGAAGCGCGCCAATGCCGCGCTGTTCGGCGAGACCATGGCGGTGGCCGAAGTCGTCTGTGCCGCCCTGGAGGATGACCTCACATCGCGAGTCCGAGGCACTCGTGTTCGCCAAGACGGCATGAAGGTCGCTCCCTTGCTCGATGGCAAGATCCACCAGTCAGACAACGTTCGTGAACTGCGCCGCATCTGGGAGCAGCAAGGCCTTCCGGACGAGTGGTTCGGGATCCTTGTGAAGGAGGTGTTCGCTCAGCGTTCACCGAAGGGCTCCGCCGCGGAACGGGTCGGCAAGGATCCACTACCCGGCATGCGGAGTGAGCCCCGAGCAGAGAAGGCCAGCCTGGCGTTTCAGCGCTTCCGCATCGTGGACAAGATCGCTAACTTGCGCATCCGTGACGGGCTGACCAAGGAGGGACGGCCACTCACGGTTGACGAACGGCGAGCTGCCATCGAGTTCCTCTGGACGTCCGACGACGTCTCATGGGACGACATGGCGATACTCCTCGGTCTCTCTCGCCGTGATCTCCTCGGTACGGCCAAGGATAGTGAACTCGGCGAGCGCGGCGGTGGACGGCCGCCGGTCAACGTCACCGATGGGCGCATACGCGCGTCGGGAGTCAAGGAGTTGGTGCGGTACTGGGACTCCGTCGACGAGGTTGGCAAGGAGGCGCTCCTCGTCGTCATCTCCAATGGTTCCGGATCGGGCGACCGAGACGACAGCGCGCTTGAAGCCGAGGCTCGCGCGGTTGAATTCATCGAGCAGTTGCCCGAAGAAGTGCTCGGCAAGCTGGATGGCATCAAGCTGCCGGAGGGACGCGCGGCGTACTCGGCCAAGAGCATGCGGCGCATTACTCGGCGCATGGAGGAGTCCGGGGACGACCTGCACGCCGCGCGCAAGTTCTGCTTTCCGACCATCGACGACTCCTGGAAGCCGCCGGCCGAACCCATTGGTCAGCCGGTAGGCAACCCTGCCGTCGATCGCGTGACCAAGATCATCGCGCGGTACTTGGCGGCGGCCGAACGCATGTGGGGGCCGCCGCTCGTCGTGAACATCGAGCATACGCGCGATGGTCTCATCAGCGAGGCCACGGCCCGCAAGGATGCGCGCGAGCGCAACAAGAACGCGGAGGAGAACCTGAATGCTCGCCGGGAGATTCCGCTGGAGTTCCTGGCCGCCAGTCGTGAGGCGGGCGAAGACGACTTGCGCGAGGCGGGCGGACCTGCCCGATACGGAGCTCGCCAGTCCGACGTATATCGCTGGCGAGCGGTCCAGCGTCAGGGCAGCCGCTGCTTGTACTGCGGCACGACTCTGGAGTGGGGCGCGTTCGAGATGGATCACATCGTGCCGCGCGCCGGGCAGGGCTCAACCAACACTCAGACCAACTTGGCTGCCGTCTGCCGCGGCTGTAACCATGACAAGGGTAAGCGGCCGTTTGCCGTCTGGGCGCAGAGCGACTCCGCCAGGGCTCGTGGCGTCACTCTCGAGGACGCCGTCGCACGTGCTGAAGACTTCTTCGACATCAACGCGAAGAAGGACTCACTCAAGCGCAAGCCGCGTACGCGCGAGGGTTACATCATCAAGGGGGTGCGTGATCGGCTGCGGCGGCCCGAGGCCGACGAGGAGCTCGATAATCGCTCCATCGAGTCCGTTGGCTGGATGGCGAATGAACTCCATCACCGTATTGAGGCGCACTACCGTGACGGGCTGGGCGTCGATACGTCCGTTCGCGTGTACCGCGGCTGGATCACATCCGAGGCACGAAAAGCGTCCGGAGTTCAGGGTCGCCTGCATCTCATCGGAGACAGGGAGGGTGGCGCCCCCGGCAAGAACAGGCTCGATCGCCGTCACCACGCTGTGGACGCGGCTACAATCGCGATGCTCAGGCCGGGCGTGGCGCAAGCGCTTGTTGTGCGTGACAACCTGCGTAACACGGCCAGAATTCAGGGGCCGCGCACAGAGATCAACTGGAAACAGTATCGTGGCGCCAACGCGACGCTGTTCGACGAGTGGCAGACGCACATGGAGCGGCTGGTTGAGATGATGCAGTCTCATCTCGAGTCGGATCAGGTGCCCGTCTTCGAGTTCCTTCGCCTGCGGCTCGGCAGCTCTGTTGGTCACGAAGACACCATCCGCCCGTTGCTGAAGGCGCGCGTCGGTGACGCGTGGACTGCGGAGCAGATCGACCGCTCGGCCACGCCCGCCCAGTGGACTGCCCTAACGCGCCAGCCGGACTTTGAGGTCGGCGTTGGGCTACCGGCAAACCCGCAGCGCAAACTACGCCTACACGATAAGTGGCTCGATGCCGACGCGGAACTCGCCTACTTTCCCACCGGCGCCGGTTGCATGGCCGTTCGCGGCGGCTATGCGGAACTGGGCGCGGCGTTCCACCATGCGCGCATCTACCGTTGCCGTCAGACGCTGAAGTCCGGCGCGATCAAGACCTTCTACGCCATGCTGCGTGTGTACCAGGTCGATCTGCTGAGTCACGCTCGCGAGGACCTGTTCAGCGTCGAGATAGCGCCGCAGACGATCAGCCGCCGGGTCGCAGAGCAGCGGCTTCGCGACGCTCTCGACCGGGGCGACGCGGAGTACTTGGGCTGGATTGTGCCGGGAGACGAACTGCTGCTGGATATGACGAGTCAGTATGGGAAGGGCCAGGTGGGTGAGGTTCTCGCCGCGTACCCGGGCACCACACGTTGGGTCTGCGATGGGTTCTTCACTGAGAGCAGACTCCGCTTGCGACCGCGTGGGCTCGCCGGAGAGGGAGTGCCTGAGGATGCTTCGGACGGAGTGCATAAGGCAATTGCCGGCGGTGGATGGCTACCGTCTGTCGATGTCGTCCTTGGCACATGCAAAGCCAGAGTAGTTCGCAGAGATATCCTTGGTCGCGAAAGGCTCAAGTCGGATCGTAGTCTGCCGACATGCTGGAGAGCAGGATGACGTCCGGGTAAGGGACTCCTCATCGACAGCTGGCGGGTCATCGATCTCTCTGCTTTCGCCGGTCAAGTTAGCTACAGACGCGGCCAGCTTGTCGTGTGCTCAAATGATGGGGCATCGGCAACTATCCCACTTGCTGATGTTGCGACCGTATTGCTGGGTCTAAATGTCGGTGTTGGGCCTTCCGTTCTCCATCAGTTGGCGAAGTTCGACGTTATCACCCTTATCTGCGGATGGAGCGGAGTGCCGAGTGCCGGCATGTATGCGTGGTCGACGCACACGCGGGTTGGAGCTCGTCAGCGAGCGCAGGCTTCCATGACGCTTCCGCGGCGCAAGAACGCGTGGGGGCAGATTGTTCGCGCCAAAGTCGCCGGGCAAGCGGCCAATCTACGGCACTTCGGCAGTCCGGACTGGCACTTCCTGGCTGCTATGGCGCGCGACGTTCGTTCGGGAGACCCGAACAACGTCGAAGGTCGGGCGGCGCGTTACTATTGGGCGAGGCTGTTTGTCGAGGATGAGGACGGGTTCTCGCGCTGTCCACAAGGCGCCTCTGGTCGCAACGCGCTGCTCGACTATGGCTACGCGGTGCTGCGCGGATATGGGGTGCGCGCTGTGCTTAGCGCAGGTCTCTCGAGTAGTGTCGGCGTCTTCCATCGAAACCGCTCGAATGCATTCAACCTTGTGGACGACCTCATCGAGCCGTTCCGCCCGGCCATCGACTGCGTGGTTGCCGGGCTGCCCGTAGAGTCGTCACTGGAAGACCGCTCCGTGAAAGAAGCCCTCGTTGAAAGTTCGACGCAGGCCTTCACGTCCGCAGGTGCGTCGGTTGCCACAACCCTGACCGACTTGGCCCAACAACTCGGCCGGTACGCCGAAGGCGACATTGACAGGCTGACGGTACCGGCGTGGAGCGGGCCACAGACTCAAGAGATCCTCGAGCACGCGTCGTGAGCTTCAAGTCGGAGGATGCCGTGTGGTCGCTGGTCATGTTCGACTTGCCCGTCCAGACGAAGGATGAGCGTCGGAACGCCACCGAGTTCCGCCAGTTGCTGCTCGACCTCGGTTACCAGCGCACGCAGTTCTCGGTGTACTCGCGCTTCTCGCCATCCGTGAACTCTGTCCTACCGACGATCGGCACCATCAAGAAGAACCTGCCGGAGGGCGGCGAAGTCAGGATATTCTCGATCACTGACCACCAGTGGGCGACGGCACTCAGATTCTCTAACGCGAAGAGTTCCGCGGTGGAGAGGGCGCCATCCCAGCTCGCGATTTTCTAGCTCCCCACTGAGGTAAGACCCCTGCTCAGGGCCCCTTTTGGGGGCCCTGAGGAGTGTATCAGGGGGCGTGTGAACTGATCCCCAGCGTGCAAGAGGACTGGAACGACTTCTTGAGGAGTGTATCAGGGGGCGTGTGAACTGATCCCCAGCGTGCCTGCGATGGTGATATGCTCCATCAGGAGTGTATCAGGGGGCGTGTGAACTGATCCCCAGCGTCCGCCTTGTACGCATACACTCTGTCGGGAGTGTATCAGGGGGCGTGTGAACTGATCCCCAGCCGAAGATCAGCGTGGTGCGCGGCGATGAGGAGTGTATCAGGGGGCGTGTGAACTGATCCCCAGCCAACGTTTCCGGTAGAGTAGGCATCTTCGGAGTGTATCAGGGGGCGTGTGAACTGATCCCCAGCAGCCGCGCCGTCGGCGCTGTAGTGCCAGGGAGTGTATCAGGGGGCGTGTGAACTGATCCCCAGCCCGAGCACGATATGCGCGAGCTCGTGCAGGAGTGTATCAGGGGGCGTGTGAACTGATCCCCAGCTTCTTGACGGAGATGAGTGGTGAGGTCCGGAGTGTATCAGGGGGCGTGTGAACTGATCCCCAGCCGTGCGCAACAAGGGTGGCGCGCATGACGGAGTGTATCAGGGGGCGTGTGAACTGATCCCCAGCGGCTTTCGAAGAGACGTATCCGCAGTGCGGAGTGTATCAGGGGGCGTGTGAACTGATCCCCAGCCCCTCTCCGAAGGCCAAGCGCTGCTACGGGAGTGTATCAGGGGGCGTGTGAACTGATCCCCAGCTGCTAGCGTCCCGGAGACATCGGAGAGGGGAGTGTATCAGGGGGCGTGTGAACTGATCCCCAGCGGCGTGATCACGCCTATATCGGTAGGAAGGAGTGTATCAGGGGCGTGTGAACTGATCCCCAGCGTGGCTTGCACGTGTTGTGCCGGAGGGTGGAGTGTATCAGGGGGCGTGTGAACTGATCCCCAGCTTGTGCTCAAACTGCTGCGCGGCGGCGAGGAGTGTATCAGGGGGCGTGTGAACTGATCCCCAGCGGCCAACACGAGGGAAGCGTGAGTGTGCGGAGTGTATCAGGGGGCGTGTGAACTGATCCCCAGCATAAGATGCCTTTCTGTTTGGGGAATGTGGAGTGTATCAGGGGGCGTGTGAACTGATCCCCAGCTGATCGCTGATTCCTCCACCGTTGCCTTGGAGTGTATCAGGGGGCGTGTGAACTGATCCCCAGCTAATGGCGAGGTTCTGAATGATCTGCTGGGAGTGTATCAGGGGGCGTGTGAACTGATCCCCAGCAAGTCGCCCACTCCTGTTCCATGCCTTTGGAGTGTATCAGGGGGCGTGTGAACTGATCCCCAGCCAGAGAACCAATCAGATCGAGCCTTCGGGGAGTGTATCAGGGGGCGTGTGAACTGATCCCCAGCGCGTCGGCGAACTACGTGCAGCGCTCGGGGAGTGTATCAGGGGGCGTGTGAACTGATCCCCAGCAACTACTACGATCTCAGGTGGTGTGTGGGGAGTGTATCAGGGGGCGTGTGAACTGATCCCCAGCAACGTGCGGAGCGAGCGATGGCGGCGAGGGAGTGTATCAGGGGGCGTGTGAACTGATCCCCAGCTGCTACTACAGTGTAGTTTCTCATGTCTGGAGTGTATCAGGGGGCGTGTGAACTGATCCCCAGCGTGTTGCCGATGCACGCTCCGGCTGTGCGGAGTGTATCAGGGGGCGTGTGAACTGATCCCCAGCTACGCGGCCAAGCACACGGCGCGATACGGGAGTGTATCAGGGGGCGTGTGAACTGATCCCCAGCCTGCGGCTAAACGCGCCAGCGCACTGCGGGAGTGTATCAGGGGGCGTGTGAACTGATCCCCAGCCGTGGTGCGCTCGACCGAGGACGTCGCCGGAGTGTATCAGGGGGCGTGTGAACTGATCCCCAGCCCAGCTGTAGGCGGGACCAGACGCGACGGGAGTGTATCAGGGGGCGTGTGAACTGATCCCCAGCGTGAACGTGACGTCGGGAATGTCGCGCGGGAGTGTATCAGGGGGCGTGTGAACTGATCCCCAGCGCCTCGGAAAGCTCAAGGTCGGCGACACGGAGTGTATCAGGGGGCGTGTGAACTGATCCCCAGCTCCGCGCCAGCCATTGATCGAGCGTTTCGGAGTGTATCAGGGGGCGTGTGAACTGATCCCCAGCCGGAGATCGGTGCCGCCATGGCTCAGGTGGAGTGTATCAGGGGGCGTGTGAACTGATCCCCAGCACACAACAGATGTACTGTTTACGCATAGGGAGTGTATCAGGGGGCGTGTGAACTGATCCCCAGCCGTCTAGTGGGCATTGGCCCGCGCGCCGTCGCCCATCCGCCCCTTAAGCCTCGACGGGCGCAGTGTTAGAATCGAGGTCTTCCATGGCCGCCAACTTCGTTCATCTACACGTCCACAGCGAGTACTCGCTGCTCGATGGCGCTTGCCGGGTGAACGGCCTCGTGGCGAGGGCCAAGGAGCTCGGCATGCCGGCGGTGGCGCTCACCGATCACGGCACGCTGGGCGGCGTGGTCAAGTTCTACGACGCCGCCCGCAAGGCCGGAGTGAAGCCCATCCTCGGCCTCGAGCTCTATCTGGCCACCGATCGTCATTCGCGCGCCGGGGTCAAGGAGCGCAACGCGCACCTCACGCTGCTGGCGCGCGACGAGACCGGCTATCGCAACCTGGTCGAGCTCTCCACCCGTGCGTACCTCGAGGGTTACTACTACAAGCCGCGCGCCGACTGGGATCTGCTCACGCAGTATCACGACGGGCTCATCGCCCTCACCGGCTGCCTCAGCGGCAGGCCGTCGATGTATCTCAAGGACGGCCGCGACGACGACGCTTACGAGTTCGTGCGCAACCTGGCCGATCTGCTCGGCCCCGAGAACGTCTTCATCGAGCTGCAAGACGCGGGGCTGCCGGAGCAGCGTGAGATGCTGCCCAAGCTCGTGGCGCTCGCCGAGCGCGCCGGCTTGCGCACGGTCGCCACCAACGACGTGCATTACCTCTGCGACACCGACTGCCACGCACACGACGCGCTGCTCTGCATTCAAACGCAGAGCAACCTGGCGGACGAGAAGCGCATGCGTTACGGCAGCGAGGAGTTCTATCTCAAGTCGGCGCAGGAGATGCGCGAGCGCTTCGCCGACTATCCGGGTGCCTGCGACGCCACCGTCGAGATCGCCGAGCGCTGCAACGTGGATCTGGACTTTGGCGGTTACAAGCTGCCGAAGTACCCGGTGCCCGAGGGTTACACCGAGGGCTCCTACCTGCGCGAGCTCTGCGAGCAGGGCATTGTGCGCCGTTACGGCGCCGAGCCCAGCCAGGAGGTGCGTGAGCGCCTCGACTTCGAGCTCGGCGTGATCGGCGAGATGGGCTTCGAGGCGTACTTCCTCATCGTCTGGGACTACGTCAAGTTCGCCAAGGATCACAGCATCGCCGTGGGACCCGGCCGAGGTTCCGCCGCCGGGTCCATCGTCAGTTACGCGCTGGCGATCACCGACATCGATCCACTCAAGTACGACCTGCTCTTTGAGCGCTTTCTCAACCCCGGCCGCAAGTCGATGCCCGACATCGACATGGACTTCAGCGTGGCCCGGCGCGAGGAGGTCATCGAGTACGTGGCCGGCAAGTACGGTCGCGACCACGTGGCGCAGATCATCACCTTCGGCACCATGGCGGCGCGGGCCGCGGTGCGCGACGCCGCCCGGGTCATGGGGCTGCCGTACGCCGTGGGCGACAAGATCGCCAAGATGATCCCCGAGAAGGCGCCGCCGGCGACCTTCAAGGAGGCGATGGCCGACGGCTCGGAGCTGGCGCAGGCATGCGAGCTCGACGCTCAGGTCAAAGAGGTCGTCGACTTGGCGATGTCGTTCGAGGGACTCATCCGCAACGACTCCATCCACGCGGCAGCGGTGGTGATCAGCGATCAGCCGCTCACCACGTACCTGCCGTTGCAGCAGAAGGGCGACGCCGAGATCGTGACGCAGTTCGACATGAACGACGTCGCCGCCCTCGGTTTGCTCAAGATGGACTTTCTCGGCCTGCGCAACCTCGACGTCATCGAGGCGGCGCTCGAGATCATCAAGAAGACCGACGGCGTCTGCATCGAGATCGACAAGCTGCCGCTCGACGACGAGAAGACGTACGCCATGCTCGCCCGCGGCGATTCCACCGGTGTGTTCCAGTTCGAGAGCGCCGGCATGCGCGAGGCGCTGCGCGACGTCAAACCGGCGCGTTTTGAAGATCTCATCGCCCTCGTCGCCCTCTATCGGCCGGGTCCGATGCAGTTCATCGCCACCTACGCGCGCAACAAGCGCGACCCGGCCTCGGTCGTCTACGACCACGACGCCCTGCGGCCGATCCTTGAGCCCACGCACGGCGTGACCATCTATCAAGAGCAGTACATGGCGATTGCGCGCCGGGTGGGAGGCTTCAGCCCGGCGCAGGCCGACGATCTGCGTAAGGCCATCAGCAAGAAGAACAAGGACCTGATGGCCTCTCTGCGTGAGCCGCTGATGCAGGGGCTCGCCGCCAGCGGCCTCTCGCCGGCGATCGCCAACAAAGTGTGGGCGAGCTTCGAGGCCACCGGCGACTACTCGTTCAACAAGAGCCATGCCGCCTGCTACGCGATGATCAGCTACCGCACCGCGTGGCTCAAGGCCAACTACCCGGTCGAGTACATGGCGGCGCTCATCTCGAGCGTCATGAACACCAAGGACAAGGTGCCGTTCTACGTGAACCAGTGCCACGAGCTGGGCATCGAGGTGCTGCCGCCGGACGTCAACGAGAGCGAAGTCGGATTCACGGTCGTGAACGGCAAGGTCCGCTTCGGGCTGAACGCCGTCAAGGGCGTCGGGCGCGGCGCGATCGAGTCCATCATCGCCGCTCGTGACTCCGGCCCGTTCGGCACCATCTACGATTTCTGCGGTCGCGTCGACTCGCAGGTCGCCAACAAGCGCGTTCTCGAGGCGCTCATCCGCAGCGGCGCCTTCGACAGCACCGGCGATTCGCGCCGCGGCATGCTCGAGGTGCTGCCTGCGGCGATGTCTGCCGGCGAGCGGCGCCGCAAAGACGCGGCCGATGGTCAGTTCGGTCTGTTCGACGCGCTCCTCCCGGACGAAGCGCAGTCGCACGATCCGCCGGTGCCGCGCGTTGAGTTCGACCAGCCGACGCTGCTCAAGGGCGAGAAGGAGGCGCTCGGCCTCTACGTCTCAGCGCACCCGCTGCAGGGGCTGCGCGAGCAGCTCCGCGAAGAGACCGAGACCTTCATCAGCGGCCTCGACGACCTCGGCGATGGCGTCGTCGCCTGGACGGGCGGGATCGTCGCCAACGCGCAGAAGAAGACGAGCAAGAACGGCGGCGTGTGGCTCGCCTTCCGGCTCGAGGACGTCGACGGCGGCGTTGAGTGTCGCGCCTGGCCCGCCGTCTACGAGCAGTACAAGGATCTCCTGGTGGAAGACGCGATCATCAAGGTCAGGGGCAAGGTGGAGCGCAAGGCCGAGACGGGCACCACGCTGATCGCCCTCGAGGTGGTGCCGTTCTCGGGCGTCAGTGAGTTTCGTCCGCTGACGCTCACGATCGACGCCGGGCGCGTGCAGCCGGCGGCCATCGACGAGTTGCGGCGCGTGTTCCTCGACTTTCCCGGTCAGGTGCCGGTGGTGTTGCGCATGGTGCGCGACGAACGCACGGTCCGGCTCAAGGTCGGCGAGAATTTGCGTGTGGCGCCGGTCGCCGGTTTGTACGCCGAGCTCAAGGCGCTGCTCGGCGAGAGCTGCATCGGAGCCGGCTGATGGGGCAGTGCAACGCGATGAGAGACCGGCGATGATCCCCGAAGGCATGCACGACATCCTGCCGCCGTGGTCGGCGCAGCGCCGTGCCCTCGAAGCTACTCTGCGGCGCTGCTTCGACGCCTACGGCTACGGCGAGGTCATCACGCCGTCGCTGGAGTTCGCCGAGACGCTGGAGGTCGCCGACGACGATACGCTGAAGGCCGGCTACCGTCTCTGGGACGAGCAAGGGCGCCAGCTCATGGTGCGCACCGACATGACGGTTCCCGTGGCCCGTCTGGCGGCGACGCGCTTCAACGACGAACCGTTGCCGCTGCGCTTCTCGTACATCGCCGCCGCCATCCGGCCCTGGGCGCCGCAGCGCGGGCAGGACGGCGAGTTCGTGCAGGCGGGGGCGGAGCTCATCGGCGTGCGCTCGCCCGAAGCCGACGCTGAGGTCGTCGTGATGCTCTGCGACGCCCTCGCCCGCGTCGGCCTGCGCGGCCACCGAGTGACGCTCGGCACCGTCGCTTTCCATCGCGCGCTGGTCGCTTCCCTCGGCCTTGAGGATGACGACCGCGAGAAGCTCTTCGAGGCGCTCGTCGCTCGCGACTACCCGCTGCTGGAGATCATCGCCGGCAAATCGAACCAGGGCGACGCTGCGCGCAAGGCGCTGCAGCGTAGTCTCGAGCTCAGCGGCTCGCGCGACAGTCTCGAGCAAGCGCGCAAGCTGGCGAGTACGCCGGCCATGGAAGTCGCCATCGAGCGGCTGGTGCGCGTCCACGAACTCGTCGCCGAGGCTGGGTTCGGCGACGTGGTGGGCTTCGATCTCGGCCTCTTCCAGGACCTCATCTACTACAACGACCTCGTCTTCGAGGCGTACGCCCCGGGGGTTGGTCTGCCGATCGCCTCCGGTGGTCGCTACGACGGTCTGCTGGAGCGGTTCGACTGGGATGAGCCCGCGGTGGGCTTTGCCATCGGCCTGGATCGTCTCGAGGAGGCGCTCGAAGAGGCCGAGTTGGAGCCGGTTACGCGGCCGCCGGCGCTGCCGTTCGTCGGTGGCCTCGAGCAGCCTGCCCGCGCGGCCGAGCTACGGCGCCTGGGATGGGACGTCGAGGCGCTGCCGGACGAGGCCGAACTGCCGCGGCGGCCCGCCATCGTGCGCCGCGGCGGGAGCTACTGGGTCGAGTACGCCGACGGACGCAGCGTCGCCGGCAGCTGGCGCGACGTCCTCAAAGCGCTCGAGGCGCTGCGGGAGCGCCGGTGAAGCTCGCCGTCGCCAGCGACTGCGAGCCCTTGCCGGCCGATCTCCTGGCGCTGCTCGAGGCGGCGGGACTGCCGGTTGGGCCGCTGCGCGGCGCCGCCGGCAGCGACGGTCTCGGCGACGCCGTCGAGTGGGTGGTCGCGCCGGGAGTGGACGTGTTCACGCTCTGCCGGCGCGGCGGCGTGAGCGCCGGTATCGTCGGCAAAGAGTTGGTGCTCGAGCACGGCGAGGATCTGTTCGAGCTCGTCGACCTCGGCGTCGTTCGTCGCCGGCTGGTGTACGCGGCGCCGTCAAAGGTCGCGCGCCGCCGTCGCCTGCGTCTGGCGACGCGCTATCCGCGTACCACGCGGCGCTTCTTCACCGCCGTGGGGCAGCAGGTGGACACGCTCGTCATGACGTCGCCGCTGCTCGGCGTTGCGACGGGGATCGCCGACGGCGTGGTCGAGCTCGAGCATCTGTTGCCGCAGCAGGCAACGGAGCTCGTGATCAAGGCGCCGGTGGCCGAGTGCAGTGCCCGAGTCGTCGCGGGCCCGCAGGCACGGGCGCTCTGCGGCCACGACCTGCAGGCGCTCGTTCAACGCCTGCAACAGGCACGGGGAGGAGCATGAAGGTACTGCCGTGGGCCGAAGACGTCGCGGCGACGGTCGCGGCGCTGCGTGCGTTCGCGCCGCCGGCCGCCGAGGTGCGCGCCGCCGTCACGGAGATCGTTGCAGACGTGAGGGCGCGCGGCGACGACGCCGTCCGCGCGCACACATTGCGATTGGACGGCGTCGAACTGGCGGCAGACTACGCCGTCTCGGCCCAGGAGCGCCGGCGGCGTCTTGCCGAGCTCGCTCCCGGCTTGCGGGAGGCGCTCGAACTGGCCGCCGGCAACGTGCGCGAATACCATCGCCGCGAAGCGCCCGCGGCCTGGCGGGCGACCCTGCCGCAGGGTCAGGTCGTCGGCCAGGAGGTGGTGCCGCTGGCGGTCGCCGGTCTCTACGTGCCCGGCGGGCTCGCCAACTATCCGTCGTCTGTGCTCATGACGGCGATCCCCGCGCAGGTGGCCGGCGTAGGGCGTGTCGTGGTCTGTTCGCCGCCGCGGCGCGGCGGCGGCGCGGCCGCCGGCGTGGCCGCCGCCTGCGAGCTCCTCGGCGTCGACGATCTCTTCCCGATCGGCGGCGCGCAGGCGGTCGCCGCCATGGCCTTCGGCACGGCGACCATTCCGCGTTGTGACGTCATCGTCGGGCCCGGCAACGCCTACGTCACCGAAGCCAAGCGACAAGTGATGGGCGCCGTCGCCATCGACGGCTTGGCCGGTCCCAGCGAGGTGCTCGTGATCGCCGACGAGACCGCCAAGCCCGCCTGGCTGGCGGCCGACTTGCTGGCTCAGGCGGAACACGGCTCCGGCTCCATGGCCTGTCTCGCCGACATCGGCGGCACGCTGGCGGAACCCGTCGGCGCCGCCGTCACGGCGCTCGCCGCGGAGCTGGGTATCGGCCACGACAACGTGGCCGTCGTCGCCTGCCCCGATCGCGCCGCCGCGGTGGCGCTCTGCAACGCCTTCGGCCCCGAACACCTCGAGTTGCACGTCGCCGACGCGGCCGCGCTCGTGCCGCGGATCCGCAACGCGGGCGCCATCTTCGTCGGCGCCCACGCGGCCACCGCGTTTGCCGACTACGCCGCGGGCAGCAATCACGTGCTACCCACCGGTGGGTCGGCGCGCTTTGCGCAAGGCCTCTCGGTAACCGCTTTCCAGAAGCGGATGGCTGTGGTAGAACTCGACGCCGCCGCGGCGGCAGCGCTGGCGCCGTACGTGGCGGCGATCGCCGATGAGGAGGGGCTGCGGGCGCACGCGCGCTCCGCGCGTCTCCGCGCCCTCGAGGAGCAGGCATGACGCAACGCCGGGCAGAGGTTCGCCGCACCACCAACGAGACCGATATCGCGCTGTCGCTGACGCTGGACGGCAGCGGTCAGGCCGAGGTCGCGACGGGCATCGGTTTTCTCGACCACATGCTCGAGCTCTTCGCCCACCACAGCGGGTTCGACCTTACAGTGCGGGCCACCGGCGACCTTCACGTCGACGGCCACCACACGGTCGAAGACACCGCGCTGGCTTTGGGCCAGGCACTGCGTGAGGCGCTCGGCGACAAACGCGGCGTGCGTCGCTACGGCTCGTTCCTGCTGCCCATGGACGAAGCGCTGGCGATGGTCGCCCTCGATCTCTCCGGGCGACCCTACTTCGTTCACGATCTGCAACTCGCCGGGGTGCGCATCGGCGCCTTCGACGGCGATCTCACGGCGCACTTCTTTCGCTCGCTGGCCATGCAGGCGGGACTCACGCTCCACGTCCGCCTGCTCTCCGGCGGAGACGCCCACCACGTCGTCGAAGCCGTCTTCAAGGGCGTCGCCCGCGCCCTGGCGCAGGCTTGCGAGCAGACGGGCGACGCCGTTGTGCCCTCGACGAAAGGCATGCTCTGACACCTGTCGCCGCCGGTCGCCGGCCCTCCGTTGCCATCATTGACTACGGCATGGGCAACCTCGCCAGCGTCGCCAAGGCGCTCGAACGCAGCGGCGCCGAGGCGAGCATCACCGCCAGTCGCACGGTGGTGCGCGACGCCGACGCCGTCGTTCTGCCGGGCGTCGGCGCCTTTCGCGATGCCGCCGAGCGGCTCGAGCAGAGCGGCCTCGGCGAGGTAGTCGTCGAGCGCATCGCCGCCGGGGTGCCGTTTCTCGGCGTCTGCCTCGGTCTGCAACTGCTCTTCGAGAGCAGCGGCGAGGGCGGGCGCTGGCCGGGCCTGGGCGTGTTCGGCGGCACGGTGGAGCGTCTCGAGACGACGCTCAAGGTGCCGCACATCGGCTGGAACGAGCTCACGTGGACGCCGGCCGGCCACGAGATGGCCGGCGACCTGCCGGACGGCGTCGCCGTCTACTTCGTGCACTCGTACGCCGCCCGGCCCGCCGATCCCGCGGTCGTCGCCGCGACGACCGACTACGGCGGGCCCGTCGTCGCGGCAGTAGCGCGCGAGAACGTCTGGGCGGTACAGTTTCACCCGGAGAAGAGCTCAACCGCCGGCCTACATCTGTTGGCCGGCTTCGTGCGACGTGTCCGGCGGGAGGTGAGCGCACCGTGATCGTGTTTCCGGCGGTCGATATTCAGGGCGGCAAGGCTGTGCGTCTGCGGCGGGGCGACTTCAACGACGCCACCGTCTTCGGCGACAACCCGCTGGAACTGGCGCTGCAGTGGGAGGCGGAGGGCGCCGAGGCGCTGCACCTCGTCGACCTCGATGCGGCGCGCACCGGCGAGATGGTCAACGTCGGCGTCGTCGAGAAGATCGTCAATGCGGTCAAGATCCCGGTGCAGTACGGTGGCGGCGTGCGCAGCGCCAAGAGTCTTGCCTATATGGCCGGCATCGGCGTGCACTGGGTGGTCATGGGTACGGCGGCGATGACGTCCACCGACCTTCTCGATCAAGCTCTCGACTGGCTCGGTGATCGCCTCGTGGTGGGCGTCGACTGCAGCGGCGGCATGGTCGCCACTCACGGCTGGCAGCAGCGTTCGCAGATGCCGGCGCTTACGTTCGTGAAGGCGCTCGAGACGTATGGCGTGCGGCGTGTCGTCTACACCGACGTCAATCGCGACGGCATGTTGCGCGGGCCGGATTTCGCGGGTCTCGAGGACCTGGCGGCGCAGACGTCGCTGGAGTACATTCTCTCCGGCGGCATCAGTTGGCTCGACGATCTCAAGAAGCTGGCGCGGCTGCAGACGCCCAACGTCGTCGGCGTCATCGTCGGGCGCGCCCTCTACGAAGACTCGTTCACGGTGGCCGAAGCGCGCGCCGTCTTCGAGCACTAGTCAAGGCCGCGAAGGGGCCCGAGCCGTGCACATGAAGCGCGTCATCCCGTGCCTCGACGTGCGCGACGGACGGGTAGTCAAAGGCGTCAACTTCGTCGGTCTGCGCGACGCCGGCGACCCCGTTGAGCTCGCGGCGCGCTACGACGCCGAGGGCGCCGATGAGCTCGTCTTCCTCGACATCACGGCGTCCCACGAGCGCCGCGAGATCATCGCCGCGCTGGCGGCGCGCTGCGCGGAACAGGTCTTCATTCCATTTACCATCGGCGGCGGCCTCAACAGCGTCGACGACGTGCGTCTCATTCTCGCCGCCGGCGCCGACAAGGTGACCATGAACACCGCCGCCGTACAGGATCCCGCGCTCATTCGGCGCTGCTCGGAGCGCTTCGGAGCGCAGTGCATCGTCGTCGCCATCGATGCCAAGCGGGTGCCCGGGAGCGGGGAGGAGGGGCGCCCGCTGCGCTGGGAGGTCTACACCCACGGCGGGCGCACCGGCACCGGCATCGATGCCGTCGCGTGGGCGGCGCGGGCGGCCGAGTTGGGCGCCGGCGAGTTCATGCTCACGAGCATGGACCGCGACGGCACGCTGGACGGCTACGATCTGGCGCTCACGCGCGCCGTAGCACGGGCCGTCGATGTTCCCGTCATCGCCTCCGGCGGTGTCGGCAACCTGGAGCATCTCGCTCAGGGGCTGCTCGAGGGCGAGGCCGACGCCGTGCTCGCGGCCAGCATCTTCCACTACGGCACGTACTCGCTGGCCGAGACCAAGGCGTACCTGGCGGCCCGCGGCATCCCCGTGCGGCAGCCGCTCGACGAAGACCTGCCGGCGGAGTAGATCGACGGTGAACGCCGTCGCCGAACGCATCGATCTCGCCCGCCTCGACGATTCGGGTTGCGCGGCGCTGGTAGCGCGATTGCGTGCCGCGCGCCTCGTCTGCTTTCCCACCGACACGGTGTACGGCGTCGGTGGGGCGTGCACGGCGGAGGTCGCCGCGGCGTTGGTGAACGCCAAGGGCCGCGATCTCGGCAAGCCGCTCCAGGTCGTCTTCCCGTCCGTCGCTTTGCTCGAGACGCTGGTGCCCATGGCGTCACCGCTGCTCGCCGCCTGCCGCGCGCTTCTGCCCGGGCCGTTGACGCTGGTGATTCCGTATCCGCCCGGGTGGACGATCCCGACCCCGGCGGCCACGCTGGGCGTGCGTGTGCCCGCCTGGCCGCCGCCGGCGCGGTGCCTCTCGCGGCTCGACTTCCCGCTGCTCGCCTCGAGCGCCAATCCCAGCGGCGGTGTCGCGCCGGCGTCGCTGGACGCGGTTGATGCGACGCTGCTCGCCACCTGCGAAGTGGCGCTCGACGCCGGGCCGGTGAGCGGCGTCGCCTCCACGGTGCTCGACCTCTCGGAATTCGCCGATACCGGCGCTTGGCGGGTGCTGCGCGCCGGTGCCGCCGCAGAGGGGGCCATCGCGGCCGAGCTCGCGGCGGTCGCCTCCACTGAGGACTTGGGGGCGACGCCGTGAGGACCCTCGCCTTCCATCAGGTGGATGTGTTCGCCGAGCAGGCCCTGGCGGGCAATCAGCTGGCGGTGTTCTTCGAGGCCGACGGTCTTGCCGACGTCGAGATGCAGGCGCTGGCGCGCGAGATGAACTTCTCGGAGACGACGTTCGTCTCGATGCCGGTGGCCGGCGGGAGTGCTCGCGTGCGCATCTTCACGCCCGCCGTCGAGCTCCCCTTTGCCGGTCACCCCAGCGTCGGCACCGCCTGTGAGCTTGTGCGTCTGGGCGTTGTCCCGGCCGTCGAGCCGATCACTCGCGTGGTGCTCGAACTGGGTGTGGGGCTCACTCCCGTGGACGTGTGGGTACGCCACGGCCATCCGGTCGGCGCCACGGTTCATCAGGGGGAGCCGAGCTTCGGCGCCACGATCCCGCGCGACGAGGCGGCCGCGGTGCTGCGTCTCGCGGCCGCCGACCTGCATCCGTGGCTGGCGCCGACGTGCGTCGGCACGGGCCTCACCTACGCGATCGTGCCGCTGGCGTCGGTCGAGGCGCTGGCGCGCGCCGCCGTCGACCTGGCCTTGCTGCCGGTCTTCGAGACGACGTACGCCGAGCTGTACGCCTTCGCGTTCACCGGGCGGCCCACGCCCTGGCTGGAGGCGCGCTGCTACGCGCCCCTGGCCGGCATCGCCGAGGACCCCGCCACCGGTAGCGCCGCCGGTCCGCTGGCCGCGTTTCTGGCGCAGGCCGGTCTGCTGGCACCCGGCGAGGTGCGCGTCGTCGCCCAAGGGCTGCGCATCGACCGGCCGAGCTACCTGCAGGTCGCGGTTGTGGCCGGTTCAGACGTCTCCGCCGTCGCGATGCCGCCCGCCGTCGCGATGCCGCCCGCCGTCGCGCCCTCCGCCGCGACACCGACGGCCGCCGCCGCGACGGCTCACGATCTCGCCATCACGGACGTCACCGTCGGCGGTTCCGTGCATCTCGTGGCGCGGGGCGAGGTCTACCTCGCGGACTGATAGAATCGGCCCCCGACCGAAACTCGAGCGCAAGGGGAGCCAACCGTGAAGATCGCTGCCGGTGCCGACCACGCCGGGTTCGTGGTCAAGAAATCCGTCGTGCGTCGCCTCCGCTCTCTCGGGCATGAGGTCGTCGACCTCGGTCCAGACTCCGGCGACGCGCCGGTCGACTATCCCACGTATGCGCACGCGGTGGCCGAGATGGTCGCCAGCGGCGAGGCCGACCGCGGGCTCCTCGTCTGCGGTACCGGCATCGGCATGTGCATGGCCGCGAACCGGCACAAGGGCGTGCGTGCGGCCGTCTGCGCCACGCCGCACATGGCGCACATGGCACGGCGCCACAACGACGCCAACGTTCTCTGTCTGGCTGGACGAGTGCTCAGCGAAGACGAAGCGTGGGCGATCACGGAGGTATGGATGACGACGGCGTTCGAGGGTGGTCGGCACCAACACCGTATCGATCTCATCGACGCCGAAGAAGAGGGAGGAACGCAGTGAGCCCAGTCGGTCGCGAGTGGCGGCGCGAGCCGCTCTACCATCTCGACCCCGAGCTCAACGATCTGCTGCGGCGCGAGCTCATTCGTCAGCAGGAGACGCTGGAGCTCATCGCCAGCGAGAACTTCGCCAGTCGCGCAGTGCTCGAGGCAACGGGCTCCGTGCTCACCAACAAGTACGCCGAGGGTCTTCCCGGGGCGCGATACTACGGTGGGTGCGAGATCGTCGACGAAGTCGAGCAGCTCGCCATCGATCGCTGCAAGAGCCTGTTCGGCGCCGAGCATGTCAACGTGCAGCCGCACTCTGGCTCGTCGGCCAATCTGGCGGCGCTCTTCGCCTTGCTCGAGCCTGGCGACACACTGATGGCCATGCATCTCACGCACGGCGGCCACCTCACGCACGGCCTCAACATCAACTACTCAGGGCGCACGTACAACGTCGTTCCGTACCACGTGCGCCCCGACACGGAGACCATCGACTTCGACGAGGTCCGTGCGCTCGCCCGCAAACATCGTCCCAAGCTCATCATCTGCGGCTACAGCTCGTATCCGCGTATCGTCGACTTCGCTCTCTTCCGTGAGATCGCCGACGAGGTGGGGGCGCTGCTGATGGCCGACATCGCGCACATCGCCGGTCTCATCGCCGCCGGTGTGCATCCCAGCCCTATTCCTTACTGCGATGTCGTCACCAGCACGACGCACAAGACGCTCACCGGGCCGCGCGCCGGCCTCATCATGTGTCGTGAGGAGTTCGGCAAGGCCATCGATCGCGCCGTCTTCCCGGGCATGCAGGGCGGCCCGCTGATGCACGTGATCGCCGCCAAGGCGGTGTGTCTCAACATCGCCGCCAGCGAGGAGTTCCGGCGGCTGCAGCAACAGATCGTCACGAACTGCGCCGTGCTCGCCGAGACGCTCTCCGCAGGCGGTCTGCGTCTCGTCTCCGGCGGCACCGACGTGCATCTCGCGCTTGTCGATCTGCGCAGCACGGGGCTCAACGGCCTGCAGTGTCAAGACCTGCTCGAGCGCGTCAACATCACCGCAAATCGCAATGTTGTGCCTTTCGAATCGAGTTCCTTCAACGTCGCCAGCGGCCTGCGCGTGGGTTCGCCGGCGGTCACGACGCGCGGCTTCATGGAGGCCGACATGCGCACAACCGGCGAGCTCATGCTGCGTGCCATCGAGCACTGCGACGACGACTCGGCGCTCGACGAGATCCGTCGTGAGGTGGTCGAGCTCCTCGATCGCTTCCCGCTGTACGAGTTTCTATGAGCCGGCCCGCCGACAGGGCGGGCGCCGCCGCTGAGGTCGGCGACACCAGGCCGAGCTGGCGTGAGTACTTCCTCGGCCTGGCCCGGCAAGCCTCCACGCGCTCTACGTGTCGACGCCGCCAGGTGGGCGCCGTGCTCGTGCGCGACAAACGTGTTCTCGCGACTGGTTACAACGGCGCCCCCAAGGGTGTCGAGCACTGCCTCGACATCGGCTGCCTCCGGGAGCAGCTCGGCGTGCCCTCCGGCGAGCGGCACGAACTTTGCCGCGCCATCCACGCCGAGCAGAACGCCATCATTCAGGCGGCGGTTCACGGCGTGGGCATCGACGGCGCCACCTTGTACTGCACGCACCAGCCATGCATCCTCTGTGCGAAGATGCTCATCAACTGTGGCGTCAAAGAGATCCACTGGATCGACGGGTACCCTGACGAGCTGTCTCTGACGTTGCTCGAGGAGGCCGGCGTGCGTTTGCAGCAGGAGGATCAACCATAGGCGGTGTGTTCAGTCTGTCGACCCCAGAACGCACTGCCGCTCTGGGGTTCCTGATCGCCGCCGTCATCGTCTACATTCTGACGCCGCTCATGGGCCGCCTGGCGCGGCGCACCGGCGTCGTCGATACGCCGAGCGACGAGCGGCGCATGCACGAAATGGCGACGCCTTTGCTCGGCGGTCTCGGCATGTACATCGGCTGGCTCATCGCCGTCATGCTTCTCGTCAGGGTCGATCGCCCCGTCTGGGGCATCATCGGCGGCGCCACCATCGTCGTCGCGCTGGGTCTGTTCGACGATCTCTACGAGCTCGAGCCCATCGTCAAGTTCATCGGTCAGCTTCTGGCGATCGGCGTGGCGATCTACTTCGACATCAGCGTGACGCGTATCGGCGTACCCTTCACCCACACGCTGATCTACTTCCCGACGATCATCTCGATCCTGTTCACCGCGTTCTGGATGGCGATGATCATCAACATGGTCAACTTCATCGATGGCTTAGACGGGCTCGCCGCCGGCGTCTGCGGCATCTCCGCCATCACGTTCGCGATCATCGCCATGAGCACGAACTTCCCCTCCATGGCGATCGTCGCCGCGATCCTCGCCGGCGCGACCTTCGCCTTCCTGCGCTTCAACTTCCACCCGGCGAGCATCTTCATGGGCGACGCCGGGTCGATGCTGCTCGGCTTCGTCCTCGCCTGTGTGAGCATCGAGTCGGTGATGAAGGGCACGGCCGCGGTCGCGCTCGTGCTGCCGCTGCTCGTGCTCGGCGTGCCCTTCATCGACCTATCGCTCATCGTCTGGCGTCGCTGGCGGCGGGGCGTGCCGTTCTACTCGCCCGGCCAGGATCATGTTCACCATGACCTCGTGCTCGTGCACGGCTTCTCGCAACGCAAGAGCGTGCTCCTGCTCTATTCGTGGTGCGTGTTGCTGAGCGGCCTGGCGATCGCCTGGCAGCGCGGCAACGACGTCGCAACGGCGATCCTCGGTGTCGCCGCGGCGGTCGCGACCGCGTACATGGCAAAGCTTCTGAGTCGCTACCGTTCGCGCCGGAGCCGCGCCGACGGGCGCCCCGGCGGCTCGCAAGGCGGTCCCGACTCGGGCAATGGCGGCATCGCCGGCGACTCGGGATCTCCCGGCGATGCCGGCTCGGGGCCGCCGTCGTGATGGCGGCCGGCCGCGACAACTTGCGCCGGCGGCGCCGATGCGCTGCGCCCGTCGGCGCCGCCATACAGTGTTGCTTGCGTTTTCGACGGAAGGTATAGTGTGACCCCAGATCGCCCGGAGGGTAATCAGAGCGGCCGTCGCCGGCCACCTACGTCGGCCGAGACGGTCGCGTTTATGGTGCTGGGGGGCATCGTCACAGGTCTCGGCATTGGTGCCGGGATCGACTGGCTTCTCGATACCCTTCCTTGGATGTCGGTGATTGGCGTGTTTGCTGGATTCGCGTTGGCGCTCTACGCGATCTATCTAGAGACGAAGTAGGATGCAAACAGGGAGGGCTCTCATTCGTACGCCGCTCATTGCGCCGATCGTGCTTTGCGCGATGGTTCCCGTGTGCGCGGTCGTGGCTTCCCTCCTGGGTCATTCCGCTTGGGCGGCAGCGGCCGGCGCGGCTCTCGTTCTCCTCTACTGGGCTCTCGACGTTGTCGCGATGCGCATCGGCGCCAGGGTCAAGCCCACCATCGCGGTCGCCGTCGGCGTCGCGGGCTCCGTTGTTCGCCTCTCCGTTGTCGTTGCCGTGCTCGTGGTGATCGCCTTCGCTTGGCGCGAAGCGCTGGCCACGAGCATCCTCGCATTCGTCGCGTCGTTGACCGTATATCTGGGCGTGCGTGTTGCCACCTTTCCGCTCGCCCGCGGGCCAGTAGGGACGGTGAAAGCTCAATGAAGAAGGGCAAGCTGCTGATCGGGCTGGTGGTCGTTGTCGCCATCGCCGTTATGGGACTGGCGGCTCTGCCGAGTCTCGGCCAGCACTGGTTCACGAGTGGTCCGGTCGCGGCGTACGCCAGCGAAGCCACCACCACGAACAGTGAGTCAGCGGCGGCCGACGCCGAGAGCGGCGAGACCGGCGGCCACGAGGAAGGTGTCGACGTCGGTGCCGAGTTCCAGTTGGCGCCGCTTGCTCCTTGGCTCGAGTTCAGGGCGGGCCCCTTCGACTTCTCGGTCACCAAGGCCGTGATCTACCTGTGGCTGGCGCTGGCCGTCATCATTGTCGGCACGATCATCCTCAACGCCAATCTCAAGAACCCGATGAGCCGCCGTTTCGCGTTCTTCGAGGGTCTTTACGACCTTGCTCGTCAGGGCATCGTCAACTCGGTCATGCGCAAAGGGCAGGGCGTCTGGTTCCCCTACATCGGCAGCATCTTCTTCTTCATCTTCGTCTCCAACCTCATCGGTCTCATTCCGCTGCCGTTTGGTCATCGCGACGGCCTCGCCTTCTACGGCGCCACGGCGAACCTCAACGCGACGGTCATGCTCGCTCTCTGCACCTTTGTGCTCACGCACTACGCCGGCATTCGTGCCAAGGGGGCCGGCGGGTACTTCAAGGGCATGATCATCCCGAGCGCGCCGCCGGTCTTGAGGCAGATGCTCTTTGTGCTCCACCTCATCAGCGAGCTCTTCCGTCTTCTTTCGCTCGCTGTCCGTCTCTTCGCCAATATCGTCGCCGGTCACGCGATCTTCGCGGTCTTCTACGCGATGGCCGTCGTCTTCTCGTTCTGGGCCACGTCGATCGCTCTCCAGGGCGCCTCGATCGTGCTCTATTTGTTCGAGGTCTTCGTCGCCTTCATCCAGGCGTTCATCTTCGCCATTCTCTCCGCCATCTACATCGGTGGAGCACTTGAAGAGGAGCATTAGTCAAACCGTGCTGCGCAGGCAGCGAGACAGCGTCGACCTAGGGGGTCACTGAATGGATGCAGAAGGAGCAAAGCTGCTTGGTGCCGGCCTGGCCATCGGGCTCGGGGTTATTGGCCCTGGCATCGGTATGGGGAGCATGATCGGAAGCGCCCTGCAGAGCATCGCGCGTCAGCCTGAGCTCTCCGGCGACATCCGCACGAACATGTTCATCGGCATCGGCATCATCGAGGCGTTGGCGCTCTACGCCTTCGTCGTCAGCCTCATTCTGCTGTTCGTGGTCTGAGCCAGCATGACGGCACTGCCAATGAACAACGTGCGGAAGGAGGTGGCTGAGCATGCTTGAGTCCCAGCTAGGTCTCTCGATCTGGACGCTCATTACCTTCCTCGTCGCTTTGTTCATTCTCTGGAAGTACGCCTTTGGGCCCATTCAGCGTGTCCTCGATGAGCGCCGCGCGAACATCCAGAACAGCATGGACGTGGCCGAAGAGACGCGCGCCGAAGCACAGCGTCTCCTCGAGGAGTACAAAGCGACGCTGGCCAAGGTGCGCAGCGAGTCCGAGGAGATCCTCGAGCGCTCTCGCACGACCGGCGAGCACGCGAAGGCCGAGATCCTGGCCGAGGCGCGTGCTCAGTCCGATCGCATCTTGACGCAGGCGAACGAACAGATCGAGCGCGATACGCGTGCAGCGCTGCGCGACCTCAAGGGGCAGATCGCCGACCTTACGGCGATGGCCACCGAGAAGGTCACGCTGCGCAGCCTCAGCGAAGACGACCAGGTTCGTCTCATCAACGAGGCGCTCGCGGAGTTGAAGGTTGAAGAGCTCGGCCTGGAGAGCAAAGGTTGAGCGCTGAACAAGTAGCACGCGTGTACGCACGAGCCTTGTTCGAAGCCGCGAGCGAGGCGAACGTGGTCGAACCCGTTCGCAGCGACCTCGAGGAGTTCGTCGCCGGGCTCGGAGCATCCGAAGCACTGCGCAACGTGCTGACGGACCCGCAGATCGACGTGAGTGCCAAGCTGCGAGTTGTCGCCGAGATTACGCGTGCTGCGCAGCCACTCGTTGCGAACACGTTGCAGCTGTTGCTGCAGCGTGGCCGCTTCGGCATCCTCAGCGAGCTGAACGGCGCTTATGGCGCTCTGGCCGCCGAGGCGGCGGCGCTGGTGAAAGTAGACGTCACGTCCGCGGTCGCCCTTGCTCCCGAGGCGAGCAAGCAAATCGCGGATCGTGTCGAGGAGGTGACCGGCCGCCGCGTCGAGCTCACCCAACGGGTTGATCCCGACATCATCGGAGGTCTTGTCCTGCGCGTCGGCGACGTCATCGTCGACAGTAGCCTAAAGGCGCGTATTCGCCAGCTGCGCCGCCGGCTGGCTACCGCAGAACTGAGAGGGGAAGTGGAGTGAAGCTGCGCCCAGAAGAGATCGCCTCGGTCCTCAAGGCACAGATTGAGGGCTACCAGGTCGAGGTGGAAGTCGGCGAGGTCGGCACCGTCCTGCAGGTCGGTGACGGCATCGCTCGTATTTATGGTTTGCGTGGTTGTATGGCGATGGAGATGCTCGAGCTGCCGCACGACGTCATCGGCCTCGCCCTCAACCTCGAGGAAGACAACGTCGGCGCCGTGCTCCTTGGCGAAGACACGCTCATCAAAGAGGGCGACCTCGTCAAGCGTACCGGCCGCGTGCTTCAGGTGCCTGTGGGCGAAGCACTCGTCGGCCGTGTCGTCGACCCCCTGGGTCGCCCTATGGACGACAAGGGCCCCATCGACACGGAGCACTTCCGTCCGGTCGAGTTCAAGGCCCCCGGCGTCGTCGCTCGTCAGAGCGTCAAGGAGCCGCTGCAGACCGGCATCAAGGCGATCGACTCGATGATCCCGATCGGGCGTGGTCAGCGCGAGCTCATCATCGGCGACCGCAAGACCGGCAAGACGTCGGTGATCGTCGACACGATCATCAACCAGAAGGGTCAGAACGAGATCTGCGTGTACGTCGCCATCGGGCAGAAGGCCTCGACCATCATGCAGGTCGTGCGCCGTCTCGAAGAGTATGGCGCCATGGACTACACGATCGTCGTCGCGGCCCCCGCGTCGGCGTCCGCGCCGCTCAAGTATCTGGCTCCCTATGCCGGCGCCGCGATGGGTGAGTACTTCCTGTACAGCGGCCGGCACGCCGTCTGCTTCTACGACGACCTGTCCAAGCAGGCAGACGCCTATCGCCAGATGTCGTTGCTGCTGCGCCGCCCGCCGGGCCGCGAGGCTTTCCCGGGCGACGTGTTCTACCTCCACTCGCGCTTGCTCGAGCGCGCCGTCAAGCTCAACGACGAGCTTGGAGGCGGCTCGCTCACCGCTATCCCGGTCATCGAGACGCAGGCCGGCGACGTGTCGGCGTACATTCCGACCAACGTGATCTCCATCACCGACGGTCAGATCTTCCTGCAGAGCGACCTGTTCTTCAGCGGTGTGCGGCCGGCCGTCAACATCGGTATCTCCGTGAGCCGCGTCGGTGGTAACGCGCAGATCAAGGCGATGAAGCAAGTCGCCGGCCGTCTGCGCATCGACCTCGCCCAGTTCCGCGAGCTGCAGGCTTTCGCGCAGTTCGGGTCCGACCTCGACGAGTCGACGAAGCGCACGCTCGCACGCGGCGAACGCATGATCGAGTTGCTCAACCAGGGCCTCTTCGACCCGATTCCGGTCGAGGAGCAGGTGGCAATGATCTTCGCCGGCAGCGGCGGGTTCCTCGACGACGTCGAGGTCTCACGTGTTTCCGCCTTCGTCGAGGGTCTGCGCGATTACCTGCGCAGCCAGACGCCGGAAGTGCTCGCCAGCATCCGCGACGAGAAGAAGCTCTCAGACGAGACCGAGGGCAAGTTGCGCGAGGCGATCAACGCTTTCCATTCCTCCTTCGCGCCGGAGACGGCGGTGGAGGCGGCAGAGGCCGCGGCCGAGCCAGAAGCTGCCGCGGAGGCAGGAGCCTGACGTGGCGTCGCTGCGCGACATCCGCCGGCGTATCGGTTCGGTCCAAAATACACGCAAGATCACGAAGGCCATGGAGATGGTGGCCGCGGCGAAGCTGCGTCGCAATCAGCAGCGCATTGAGAGTCTGCGCCCGTACGCCCGCGACATGATCGAGATGATGCGCGATCTCGCGACGTACTCGGCGGAGTCGCGCCAGTACGATCTGCTACAGGAGCGCCCGGTGAAGGCCGTGGCCGTGGTAGCCATGACCGGCGACCGCGGTCTGGCGGGCGCGTTCAACGCCAACGTCGTACGCAAGACGCTCGAAGTGGAGCGTCGCCTGCACGGCGAGGGCGTCGAGACGCGCGTCATCGGCGTCGGTCGTAAGGGGATCGGCACCCTGAAGTTCAGGGGCTACTCGATCGACAAGAGCTGGCAAGGTCTGAGCGACAAGCCGAGTGTCACCGACGCACAGGAGATCGCCGCCTATCTGATCGACCTCTTCGTCAAGGGAGAGGTCGATCGCGTGCGCCTCGTGTACAACCACTTCACCTCGCCGATCGAGCAGACGCTCCTCGACGAGGTGATCCTGCCGGTGCCGCGCGACGCGGTCGTCGGCCAGGGGCGTTCGGAGAGCCCGGTGAGCTTCATCTACGAGCCGAGTGCGAGTGCCATCTTGGAGGCGCTGCTGCCGGCGTACGTTGAGATCGCCGTCTATCGCGCCCTGCTGGAGTCAAGCGCCAGCGAGCAGGGCGCGCGCATGAGTGCGATGCGCAACGCCAGCGACAGCGCGGAAGAGATGCTCGACAGCCTCACGCTGTCGCTCAACCGTGCTCGCCAGGCAGCGATCACTCAGGAGATCCTCGAGGTCGTGGGTGGCGCCGAGGGGCTCTCGTGAGCTTGCTCGTGGCGCGGGCCGCACGCTATTCGGAACAGCGGGAGTTGAGAGTATGAACACAGGTACTGTGGTCCAGGTGATCGGGCCGGTGATCGACGTCCGCTTCCCGGACGAGGTGCCGGCCATCTACAACGCCGTCAAGGTCACCATCGGCGAGGGCGAGGCGGCACGCGACGTCATCTGCGAGGTGCAGCAGCACCTCGGCGACAACAAGGTCCGCGCGGTCGCCATGGACGGGACCGACGGTCTGGCACGTGGTGTCGAGGTCGTCGACACCGGCCAGGCGATCTCGGTCCCGGTCGGTGAGAAGACGCTGGGGCGTCTCATCAACGTGACGGGTCAGACCATCGACAACATGGACGATGATCTTTCGTCCGTCGACCGCTGGCCGATCCATCGTCCGGCTCCGCCGTTCGAGGAGCTGGATCCCACCGACGAGATCTTCGTCACCGGCATCAAGGTCGTCGACCTCATCGCTCCGTACGTCAAGGGCGGCAAGATCGGCCTCTTCGGCGGCGCCGGCGTGGGCAAGACCGTCATCGTGCAGGAGCTCATCCGCAACATCGCCGCCGAGCACGGCGGTCTCTCCGTGTTCTGCGGCGTGGGCGAGCGCACCCGTGAGGGTAACGACCTCTGGGTCGAGATGAAGGAGTCGGGCGTCATCGACAAGACGGCGCTCATCTTCGGTCAGATGAACGAGCCTCCAGGGGCCCGTCTGCGCGTTGGCCTCACCGGCCTCACCATCGCGGAGTACTTCCGCGAGATGGGCGGCCAGGACGTGCTCCTCTTCATCGACAACATCTTCCGCTTCGTCCAGGCGGGCTCCGAGGTTTCGGCGCTCCTCGGCCGTATGCCGAGCGCCGTGGGTTACCAGCCCACGCTGGCCAACGAGATGGGCGAGCTGCAGGAGCGCATTACATCCACCAAGCGCGGTTCGGTGACCTCTGTGCAGGCTATTTACGTGCCGGCAGACGACCTCACCGACCCGGCGCCGGCGGCCTCGTTTGCCCACCTCGACGCGACCACCGTGCTTTCGCGCGCCATCGTGGAGAAGGGCATCTACCCGGCCGTCGACCCGCTCGACTCTACGTCGCGCGTACTTACTCGGGACGCGGTCGGTGGCGAGCACTACGAGGTCGCGACCCAGGTGCAGGAGCTCCTACAGCGCTACCGCGAGCTCCAGGACATCATCGCGATTCTCGGTATGGACGAGCTCTCCGACGAGGACAAGGTCGTCGTGCAGCGGGCGCGCAAGATCGAGCGCTTCCTGTCGCAGCCGTTCCACGTCGCCGAACAGTTCACGAACATCCCGGGCAAGTACATCCCGCTGAACGAGACGGTGCGCGGCTTCAAGGAGGTCGTCGAGGGCAAGTGCGACGATCTGCCCGAGCAGGCCTTCTACATGGTCGGCGGCATCGAAGAGGCTGTGGAGCAGGCGCGCAAGCAGACCGCCGCTGCCGAAGCCTGAGGCTGAGTTGTGGCTGACCATAACGGATTGCATGTAGAAGTCGTCACACCTGACGGCGAGATCTTCAGCGACGATGTCGGCATGGTCGTCCTGCCGGGAGTCGAGGGCGAGATGGGCGTGCTGCCACGTCACGAGCCGCTGGTCACGCTCCTGCGCGTCGGCGAGACACGCGCTCGCAACAGCGACGGGACATGGTCGTACATCGCTACCGGTGTGGGCTACGCCCAGGTACTGTTCGACACGGTGTTTGTCGTGGTCGATCACGCCGAGCTCGCGGGTGCCATCGACGTGGCCCGCGCGGAACGTGCTTTCCAGCGCAACCAGGAGCTCGTCAAGCAGCGCTCCGATCCCGGGGCGCAGGTCGAGGTCGACTTCTATCAGGCCGAACAGGCTCTTCGTCGTGCCGAGAACAGATTGAGTGTCGCGCGCCGGCGTGCTTCGTAGTACGTGGGTTGCACCAGGGTGCTGGTGCGCGCCAATCTTGTCGATGTGGGTGGAGTGAGCGAACAGGATGCCCGCCTGGTGGTTACGGGCGGCGGTCGGTTGCAGGGCGAGGTCGAGCTTGCGGGCGCCAAGAACTCGGTGCTCAAGCTCTTGGCCGCGTGCCTACTCACCGACGAGCCATGTGTAATACGCCGGGTACCGTCGATCGCCGACGTGGCGACGATGATGTCTATGTTGCGGGCGCTCGGTGTGGAAGTACACGAGGCCGGCACACGCCTTGAGGTGTGTGCCGGCCTCGGTCTGAACGGGTGCGCCCCGTACGAGCTTGTGCGCACCATGCGCGCCAGCATCGTCGTCATGGGGCCACTCGTCGCCCGGCTCGGTGAGGCGACAATCGCCATGCCGGGCGGCTGCAATATCGGACCGCGGCGCATCGACTTTCACCTCCGCGGCCTCGAACGTCTCGGCGCCTCCGTCGAGATGGATCACGGCTTCATTCGTGTGCGTAGCGACGGACTCAAGGGTGCCGTAGTGCCGCTCGATTACCCGAGCGTCGGCGCCACCGAGAATCTGCTCATGGCGGCGACGGCGGCGAGCGGCGAGACGGTCATCGAGAACGCTGCTCGCGAGCCGGAGATCATGGATCTTTGCGACTTCCTCGTGAAGATGGGCGCTGAGATCGAGGGCGGCGGCACGAGCACGATTCGCATCCATGGCGGGCGGCCGCTACACGGCGTGGAGCACGAGGTGATCGCCGATCGCATCGAGGCGGGCACGTATCTCATCATGGGCGCGGCGACGGGCGGCGAAGTAACCACCGTCGGCCTCGATCCGCGCCATCTCGAGCTGTTCTTGGCCAAGCTACGAGCCATGGGCGTCGAGGTCGAGGAGGGAGAGGAGCGCATCACCGTGCGGCGCACGGGGCCGCTGATCCCGACCGACGTGTCGACGCTGCCGCACCCCGGCTTCGCCACCGACCTTCAGGCGCAGACAATGGTGCTGCTGTCGCTCGCCGAAGGCAAGTCGATCGTCACCGAGAACGTCTTCGAAAATCGCTTCGTGGTTGTCGACGAACTCAACCGTCTCGGCGCGGGCATCACCCAGAGTGGTCACCACGCCGTGGTCGCCGGGCCGAGGGCGTTGACTGGTACAGTTGTAGAGGCGCCGGATCTACGTGGCGGCGCCGCTCTGGTCACCGCCGGTCTTGTCGCGGAGGGTCATACGGAGATTCGCGGCGTGCATCACATCGAACGAGGGTACGAGGATCTGACGGGCAAACTGCGGCGCCTCGGCGCCGAGATCGAGCGCCTCGGGCGCACACGCGAACCTCAAGCCTCGATACCCCGTCTCTGAGTTCGTGTGGCGACGACGTACGTCGCTGATGGTGTCGTCGCCCCCGGAGCAGTATGAGCGAATACAGGGTCTACATAGCCGGCCAGGACGCGCCCGTGCGGGTGCGGCGAGTCATGGCGTCACCGGTGGGGTCGGCGTCGCGCGCCGGCAACGCTCGTTCTGCGGCAAGCAGTAGCGAACGCACGCAAGCGGCACACGCGAGCGCCGCTCGAGAGTCGGCCGAGCAAGCGCGACAGCAGAACGCCCGAGCAGAGAGTTCGCCGACGCTGTCGCTGCTCATCGTCGCCGGTGTGCTCATCGTCATCCTCGCCGTCCTCGGCTGGCTCTACGGCGCCGAAGTGCTTGCCAACGCGTCGGCCGCGATCGATCTGGCACGCCTCACCGAGAAGGTTCCGGGGTGGGTATTCCTCGGCACACCGGTCGTGATTGTGCTCCTGGTCGCGTTGGCGACCGTCTATCTCACGGTGGGTCGCCACGTGGCGCTCAAGATCATCGTCGTGGCGGTCGTCGGCGTGCTCCTGGCGATGCCCGGCATAGCGTTGGGCTGGGTCAACGGCAACGTGAGCGTCGTCGGCGGCCAGACCGAAGCCGTGAAAGCCGCGGTCAAGAAGACCAGCGAGAAGCTGCGTCCGGCGATTCCGGGCAAGGCAGTGAACGTGCTGCTTATCGGCCGGGACGAAGCCCAAGAGGGCGATCCCGGCCGCTCAGACACGCAGATCCTCGTGCGCCTCGACCCAGATACCAAGAGCATCTCAATGCTCTCCGTGCCGCGCGACTTGCGCATCGATATCCCCGGCGTGGGCGTCGACAAGATGAACGCGGCGTACTCCTACGGCGGCGCCGCCCTCGTCGTCGAGACCTTCAGCCAGCTAACGGGGCTCGAGATCAACCACTACGTCGAGACCGACTTCTCCGGCTTCTGGCATGCCGTCAACATCCTCGGGGGCGTCTACATCCCGGTTGACCATCGCTACTACGTCGCCGAGACGGCGAGCTACAAGTCCATCGACCTGGCGCCGGGCTACCAGCTTCTGCGCGGTCACGACGCGCTCGACTTCGTGCGCTTCCGTCACGACGAGCGCGGCGACTTCGGGCGCATGCAACGTCAGCAACTCTTCCTGCGCGAGACACAGCGCCAGTCCGATCGTTGGAGCAGCGACTGGACCAAGGTGGCGCGCATGGTGCGCGCCATTACGTCCGAGACGACCTCCGACATCAACTCGCTCAACCGACTCAAGCCGCTCATCGAGCTCGTCTTCCAGGTCGACACGGCGCAGGTCCACTCGGTCCACATCGAGGGCGCCACGCCGACGATCGACGGCATCTCGTACGTTACGCCCACGGAAGAAGAGATCGCCGCCGCCGTGGCCGAGTTCAAGAATCCCACGCTGGCGCCGGGTCAGAAGGTCGCGACGTCGACGACGACCAAGGTGACGAAGAAGATGTTCACGGTCACCGTCGTGAACGCCAGTGGGCAAGTGGGCAAGGCCGATACCGCGGTGACGCAGCTCAAGGAGCTCGGCTACACGGTGGCTACGGCGCCCGACGCGCCGGAGTTCCCGGGCGCGGTGACCGTGGTGTATGCACCTAACAGCCTGGCGACGCAAGCCGACGAGCTCGCGGACTACTTCCCCGACTCCGAGGTGCGCCTCGTCGATCGCGCTCCTGGGGTCGAGCAGGGACTGCGAGTGTACGTCACGTCGTCGTTCCCCGGGTCGCTGACGATGCCGGTGTCTCTGCCGACGACGTCGGCGACACCCGAGGCGACGCAGACGCTCACCGCCAACGCCAACTACGAGGCATCTCGCTGGAATGATCTGGCGTCGACCACCAAGCTCCGTCTGGAGCGGCCGACGACGTGGTCGCCGGGCTTCACGTACGACGAGTTCTACGCCTACAAGGTCAAGGATGAGGATGGTGCGTCGCACCTGGCCGCAGTCGTGGTAGCCAAGACGGCGACCGGCAAGTACTGGAGCATCCAGACTCTCAAGTGGCTGGATCCGCCGGCGATCAAGAATCCCACTGAGCGCAAGACGATCGACGGCCAGGAGTATCTGCTGTTCTACGAGGGCAAGAAGCTGCACATGATCGCCTGGAAGCGCAACAAGACGTTGTACTGGGTTCTGAACTCACTCGACGACGAGCTGTCTCCGGCGACCATGCGGGGCTTGGCCACGTCGTTCACGCGCGTGAAGTGAAATCGCTGCGCGCAGTTCTGCGGCGGCTCGATCCCTGGGCCGCCCTTCTGCTCGGCGTCCTCGTCACCCTCACGCTGATCATGCTCCTGGCCATGCCGGGTCCGTGGCAGGAAGTCGTGGGTATCACTCCGCCGGCGGAGAGGGAACAGGAACCGCCGGCGGACATCGCCGTCTTCGTACGTGGTGCCGCCGACGGAAGTTGCACTGGTGTCGTCTGGGTGCACGTGGATCATCGCCGCGCCTCGCTGACGGCGACGGTGGTGGCGCCGCTCACTGCCGGGTTCGTCGCCGGTGGCGGGTACGTGCCCATCTGTCGCATCGTCGACGATCTGGGGCCGCAGGCGGCGGAGGCGGCTCTCAGCGAAGCGCTCGGGGTCGACATGGACGTATGGGTGACGCTCGACCGGGATGCGCTGCGTTTGGCCGTGCCGCCGCTCTTCGACGATGGCGAGGAACTCGCTCACCGGCGTCTGGTTCGTGAGGCCGCCATGGCGTGGGAGGGCAGCGCGCTGACGCTCGACGAGGCCTGGATAAGTCAATACTGGACGCTGGAAGTTGGGCTGCCGCAAGTGGTGCTCGCGCGTGTCGACATCGTCGCCTTCGCCAACTACGTGCTCGGCTTCGGCGTGATGCAGGACGGCATCGATCTGCAGGCGGCCACCACGCTGGCGGTCACGCTCAAGGGACTACGTGGCGAGCAGTTGCGGGTGCGCGCCCTCCCGGCCGTCGTCGACGTCGCTCGCGAGGGCGAGTGGTGGTCGGTGGAGGCAAATGTGCTGCGGCGAGTTACGCACAACCTCACCGTGGGTTTGGAACCGGAGAACCCGGAGCCCACAATCGCCACCGTGCCGCGTGAGGCGCGAGTGCTCGTCGCCGTGCCCGACGATGGGTTGGATGTGAAGGCCTACGTGAGTGAGGTTCGCCGGCGTCTGCGGCGCTCCGCCGGCTACAGCGTCGACGTGCGCGTTGTACAGGCGCGGCCGCAACGGCTCACGAAGAAGGTCGTTGCCGCGATCGACGAGTGGCGGCCGCTGGCTGTACTCGTCGCGCCCGTGGTAACGGCGAGCAAGTCACGGGCGGCCGCGACGGCTCTCAGCGGCCTCGCCGCGGTTCTGCGAGAGCGGCGGCAGCCGGTGACGATGGCCCTGCCGCCGCTCGACACCGAGTCTCAACTGGGCAGCAATTTGAGTGCCGTCAGTAGCGCTATCGGCGCTGCTGAGGTGCCGAGCTCGCACGCCGGTCGGGCGGCCGGCGATGCCTCCGTTGCGCCGGCCGCCCTCGCCCGGCGTGAGGCTCGGGCCAACGTAGCGACACTTGTACGGGCCTGCTGGCCCGGCACACTGTCGCCGCAACTCGCTTCGACCAAGCGGGGCTTCAGCTACGCGGCCGCTCAGGCGGTTGCGGTTGGGGTAATAAGCGACGACATCGGCAGCGCCTCCGCCACGGCCGCGCGTCTTGTGACGTGGGGCTACGACGCGGTGCCGATTGGGGCGACCGCGTGGAAGCCGCCGAGCTCGCGGCGCGTGCTGTACTACCAGCCCAGCATGCGCCGCGCCGCCATTGCCCTGGGGCTCGACTTGGGTCTCCCGCGCGGTCTCATCATTCCGATGGACGACGCGCCGGTAGCGCTCACGCTTGTGACCGGCGCGTCTGCCTCCGAGGAGTCGTCGGCGAGCCCGAGTGCGAGCGCCAGCCCCAGCGCCGGCAGCACTCCCTAGAGGCGGAGGCGCGGGGGGCCAGCAACAAAAGAGGGGCGCCCACCGGGCGCCCCTCTTCGGCATCGTTCGTCTTCTGCTGGCGCGCTGCGCTAGTGACGGCGCCGCAGAGCAAAGCCGCCGCCGACGAGGCCGGCGCCACCGGCCAGGAGCAGCAGTAGGGGCGCGCCGGTAAAGGCGAGCTCACCGCTCTGTGTACCGGGATCCTGCAGACTGGCGAGGTAGTCCTCGAGCTCACCGGCGTAGTCGGAGTAGTGCTCACCGGTAGGATCGTTCTGCAGGTATGCGATGGCGGCACGGATCTCCTCCGCCGTCCAGTCGCCGTCCAGTGTGCCATCGGCGATATCGGCGATGATTGCGTCGATCGTCGTCTGCGAGACCGTTGCCTGTGCGACCGCCGCGAACGCCAACATGGCCAGCATAGCAAGCGCAACAAGCACGAAGAACTTAGTCTTCACCCGTTCACCCCCCAAACGAAGGAACCCTCTGACGCTGGTAGTATACAGGCCGGAATCGGGATCTAAGGTCGGGGTGTCGTAGCCAATTCTGGCGACAGTCGTCCATGTGAGAATCGAGGTCGAGCCGTCACGTGCGCATCCTGATTTGCCACGTTGCCTACCGCACGCGCGGAGGCGAGGACGTTGTCGTCGACACGGAAAGCACACTCCTGCGCGACGCCGGGCATGACGTCGAGGTGGTGAATCCGCAGAGTGAGGAATTCGACGCCTTGCCGATGGCCACAAAGATGCGCATCGCGGCAAGCCGCGGCGATCATCCCTACGGCCGCCAGCTCGTAGCCGATGCGATCCAGCGCTTCGATCCCGATATCGTCCACTTCCACAATCTGTATCCGAACTTCGGTTGGGGAGCAATGGCGGAGGCCGCCGATCGGGGATGTGGCGTTGTGCAGACACTTCACAACTACCGATTGTCGTGCCTAAACGGTCTGCACTTCTTGATGGACGAGGGTGTCATCTGCGAGCGCTGCCGGCCCGGGGACTTCGGACCTGGCATAGCGCGCGGCTGCTACCGCGGTTCGCGCGCGCAGAGCGCGGTGATGGCTCGCTGGCTCACAGGCCAGTGGAATCTGTTGCGGCGAAGAAGGGTGCCGCACATGTCCTTGGCGATCAGCGACTTCCAGCGTGACCGACTTGTCGCTGACGGTTTGGACCCGCGCCTCATCCGAGTCAAAGTGAACTGCGTGCCGCGTCTTCAGCAGCATGCCGATCGCAAGGGTGTCTCGGAGCGTGGCGGTGTGGTCTTCGTTGGACGCGCAAGTAGAGAGAAGGGGGCGCTTGAGCTCGTTGAAGCGTGGCCACTCGATGCTCCGCATCTCACCCTCGCGGGTGACGGTCCTTTGGTGTCTCGTCTCACTGCGATGGCGGGCCGGAACGTGAGCGTTGTTGGTGCCGTGTCCCGACATCAAGTGCTCACAATGGTCGAGGCAGCCCTGGTGCTGGCTGCGCCGTCCTTGTGCTTGGAGGGTGCGGCTCCACTCACTGTTCTCGAAGGCATGGCAAGAGGCACGCCGCCGGTCGTCTTCGCAGGAGGTGCGGCTGAGCACGTTGCAGAGCAGGTGAGTCCCGAATGTGTCGCGACGCGCGGCAGCTTCGGCAACTTCGTGCAGCGTTGCCTGGACATTTGCCGGTCAAGCGATTGGGCAAGTCTCAGCGGACGCTCGATACAGGTGATTGACCACGGTTTCGCGGCTTCTCGTGAGATCGCGGGCCTCGCGAGTGCCTATGACGAGGCTGCGGCAGCCCGTCGGCGGATGCCGGCCTAGATGTGAGTGACGGGCACCTGGTGCTGCACCGCTTTCAGGAGTACGGCGGAGCTTCTGTCTGCGACGTGGATTCCAGATCTGACGTCGCCTGAGTCAATGCTCTGTGAATCCTCTGAAGGAAGCGGTTGGTGCTGATTGTCTCCCCCGCTTTGGCGCTTGAACTGGCGTAGAAGGCGAACTGGGCGGCGAGATATGCCACCGCATATGCTCGATCGTCCGATACTGGCGGCTGACCGCTGCGGATACCAGTTCCCTCGACACTGAACCACACTTGCCAGAGCGATGCCATCGAAATCGGGTGACGACGACCAAAGAGCGGCATCCAAAGGAAGTGGAAAGCGTCGTGCCACGGGAGCCGTGGCCCAGCCCATTCCCAATCGAAGGCAAAGGGTCCTGGTAGGAGGTTCCAACGAATGAAGTCCCCGTGGCTCATTGGGTGGGGAAGCGGGCGGTCTCGGAAGTGCCGTACCAGCACTGTTGTAGCCGACTCCAGAGCACTGGACCAGGAGGGAACTCCTGCAGCTCCGGCCGAGCTCATTTACGAAGAGCAGATCGACATCGCCAATCCGCTCACCGGTACTGAGACCGGCAATGTCTCAGTGCGAGATCTCGAGCTGCGCAGTATTGGGAGCATCCTCGCCAGCCCAGACATGCAGAAGCGCACCGGCGACGTGCTGGAGAAGGGTGGCTACACAGTCGACCTCGAGCAGTACGAGGTCATCGCGGAGCCGGCGCTCGACAGCGACGGATCGTCCACCAACGTGGTGCGCGTAGTCACGCAGGGTGGTGAGCCCGAGGCTACCGCCGCCGTCGCCAACGCCTACGCCGAGGCTTTCGTGCGTTGGCGCATGCTGCGCGTCCGCGAGCAGATCGAAGCGGCCATCGCGGCCGTGCGTACCAAGATGGCCGAGTACGAGAAGAATGGCGACGAAGCGGCGCAGCTCAGCACCGACTACCTTGTACTGCAGCAGCGCCTCCGCGACTTGGAGATCCTTGAGAGCACGGCGACCGGCAACTTCCGCGTGCTCGTTCCGGCGACGGTGCCCGAGGATCCTGTGTATCCGCAGCCGATCCGCAGCACGGCACTGGGTTTCGCCGTCGGCCTTTTCGTCGCGATCGCGCTGGTCTTTCTCTTCGAGCAGTTCGATACGCGTCTGCGGCGGCCGGAAGATGTACAGGCCGTTCTGCAGCAACCCCTACTCGGCCGCGTGCCGCGTATTCCGCGTAAGACGCTGGCCGACGGCGCCCTTGTCTCTCTGAGTCAGCCGGGGGGACATGCTGCAGAGGCCTTCCGTGTGCTGCGCGCCAACCTCGACTTCACCGAAGTTGACGGCGACGTACGCTCCATCGCCATCACTAGTTGCGTGCAGGGCGAGGGCAAGAGCGTAACGATCGCCAACCTGGCCGTGAGCCTGGCGCTCACCGGCAAGAAGGTCATCGTTGTGGACGCCGACTTGCGGCGTCCACAAATCCACAAGTACTTCCAGCCCTACGGCGTCACCAACGGCATGGGCCTGAGCACGGTGATCGCCGGGAGGCACGACATGGCCGTGGCCGCCCAGCCTGTGCTCCTCGAGACGGGTTGGGGGGAGCTTCATGAAGATCCGACGTTGAGCTTTAGCGACTGGGCCGAGGGCGCGGTGACGCATTGGCGGCTCTACGTTATGACCAGCGGACCCCTGCCGCCCAACCCGGGCGAGTTGGTCTCGTCGCGGCGTTTCGCCGAGCTCATCCAACGACTGGAGCAGGAGGCCGACATCGTCTTGGTCGATACGCCGGCTATGCTGGCCGTCGGCGACAGTCAGGCGGTGGCGGCGGCGGTGGACGGCCTTATCTTCCTGGTGGATCCGCAACTCGTGCGCCGGCCGCAGCTGCGTGAGGCCGCCGAGCGCTTGCAGCACACGCCGCCGCGCCGGCTCGGCTTCATCCTCCGCGTCGCCAGCGAGTCGACCGGCAGCTACTACGGCTACTACTCGGAGGACTCCGACGCCGCGGCTCGCAGCGTCGCCGCGCCGGTCTCTCGCGGGCGTGACAGCGAAGTGACGCCGGTAGCGAAGTAAAGGGCTCGGCGGCCGGCGTCGTATACTGCCTCGAATGGACCACGACGCCGAGCAGGTAAACCGCCGGCGCGGGCTCGGCGAGAGCGCGCGCGACCTTGTCCCGCCCGTTGTCACCCTGGTCGTTGCGGGACTCTTCTCGTTCCTCTCCGGCGGCTACATTCTCGTCCGCAGTTCGCCGGTGGCCATCGTCTATCTGTTGCTGGCGGCGGTGTGGCTGTGGTTCATGCGGCCCTCACGCCGGCCGCCGCTCCTGTACCTCTGCGCTCTCGCCGCTCTCGGGCTGTTCGTCGTCTGGAGCGGGCTCTCGGTGCTCTGGTCCATAGGGCCGGATCTGAGTTGGGTGTCGTTCAACCTGGCGGCCTTCTATCTTGCGGTGGCCGTTGTGGTCGGCCTCACACCGGTGCGGCGGCTGCCTCTGCGCGTGGTCGCTTTCGGCTTCTTCGCCGTCGCCGTCGCCGTGGGCATCTACGCCATACTGGGCAAGGTGTTGCCGGATGTGGTTACGCACGCCCGCCTGGATCCCCGTCTCAAGGACCCCATCGGCTACTACAACGTGCTGGCCTTGATGATGGTGATGGCGGTGCCGGTTGCCTTGGCCGGCGCCGGCACGAGCCGTAGCCGCGTGCTATGGCAGTCGGCCCTGCTGCGGGCGCTCATCGCCGCTGCGACCGTTCCCGTTGCGCTCACCTTCTTCTTCACGCTCTCGCGGGGCGGCTGGCTGGCGCTGACGGCGGTCCTGGCCGTCTTCTTCGTGCTGACACGCGAGCGGTTGGCGAGCTTTGTCACTCTCGTTGTGATCGGTGCGCCGGTGGCATTCGCCGTCTGGCGCGTGCGCCACCTGGAGACGCTCTTCCAGCGCTCCGACGACTTGGCGCTGCGTATCTCGGAGGGACACGCGTTGCTCGTCTGGGCGTTGATCGCGCTCGCGGTCGTGTTTGTCGTCCAAGCGATCGTCGCGGCAGTGCACGAGTCGGTGAGGTGGCCGGAGCGCGCCTCCACTGCTGTGGGCGCCGTGGTGCTGGTCGTCGTACTCGGCGGCGGCATCGTCGGGTCGTGGTGGTACGTAGATGCCCAGGGGGGCACGGCGTGGATCAAGGATCGTGTGGATGTATTCATGAGCGACAGCGACCAGCGTACTGCCGAGGCAAGCCTCGGGCGCCTCGTCTCGCTCAACGCGTACCGCCTGCCGATGTGGCGTGAGGCGTGGCAGCAGTGGCAGCACGCGCGCGTGACGGGTGTGGGCGCCGGTACGTTCACGCACACTCACTACCGGTTTCGCGAGGTCGCCAACGTAGTTCGTCACGCCCACAGCCAGTGGTTCAATGTGCTCAGCGAGCTCGGCGTGGTGGGGCTGGCGCTGTACGTGCCGGCGATGCTGCTGTTCTTGGCGGCCGCGATCGGCAACCCATTGCGGTATCGCGGCGATCCGGGGCGAGCACTGCTCGCTGCTCTACAGGCGGGGGTAGCCGGTTTCCTCGTGCACATCACGTGGGACTGGGATTGGGACATGGCGGCGATCGGCACGGTCTTCTTCTTGCTCGCCGGCACCTGCGCGTCCTATGTGCATACGCGCGCGCAGGACGAGCGCGCCGAGGAGGCGCGCACGTGGGCGAGTGGGGAGGAGGCGTCGGCAACGCCGGCGCCCGCCCTGCCGGAGTGCCGGCCGTTCCTGCCGTTGCCGGCGCGCACTGCCGGCTCTGTGCTCCTCGTCCTGCTCGCCGTGAGCTGGACGTTCCCGTATCTGGCCGTGCGCGCCGAAAATCAGGCGCTGACGGCGGCGGCCGACGGCGATGTCGCCGCCGCCGTAGCCGATGTGCAGCGCGCCGCTCGCTACAACCCTCTCTCGGCGCGCAGCCTCATCTTGCAGGCGCAGTTTCTGCAGCAACTCGGCCGCAACCGTGAGGCGCTCGCCGTGCTTCAGGAGGCGCAGGCGCTGCAGCCGGACAACTACGAGGTGTACCTTGAACTCGGTCTGCTGTACGCGCGTGCCTTCCAGCAGTTCGACAAGGCCGCGGTCGCCTTCGGCCACGGCCTCGCTCTCAATCCTCTCGACCGCGAGTTGAACGAGGAGTTCAAGGCCGCGTTGGCGAACTAAGATCGCCGCCGGGTCTGTGCCGCGCGACCCCGGCCGCTTGCGGAATAGCCCGCAAATCCCGTGTGGTAGACTGCCGCCGCGGGCTGAAGGCGAGTCGAAGAAGCTGCCAGGAGGTGCTTCGCAGAGATGGAAACCGCCGCCCCTCTCGGGGTCGTAGGTACAGGGTATGTCGGTCTCGTTTCAGCTGTGTGTTTCGCGCATCTCGGGCATCGCGTCGTGTGTATGGACATCGACGCCGAGAAGATCGCGCGCCTGCAGCGCGGCGAGGCCCCGATCTACGAACCCGGTCTCGAGAAACTCATCGACGACAACTGGTCGCGTCTCACGTTCACTACTTCGTACGACGAGCTGCTCGCCGACAGTCGCGTGCTCGTCATCGCCGTCGACACACCGCCCTCGCGCTCGGGCGACGCCGATCTCTCGCACGTGCAGACCGCTGTGCGCGAGATCGCCGCTCGCGGCGGTCCACGCTTGCTCGTCATGAAGAGCACGGTGCCGGTGGGCACCGGCGATCACATCGTCGCCGAGCTCGAGAGCCTTGGCGCCGACGGCATTACGTACGCCTCCAACCCCGAATTCTTGCGTGAGGGGGCGGCGATCCAAGACTTCCTCGAGCCCGATCGCATCGTCATCGGGGCGTCGAGCGAGGGGGATGCCGCGGCGGTCAAGGCGCTGTACCGCGGTGTCGACACAGACGTCGTGCTCACGTCGGTCCCTACGGCCGAGATGATCAAGTACGCCTCTAACGCCTTTCTGGCGACGAAGATCTCGTTCATCAACGAGATCGCCAACGTCTGCGAGCGCGTCGGCGCGGACGTGCGCACGGTGGCCCGGGGCATGGGTCTCGACCATCGCATCGGGCCACACTTCCTCCACGCCGGCATCGGCTACGGAGGCTCGTGCTTCCCCAAAGACGTGCAGGCGCTCAAGCACCTCGCCGGCAACACTGGCTACCACTTCCAGCTCCTCACCGCCGTGATCGAGGTCAACGCCCTGCAGAAGCGTCGCGTGATCGGCAAGCTCAAGCAGCGCCTCGGGGGTCTTCGCGGCCACACCGTGGCGCTCCTCGGACTCACCTTCAAGCCGCAGACGGACGATCTGCGCGAGGCGGCCTCCATTGTGCTCGCCGGCCGCCTCGTCAGCGAGGGCGCTGTCGTACGCGCCTACGACCCCATGATCGAGGCCGGCGAGCATCCGCTGTTCCCAGGCGTGACGATCGTCGACGAGGCGCTCGACGCGTTGGCCGATGCCGATGCCGCCGTGATCGTCACCGAGTGGCCGGAGCTCATTAGGATGGACTGGGCGGCCGCCGCTGCGGTAATGAAGCGGCCGCTTGTGGTCGACGGCCGCAACTGCCTCGATCAAGCGACCGTCGTCGCCGGCGGCGTCGAGTATGAGGGCGTCGGGCTGGGCGAGGTCGATGTGCAGCGTGAGCCGAGTGGTGCCGAGGTGGTAGCGTGAGCCAAGCGCGCGGCGTGCCGAGCCAGGCGGTGATCCTGGTCGGCGGTGAAGGGACGCGTTTGCGCCCCATCACGTCGCGCGTCCCCAAACCCGTCGCACCCGTGGTCGAACGCCCCTTCGTCGCCTACATCCTCGACAATCTGGCGCGCCACGGCGTGCGTCGCGCCGTCTTCTCGACGGGCTTCCTGGCGGAGGCCATCGAGGCCGAGATCGGCGACGGCTCGGCCTACGGACTGCAGGTTGACTACGTCGTCGAGAGCGAGCCGCTCGGCACTGCGGGGGCCATCGCCAACTGCGACAGCGTCCTCGACGATGGCCCGTTCTTCGTCTTCAACGGCGACGTTCTCAGCGACGTCGACCTCACCGCGCTGGCCGCCCTGCATCGCGCCAAGGGCGGCATGGGCACCATCTTCCTGACCCCCGTCGTGGACCCGCGCCGCTACGGCCTTGTCGAACTGCGCGACGACGCCAGCGTCGCCGACTTTCTCGAGAAGCCCGGCGAGTGGGAGGGCGCGGCCCTTATCAACGCCGGCGTCTACGTTCTCGACCCGGAGGTCCTCGACATGGTCCCCCGCGGGCGCATGTTCTCCATCGAGCGCGGTGTCTTCCCGGTTCTGGCGCGCTCCGGGTCGCTCTACGGCTACGTCGACGAAGGCTACTGGCGCGATATCGGGACGCCGGAGAGCTACCTGCAGGCGCACTTCGATATTCTCGAGAAGTCGGTGCAGACCGTGCTTGGCGACGTGCTCGGCGAGCAGTACCTCTACGTGGCGCCGTCGGCAACGGTGGCCGCCGACGCGCACATCATCCCGCCCTGCTACATCGCCGACGGTGTGCGTGTGGGTGTTGGGGCCAAGGTTGGGCCGCTGGTCGTGCTCGGCGCCGGCACCGACCTCGAAGACGGCGCCACGGTGCTCGAGAGCGTCGTGCAGAGCAACGTGGTGATCGGCGCGCACGCGCACGTGGAACGTAGTGTGGTCGTGCGCGATTGCGCGGTCGGCGCCGGTACGCAGCTTTACGGCGCCGTGCTCGGCGAAGACTGCGCGGTCGGCGCCGGTAACCGGCTCGCCGGCGGTGTCTGCCTCTATCCGGGCACCACGCTGCCCGACAATTCCATCCAGTTTCGCGAGGATCTCCTGGGCAGGGAGGAGCGATGATCGCAGACGGCATCTTCAAGGCGTACGACGTGCGCGGGCTCTACCCCCAGGAACTGAACGCCGAGGTGGCACGTTTCATCGGCGCCGGTCTGGCGCAGCAGCTCGGCGCCGCGGTGGTCGGCGTGGGGATGGATCCGCGACCGTCGTCTCAGGAGCTGGTCGACGCGTTCGCGTCCGGCGCCGGCGCGGCCGGCGCGCGCACCGTCGACTTCGGGCTGGTCCCGACCGAGATGCTCTACTACGGGGTCGCAGCTCGAGGGCTCGACGGCGGTGCCATGGTGACGGCCTCGCACAACCCGCCACAGTACAACGGGATGAAGCTGGTGGGTGTCGGCGCGCTGCCGCTGAGCGGTGACGCCGGTATCCCCGAGCTCAAGCAGCGCTGCCTCGATCTGGCGGCGCGGCCGCAGGCGGTCGGCGGCGATCAGAGCCGCCACGAACACGTCGACCTCTACCCGGACTACGTGCGTCACCTGCACGGCATGGTCGACATCGCCGCCCTGGCTCCCTACAAGGTCGTCATGGACGCCGCCAACGGCGTCGCCGGCAAGCTCGCCCGGCAGGTCTTTGCCGGCACCGCGATTCGGCCCGTCGAGATGTACTTCGAGGTCGACGGGACGTTCCCCAACCACGAGCCCAACCCGTTGCTCGAGGAGAACAGTCGCGAGATCCGCGCGCGCGTGGTCGCCGAGGGCGCCGACCTGGGCATTGCCTGGGACGGCGACGCCGACCGCTGCTTCTTCATCGACGAGGCCGGCGAGTTCGTGCCCGGCGACTTCGTCACCGCGCTGCTCGCCGAGGCGCTGCTGCTCGAACACCCGGGCGCGGCCATCCTCTACGACCTGCGCGCGAGCCGCGCCGTGCCCGACGTCATCCGCGCCAACGGTGGCGTGCCCCTGCTCAACCGCGTCGGGCACGCCTTCTTCAAGCAGCGCATGCGCCGCGAGCAGGTTCTCTTCGGCGGCGAGGTCTCGGGCCACTACTACTTCAGCGAGAACTACAACGCCGACTCCGGCTTCATCCCGGCGCTGCTCATCCTCGAGCTGCTTTCACGCAAGAAGGCGACGCTCGCCGAGTTGCTCGAGCCGCTGCGCGCGACGTACTTCATCAGCGGCGAGATCAACTCCACCGTCGCCGACGTGGCTGCGGCTCTGCAGCGCTTGGAGGCGCGTTTCGGCGACGGTGAGATCACGCGCCTGGACGGTATCTCCATCGACTACGAGCACTGGCACTTCAACGTGCGACCGTCCAACACGGAGCCGCTCTTGCGCCTCAACCTCGGCGCCGACTCGCAGGCGCTCATGGAGGAGCAGCGCGATCTCGTCCTGGGCATCATCCGGGAGGCCTGAGGTGAGCGTGGTGGCGGAGACGCCGCTCGACCGGGCGACAATTACAGCGCTCGACGCCAGCGACATGCTGGGCGCCATCGAGTCGCTGCCGGATCAGCTGGTGCAGGCCTATGGCACGGCGCGCGCCGCCTTCGGAGGCGCGTTCGGCGCCGGCGGCAAACGCCCACCGAGCAACCCAAACGGCCTCGCCATCTGCGGCATGGGCGGTTCGGCCATCGGCGGCGACTTGGTCGTCGCCAGTCTGCCCGAGTTGGCTCTGCCGGCGACTGTGGTGCGCGGCTACGCGCTCCCATCCTGGATCGGCCCGGATGCTCTCGTCATCCTTGCCAGCTACTCGGGCGATACCGAAGAGACGCTGGCCTGCGCCGAGACGGCCGTCGCCCGCGGCTGCGTGCCGGTCTGCGTTGCCTCCGGGGGTCGCCTCGCTGCCTTCGCCGCGGCGCACGATCTGCCGCTGGTGAGCATCGCCGGCGGTGGTCAGCCTCGCGCCTCGCTGGGCAAGCTCGCGGCGCCGCTACTGGCCGCGCTCGAGGCCGCCGGGCTCTGCGCGTCGCAGGCGACGAACCTGGACGAGACGGTCGCGCTCCTGCGCCGTGGCATCGTCGAGCACGGCCCAGACTCGGACGACGGGCCGCTCGCGGCCGCTCCGGACCCGGAACTGCCGCCGCGGGCTCCTGCCAAGGGTCTCGCCCGGCTCGCCTACGGCCGTCAGGTGGTTGTCTACGGCGCCGGGTCCACCGTGGCCGCGGCGCGACGCTGGAAGGGCCAGATCAACGAGAACGCCAAGGCTCCGGCCTTCGCCAACGAGCTGCCGGAGCTCGATCACAACGAGATCATGGGATGGACCAGTCTGCCTGCGTTGGCGCGCGGCACGTTGGCCGTCTTTCTCAACGACGGTGAGCTGGACCGGCGCCTTCTGCTGCGCGCCGAGCTCACCGCTGCCGTGCTCGCGGAGCGTGAGGTGGGCGTGGAACACGTGTGGGCGCACGGTGCTACGCGATTGGCGCGCCTGTTCTCGCTGGTGCAGCTCGGCGACTACGTCTCGTACTACCTCGCTCTGCTCTACGGCGTCGACCCCACGCCTGTGGCTGCCATTCAGGACTTCAAGGCCAAGCTGATGACTGCCGGACTCGACGCCTAACACTGTGGACACCGCCGTCTCGCTCGTCGTGACCGCCGATCTGTCGGCCACGCGGGCGGTCGCCGAGACGCTGTTTCCGGAGGCGGCGCTGCACGCTCTGGCGCCGCCCGAGTTGCGACCCCGCGTGCCCTTCGAGGGGGAGCTCTTCGCGATCCTCGGGGCTCAGCCGCGCGGGGCCTGCATCGGCCTTGTCGTTCCCGTCGTGCTCACCGCCGCCGCACCATCCGTTCCCGGCCGCTCGTCCGTCTCGTCACCGCCCGTGGCCGCGCTCGTCGCCGTCGACGATCACGTCAATCTCGCCCTGTGGAGCCCGCTCTGTGGCCGCTGGCCGGCCGGCATGGACCGCACGTTCCCGGCTCTGAGCGGCATATATCAACCCGCGCGCGTTCGTTCCCGCGCGGGGGCTCGGGTATACTTCACTGGCGTCGTGGCGGGCGTCGCCAACGCTGAGCGGCTCACGCCGTTCGAGGGTCAGGTGCTACGCGATCAGCGCTACGGCGCCGTCTCCGACACCCTGGTCCCCGCGGCCATCATCGCGGCGCACTACGGTCTCACACTGGCCGCCTGTGGCGTCCCGTGGGGAGACGATGGCGACGAAGAGCGAGGGAAGACTTGACAGCGAATTACGACATCCGAGACATCAAGCTCGCCGAGCAGGGCGTTCGCCGCATCGAGTGGGCCGACATGCAGATGCCGGTGCTGGCCGCCATCCGCGAGCGCTTCCGTCGCGAGCAGCCGCTCAAGGGCATTCGCGTCGGGGCGTGCTTGCACGTCACCACCGAGACCGCCAACCTCATGCGCACCCTGGTTGCCGGCGGCGCCGACGTCGTGCTCTGCGCCAGCAACCCGCTGAGCACGCAGGACGACACAGCCGCTGCGCTCGTCAACGACTACGGTGTGCGCGTCTACGCCATCAAGGGCGAAGACGAGAGCACCTACTACGACCACATCTACGCCTGCGTTCAGCATCGCCCGCACATCACGATGGACGACGGCGCCGACGTCGTCGGTGTACTGCACGGCAAGTGGGCCGAGTACGGCAGCGACATCATCGGCGGCACCGAGGAGACGACCACGGGTGTCATCCGTCTCAAGGCGCTCGAGGCGCAGGGGCAGCTCAAGTTCCCCATCATCGCCGTCAACGAGGCGAACACGAAGCACATGTTCGACAATCGCTACGGCACCGGCCAGAGCACACTCGACGGCGTCTTGCGCGCCACCAACATGCTCATCGCCGGCACCACTGTCTGCATCGCCGGCTACGGCTGGTGCGGGCGCGGACTCGCCATGCGCATGAAGGGTCACGGGGCCGACGTCGTCGTCCTCGAGGTCGATCCGCTGCGTGCCCTCGAGGCGGTCATGGACGGCTACCGCGTCATGCCGGTCGCCGAGGCCGCCAAGGTCGCGAAGCTCTTCGTCACCGCCACGGGCAATATCCACGTGCTGCGCCGCGAGCACTTCGAGGCCATGCAAGACGGCACCATCATCGCCAACACCGGCCACTTCAACGTTGAGATCGACATCCCGGCGCTCGAGGAGATGGCCGTCAAGAAGCGCGAGGTGCGGCCGTTCGTCGACGAGTACACCCTGGCCGACGGTCGCCGTCTCTTCCTCCTCGCCGACGGCCGCTTGGTGAACTTGGCGGCGGCCGAAGGACACCCCGCCGCCGTCATGGACATGAGTTTCGCCAACCAGTCGTTGAGCTCCGAGTTCATGGTCAAGAACCACGCCGAGCTCGAGAACAAGGTCTACGTTGTGCCCAAAGACATCGACGACGAGATTGCGCGCGTCAAGCTCGGCACGATGCGCATCGACTGCGACACGCTGACCGAGGAGCAGGCCATCTACCTCGCTTCGTGGGATCAGGGGACCTGAGCATCAGCGTTCCTCCGGTCAATCCCGTGTCGCACGACGTGCTCCACGCTGCCTCGCAGCTGCGCGTACGCACGCTCGAGATTCTTCCCGGTGAGGTCGTCTTCATCGACCAGACCGCGCTGCCGGCGGTCGAGCGCTACGTGCACTGCCACACCTGGCAGGAAGTCGCCGGCTGCATCGCCGACATGACGGTGCGCGGCGCGCCGGCCATCGGCGTTGCGGCGGCCGGTGGCTTGGCGCTGGCGGCCGCCACGGCGGCGGCCGGCGGCGCCGATTCCGCCGGCTTCGAGGCCGAGATGGAGCGCGCCGCCGAGGGTCTTCTGGCGACGCGACCCACCGCGGTCAACCTCCGTTGGGCGGTCGAGCAGATGCGCGCCGCGTGGCGTGCTTGTTCGGGCGCGCCCGGCGACTGCGCGCAGCGCCTGCTGGCACGGGCGCACGCCATTCTCGACGACGACATCGAGCGCTGCCTGCGCATCGGTGCGCACGGGGCGCCGCTCTTCGCGCCGGGCGCGCGCATTCTCACGCACTGCAACGCCGGTGCTCTGGCGACGGCAGGGTACGGCACCGCCCTCGGCGTTATCCGTTCCGCTGCCGCCATGCACGCCGGCATCTCGGTCCTCGTCGACGAGACGCGGCCGTGGCTGCAGGGCGCCCGTCTTACTGCCTGGGAGCTCGCCGTCGAGGGCATCCCGTACCACGTCATCAGCGACAACATGGCCGGGCACTTCTTCAGTTGCGGCGAGATCGATGCGGTCGTCGTCGGCGCCGACCGCATCGCCGTCAACGGCGACACGGCTAATAAGATCGGCACTTACACCGTCTCGGTGCTCGCGAAAGAACACGGCGTGCCCTTCTACGTCGCGGCGCCGCTCTCAACCGTCGATCTTTCGCTCGCCTCTGGCGCCGGCATTCCGATCGAAGAGCGCGACCCGGCCGAAGTCACGAGCTTCCATGGTCATCAGGTCGCGCCAGTCGGCGCTGCGGCGCGTCACCCCGCCTTCGACGTCACGCCTGCCGCCAACGTCACGGCGATCATCACCGAGGCGGGCGTGTTGCGCCCGCCGTTTGCGCCCGCCCTCGTCGGCGTGTGTGGGGCAGCCGAGGGCTGCCGGTCGTGAGCGGGTTCAAAGCGATGATCATGGCTGCGGGCCTGGGTACGCGCCTCTACCCGCTCACCGGCTCGATCGCCAAGCCCATGGTGCCCATCTTGAATCGGCCTGTGATGGAACACATTCTGGCCCTGCTGCGCGAACATGGCGTGACCCAGGTCGCCGCCAATCTGCACTACTACCCCGAGACCATCCGTACCTACTTCGGCGACGGCTCCGCCTTCGGCGTCGACCTCCATCTCAACTACGAGGAGTCGCTTCTCGGTACGGCCGGCGGCGTCGGCGCCTTCCGTGCCATGTTCCACGACGGAACCTTCGTCGTCGTCAGCGGCGATGCGCTCACCGACATCGATCTCACCGCCTTCGTTGCCGCGCATCGCGCCAAGGGCGGCATTGCCTCCATGGCCGTCAAGGAGGTCGACGACCCGTCGCACTACGGTGTCGTCGTCGCCGACGGCGACGGACGCGTCACCGGCTTCCAGGAGAAACCCTCGGCTGCCGAAGCCCTCTCACACCTCTGCAACTGCGGCATCTACGCTTTCGAGCCGGCGATCTTCGACTACGTCCCCGAGCATACGTTCGTCGACTGGGCGCGAGACGTGTTCCCGCTGCTGCTCGCCGGCGATGTGCCTTTCTACTGCTGGGCGATGGAGGGCTACTGGAACGACGTCGGCAACATCGAGCAGTACCGCACCGGCAACTTCGATGCCCTTCTGGGTCGCGTTACCCTCACCATCCCGGGTCGCCAACTCGCGCCGGCAGTATGGGTGGGTGAGGGCACGGAGGTACAGCCCGGAGCCATCCTCGAGCCGCCGATCCTCATCGGCGCCGGCTGTCTGGTCGAGGCGCAGGCACGGCTCATCGGCCCGTTGATCGTCGGCGACGGTTGCCTCATCGAGAGCGGCGCCGTGCTCGACGGCGTCATCCATTGGGACGGCGTCAAGACCGGGCAGGGATCGCGACTGGCCGGCAGCATTCTCGGCCGCCACGTTACGGTACACAGGCGGGCGGTCATCCACGACGACGTCGTCATCGGCGAGCGCGCCAATATCGCCGCCGAGATCGAGCTCTCGTCGGGTGCTCGGGTCGAGCCGGGGCAGTGCATCCCCGGCGGGGAGTACGTCGAACGGCCCCAGGATCGGTGATGCGCGAATTCGCCGGTGCACAGGCCGTCGTTGGAGGCCTGCTCGATCTCGTCCTGCCTAAGCGCTGCGTGGCCTGTGGGCGCGCCGGCGCGTGGCTCGCGCGACGCCTGTGCGCGCGAGCTGCATCCCCTGCCCGACGAGCGCTGCTGCGCGGCGCGCCGGCGCCACGAGGTGGTTGTCGCGAGTGCCGCGAGCGCACGCCGTGGTTCGTCACGGCTGGCGCCGCGTTCACCTACGACGGCGCGGCCAAGGCGTTGGTCACCGTGTGCAAGTTCCGCGCCTACCGGTCCGTCGTCGACGAGATGGTCGGTCTGGCGCGCCCGGCCTTCGCCGCTGCCGCAGCGCGGCTCGGCGACGACCCGCGGGCGCGCGCCGCCGACCCCAAGCTGCTCGTCACGTGGGTGCCGGGGCACCGCGATCACGTGCTTGAGCGTGGGTTCAATCAAGCCGAGGGCCTGGCGCGTGGGTTGGCGCGTGCTACCGGCCTGCCGTGCGCGCCGCTGCTCGAGCGTGTGCGTCATGGGGCGCGGCAGAGCGGCCTTGGCCGCCACGCGCGCGCCGCCAACGTGTCTCAGTCGTTTGCTGTCAGGGAGGATGCCGAGCGGGTAGTAAGAATGTTCAAGCGGGTTATGATAGTTGACGATGTGTACACCACGGGCGAAACGCTGAGCCATGGTGCTGAAGTACTCATCAACACTGGTCTCGAACCCCACACCTTTACGTTTGCGCGGACTGTCCGCGCTGTTCCGTCGCAAAACACGATAGACGCCGCCGTCCGAAAGGAGCGATGTCGATGAAGACCCAAGTCAAGGGCCGCAACGTCACGGTCACCGAGGCTCTGCGTGACTACGCCGACGAAAAGGTCGAGCGCGTCCACAAACTCCTCCTGCAGCGCCGTATCGACGAAGTTACGCGCGTCGAGCTGGAGCTCATGGTCGAGAAGAATCCGAGTATCCCCGAGCCGTGTGTCGCCGAGGCGACGATCTTCACCCGCGGCCCCGTCATTCGCGCCCGCGAGTCTGCCACCGATATGTATGCCGCCATCGATCTGGTGATGGACAAGCTCACTCGCCAGACCAAGAAGTACCACGACAAGGTGCACGGCAAGACGCGCCGCGGCCATGAAAAGCTCGAAGCCGGCGAGCTGGTCCCCGAGCTCGAGCCAGTCGCGGTGGGCGCTGCCATCGAGGGTGACGGCGACGAGGTCACCGACGATGGCCGCATCGTCAAGACCAAGCAGTTCGCGCTCAAGCCGATGACGGTCCACGAGGCCACATTGCAGCTCGAGCTCGTCGGTCACAACTTTTTCATGTTCACCAACGCCGAGTCGAGCCGTACCAATGTCGTGTACCGCCGCAACGACGGCCACTACGGGCTCATCGAGCCCAGCGAAGACTGAGGTAGCACACCGGTGATCAAGATCGTCGACAAACTCCTGCGCGCGGGCGAAGGCCGGCGCATGAAGGCCCTGGTCGAGCAAGCGGCGCGCGTCGGTCAGTTCGAGGCCGAGTTCGCGTCGCTGGACGACGCCGCTCTGCGGGCCAAAACAGACGAGTTCCGCCAGCGGCATGCAAACGGCGAGTTGCTCGACGATCTTCTCTTTGAGGCCTTCGCGGTCGCACGCGAAGCGTCCAAACGCACGCTGGGTCTGCGGCCTTTCGATGTGCAGATCATGGGCGGCATCGTGCTGCACGAGGGCGACATCGCCGAGATGAAGACCGGCGAAGGCAAGACCCTCGTCGCTACCATGCCGATGTACCTCAACGCGATCGCCGGTAAGGGCGCGCATCTGGTGACGGTCAACGACTACCTCGCCAAGCGCGATGCCGAGTGGATGGGGCAGATCTATCGCTTTCTCGGCCTCGAGGTCGGCGTCATTCAGGCCAACATGAGCCCGGCAGTCCGCCACGTGCAGTACGCGGCGGACGTTACCTACGGCACCAACTCGGAGTTCGGCTTCGACTACCTGCGCGACAACATGACCATGCGCCGCGAGCACATGGTGCAGCGCGGTCATACCTACTGCATCGTCGATGAGGTCGACTCGATCCTGGTCGACGAGGCGCGCACGCCGCTGATCATCAGCGGCGCTCCGGAGACGGCCGCCGACACCTATCGTCAGTTCGCCCGCGTCGTGCCCAAGCTGCATCCGGAGGAAGACTACGAGGTCGATGAGAAGGCGCGCACCGTGGCGATCACCGAGAGCGGCGTCGCCAAGGTCGAGAAAGCGCTCAACATCGACAATCTCTACAAGGACTCAAACGGCGGCCTCGTCAACCACTTGTTGCAGGCGTTGCGCGCCGAGGCGCTCTACCACAAGGACGTGGAATACGTCGTTCAGAGCGGTGAGGTGCTCATCGTCGACGAGTTCACCGGTCGTATTCTCGAGGGTCGTCGCTACTCCGAGGGTCTCCATCAGGCGATCGAGGCCAAGGAGAAAGTCGCCATCCGCGAGGAGAACCAGACGCTGGCGACGATCACCCTGCAGAACTACTTCCGCATGTACGACGTACTCGCCGGCATGACGGGTACGGCAAAGACCGAAGAGGCCGAGTTCCGACAGATCTACGGGCTCGAGGTCGTGCAGATTCCCACCAACGTGCCGCCCAAGCGCATGGATCAAAACGACTTCATCTTCACGACGGCGAAAGAGAAGTTCACCGCCGCCGTCGACGACATCGTCGAACGGCACGAGAAGGGGCAGCCGGTGCTGGTCGGCACGGTGTCGGTCGAGGTCAGCGAGATGCTTTCGCGGATGCTCGAGCGTCATGGCGTCCCGCACAACGTGCTGAACGCCAAGCAGCACGAGCGCGAAGCCGAGATCATCAAAGACGCCGGCCAGCTCAATGCAGTGACGATCGCCACGAACATGGCCGGCCGCGGCGTCGACATCAAACTCGGCGATGGCGTGCTCGAGGCCGGTGGACTGTACGTGCTCGGCACCGAGCGCCACGAGAGCCGGCGCATCGACAACCAGCTTCGTGGGCGCAGCGGCCGCCAAGGCGACCCCGGCGAGACGCGCTTCTACCTCTCGGCCGAAGACGAGCTCATCCGTCTCTTCGCCGGTGACCGAATGTACAAGGTTCTCAGCCGGCTGGGTCCCGCCGAGGGCGAGCCGATCGAAGCCAAGATGCTCAGCAACGTCGTCGAGAAGGCGCAGGTCAAGGTCGAAGAGCTCAACTTCATGCGCCGCAAGAACGTTCTCAAGTACGACGAGGTGATGAACGAGCAGCGCCGCGTGGTGTACGGCCAGCGTCAGCGCATCCTCATGGGAGAGGACTTCGGCGAGCAGGTTCGTGAGATGCTTGCCGACCAAGTCGAAGACGCGGTGCGCACGCGCATCGGCGACGAGAAGTACTCCGAAGACTGGGATCTCGACGCTCTCTTCGTCGGGCTGGGTCAGCTCTATAGTCCCAGCCTCGGCAAGGACGATCTCGATCTGTCGGCGTCTGTCGATGAGGTCGCCGAACAGCTTATCGACGATGCGCTGGCGCGCTACGAGGAACGCGAGCGACTCATGGGCCCCGAGCGCATGCGCAACGTCGAGCGCGCCGTCATGCTGCAGGTCATCGACTCTCGCTGGAAGGATCACCTCCTCGACATGGATTACCTGCAGGAGGGCATCCACTTGCGGGCGCTGGGTCAGCGCGACCCGCTCGTCGCGTACAAGGGCGAGGGCTTCACGCTTTTCGAGGACATGATGGGCTCGGTGCGTTCCAGCACCGTCATGACGCTGATGAAGAACAGCCCCGAGGATCTCGCCGTGTTCGCCTCGGTGACGCTCGACGAGCCGCTGGTGCGGCTCAACTACTCGAGTGGTGACGACGTCATCACGCAGACGTCGTTCGCCGGAGCCGCCCGGGCCGCCGGCGAGATGGGGGGGCCCGTCGAGGACGGGCCGACGCGTACGCCCGTCGCCGGGGCGGCCGAGGCCGCGGCAGGCGGCGCCGTCGCCGTGCAGCAGCGCGTCGTCGACGAGCACGTCGGACGCAACGATCCCTGCCCGTGCGGGAGCGGCAAGAAGTACAAGCGCTGTTGCGGCGCCTGAGCGGGGCCTCCACGCGGTCGCGCAGCCAACCCTGTATACTGGCCCGACGATGAGTACCACCGCCTCAGAAGCACTCGTCCAGCTGGACGCGCTCCGCGAGCGGCTCAAGGAGGCCCGCGGGCGCCTTGGCTGGCTGCGGAGCTATCTTTGACCCCCCCAAGCTGACAGCCAGTCTCGCAGCTCTTGAGGAGCGCATGCGCGCCCCCGGGTTCTGGGACGATCAAGCCGAGGCATCCAAGGTCTCGGCCGAGTACAGCCGCGTGAAGCGTCGCCTGGAGGAGTTCGCCGCTCTCGAAGGCCGTTTCGCGGATCTCGAGTCCACCGAGGAGCTGCTGCGCGAGGAGATGGGCGGTGACGCCGTCGACGACGAGCTCCTGCGGGAGCTCGTGCACGGCGTCGCCGAGATGGAGTCGGAGTTGCAGCGCGGCGAGGAGCGGCGTTTCTTCGGCGGCAAGTACGACGAGGGCGGCGCCATCGTTACGATTCACTCGGGCGCCGGCGGCACCGAATCGCAAGACTGGACCGAGATGCTCATGCGCATGTACCTGCGTTGGTTCGAGCGCCGCGGCTTCCAGGTCGAGGTCAACGATGTCCTCGAGGGCGAGGAAGCCGGTGTCAAGAGCGCAACGATGACGGTGCAGGGCGAGAACGTCTACGGCCTCATGGCAAGCGAGAAAGGGGTGCACCGCCTCGTTCGCCTCAGTCCCTTCGATTCCGCCAATCGTCGGCACACCAGCTTCGCCTCGGTCGATGCTTCGCCGCTGGTCGATGAGAGCGTCGACGTGCAGATCGAAGACGACGAGATCCGCATCGACACGTATCGCTCGAGCGGTGCCGGCGGCCAGCACGTCAACAAGACGAGCTCGGCCATCCGCATCACGCACCTGCCGACCAATATCGTCGTGCAGTGCCAGAACGAGCGTTCACAGTTGCAGAACAAGACCGTCGCCATGAATATGCTCAAGTCCAAGCTCGTGGAGCTCGAAGAACGTAAGCGGGCCGAAGAGCTCGCCAAAGAGCGTGGCGAGGTCATGAATGTCAATTTCGGCAGTCAGATCCGCAGCTATGTCCTGCACCCATATCAAATGGTCAAGGACTTGCGCACCAGTTTCGAGGTTGGGAACGCCCAGAGTGTTCTCGATGGCGACCTCGACGGCTTCGTCCGTGAGTACCTCGTGTGGCGAGCCAGTGGGAGCGCGCCACGCAAGTAGTCGCCACAGCGGCGACCGCCATGCCGATCGCGAACGGGCAGCGATCCCGTCCGCTCCTCTGTGCGTCGCTCAATAGAGGGGCCTGTGACTGACGATCGGCAAGCGCGGCCCGTGCTGGAGATGCCGCCGGAGCACCGTCCGCCGGTTCTCGCGGAGGGTATGACGCTGCGCGATGCCCTCTCCGTGCTCCGCCGCCGGCTCTGGCTCGTCATCCTCCTGGCGGTGGTGGCCGCCGTTGGGGCATACGTCGTTGCGTCCTTGCAGCCGGACGTCTACGAGGCGACGACGGACCTCATCTACGAGCAAGAGCTCGACATCGCCAATCCACTGACCGGTCAGTCTTATACCGATCCCTACCTGCGCGAGATCGAGCTCAACAGCGTCGGCAGCATCTTGGCCAGCTCAGACATGCTGGCGCGTACGCAGAAGCGTCTGGAAGGCTCTGGGTGGGTGCTCGACGAGTACGCCGTCAGCGCGGCGCCGGCCGGTGACGTATCGTCCGATTCCTCTCTGTCTACGACCAACATCGTGCGCGTCTCGGTTCAAGGGCCGGATCCCGAGGGGTGCGCCGCGGTCGCCAACGCCTACGCCGACGCGTTCGTAGCCTGGCGCACCCAACGGGTGCAGGAGCAGATTTCGGAGGCCATTGACGCGCTCCAGGTCCAACTCGAGAGCTACAAGACGGACACGTCCAAGCTCGGCGCCGACTACCTGGTGTTGCAGCAGCGCCTGCAGGACATGCGCATCTACAAGTCAACGGCGACCGGCAACTTCCGCGTGCTCGTCGCGGCGACCGCGCCTGCCGAGCCGTTCGCGCCGCAACCCCTGCGCAGCGCCGCCATGGGACTCGCCGTAGGGCTCTTCGCCGGCGTTGGACTGGCCTTTCTGCTCGAGGTACTGGATACGCGGCTGCGCAGCGCCGACGACGTTACGCGCATCTTGCAGCGGCCTATCTTGGGCCGCATTCCCGAGATGGGGCGCGAGACTGCCGAGGCCCGTGGTGTGATGACCTTGCGCGATCCAGAGAGCGTTGTCGCCGATGCCTTTCGATTGGTGCGCACCAATCTGCGGTTCACCAGCCTCGAGGGGGCGGTACGGTCGTTCATGGTGACCAGTTGCCAGCCGGGTGAGGGCAAGAGCGTGACGGTGGCCAATCTCGCGGCCGCCTTCGCACTCGCCGGCAGGAAAGTCGTCGTCGTCGACGGCGACCTGCGTCGACCGCGTCAGCACGCGCTCTTCGGGCTGTCGAACAGTCGTGGTGTGAGTACTGTACTGACCGGCGAATCCACTCTCGTCGAGTCGGTTCAGCGTGTGTACATCCCGTCAACCGACGAACGCGATCAGGCGCTTACGTTCGTCGCATGGGCACGGGGCTCCGGCAACGATGCGCGTTTCTACGTTCTTCCGAGCGGGCCGTTGCCGCCCAACCCGGGGGAGATGGTTTCGTCGCACCAGTTCGCCAAGCTCATCGACGATCTAAGAAACGAGGCGGAGATCGTCATCGTCGACTGCCCGGCGCTGCTCGCCGTCGGCGACAGCGCCGCCCTCGCCGATAAGGTGGACGGTCTCGTCTTTCTCGTCGACCTCAAAGCCACCAAGCGGCCCGCGCTGGTGCGGGCCGCCGAGCAGGTCGGCAAGCTCCCCTGCCAATTCTTGGGCGTGGTGCTGCGCGGAGAGGCCACGCGTGAGGCCGGGTACAACGCGTACTCGTACGGCCACGGCTACCGGACCGGCAAGGAAGCGGTCAAGCCATGAGAGCGCCGGTCCCCGCGCCGGAACGCGATGGCGCGCGGAGATCGAGTCTGTCAGATGCTCTCGTCGCCGCGCGCGCCGTCTCCGGCGGCGGCAAGAGGGCGTTGTGCGGCTGTGTCGTGATCGCGGACTCTCAGATCTCTTGAGTGACGATCGCGTGGTTGCCGCCGTGGTCGTGCTCGAGTATGCCGCCACGGAGCGCTCGCTGTGAGGTCGGGCACGTGGTCGGACCCGGCCGTGCCGAGACCATATCCGAAGATAGAACTGCACGTGCACCTCGAGGCGACAGTGGGTGCGGCGCGCCTGCGCAGCATCGCGCGCCGCAACGAGACAGCAGTGCCGCCGGCCGCCGGCACGCCCGTCGCCAGTTCTGCCGCGCCCATCGATTTCAGTCAGTTTATCACCGCCTGGAAGACGGCCTCCATGGCGTTGCGGCGCGAGCGCGACTTTCGTGAGGTCGTCGTGGATTACGCAGGCGCCGCCGCTGCGCAGGGCTGCGTCTACATCGAGGCGATCTTCTCCGCCTCGGAGCCGGTGCGGCGCGGCACCTCGTGGCAGGAGGTGTTTGAGGGCTATTGCGGCGGTGGGGAAGAGGCGCGTGCCCGGCACGGCGTGGAGGTACGTTTCACGCCGGAGATCACGCGCGACTTTCCCCCCGAGATCGGCGAGGATCTTGCTCGCTGGGCGGTCGCCTACCGCGAGCGCGGCGTGGTCGGCATCGGGCTCGGCGGCAGCGAGGCGCTGTTTCCCGCCGAGCTACACACGCGCGCCTTCGCCATCGCACGCGAAGGCGGTTTGCAGGCGGCGCCACACGCCGGCGAGATGGCCGGCCCCGAGTCGGTTCGCGCCGCCCTCGACGTGTTGCAGGCGGCGCGGCTCCGCCACGGTGTCCGCGCCGTCGAGGACGCCGGCCTTCTGGCCGAGATCGCGGCTCGCGGCATCGTTTGCGACGTGACGCCGACAAGCAACGTCCTGCTCGGCGTCGTCTCTTCGCTGCAGGAGCACCCCCTGCCTCAGCTTCTGGCGGCAGGGGTCATGTGTTCCATCGGCAGTGACGATCCGGCGCTCCTCGGCACCGATTTGGCACTGGAGTGCGCCCGCGCCACGCGCCTCGGGCACGATCCGCGGACGATGTACTCGCACGCACTCCTCGGCGCGTTCTGCGACGAGTCGCTGAAAGCGCATCTGCGGCAGCAGGCGGAGGCGTACGACTGGGTGTAGGCGGGTCGCTTGCTTCCGAATACCCGACCTGGTACGTTGACAACGAGTTATTCAGGAGCCGGTTGTCAATGCGTGCGCTTCGCGCCGCATCTCCTCCTCTTCCGCGATCCCACCTCTGCGTGAACCGGGCAGTGTGCGAAGAAAGGTCCACCTGTCCGTCACCCCGCGGTCGTCGAACGGCGATCACAGGCAAAGGCAAGCTTCGCGCAATCCATCTGTTGCCGTTGGGCAGCGAGGTGCGCGCTACCGCGCGCTTCCAGAGCGCCGTGAGCTTGCCGGAAATGAGAGTGAGTGAGCGAATCTACCGATATCCCGCAGGCGCCCGAGCCTGCAAACACACCAGAATCGGAGCCGAGCGCGTCCCCGACCAAGCGTCGCCGGTCGCGCGGAGGACGCCGGCGCAGCGGCCGTGGTCGCCAGGCCGGCGCCGAACAGGCCGCCGGTACCCCGCAGAGCCCAAGTGGCGACACGACTGCCCGTGAATCTGTCGCCGCCGGCGCGTCGACTGGCTCGGTGAGCGCCGCACAGGCGACGACGCCGCGCACCGGCGCGTCTTCGCCGAATCGCGGCGCGAGCAGCGGCGACGGCGCGCGACCGCCACGCCGGCGCCGCGGTCGCGGCAGGGGCGCCGGTGCGCAGGCAGACCAGAAGGTCGCTGACACCGCGCCCGTGCGGTGCACGCCGCGGCCGCTTGGGCCGCCACCGCAGGTGGACCTGCCGCACTTCGCGGCGCTTGGTCTGGACGCCACTTTGCTTGCCGGTGTTGCCGAGGCTGGCTACGAAGTCCCCACGCCGATTCAGGAACAGGCGATCCCGCGCGCCCTCGCCGGACGCGACATCGTCGGTTGCGCGCAGACGGGCACCGGCAAGACGGCTGCCTTCGTGCTGCCGATTCTGCAACGCATGAGCGCGCCGCTCGCGGCCGACGGTCTCGTCGGCCGTCCGTCGGCGCTCGTCGTCACGCCCACGCGCGAGCTCTGCGGCCAGATCGAGGAAGTCGGCCAGCGGCTCGGCACCTATGCCGGTCGCCAGATCGTCGCCGCCTTCGGCGGCGTCCCGTACGAGCCGCAAGCAAAGCTTGTGCGTCAGGGCGTCGATCTCCTCGTGGCGACGCCCGGCCGTCTCCTCGACATGCTGCGCCAAGGGCACGTCTCTCTGGAGCGCGTCGAGACGCTGGTCCTCGATGAGGCCGATCGCATGCTCGACATGGGCTTCTGGCCGGACGTGAAGCGCATCATCGACGCCGTCTCCGACAAGCGCCAGAACCTGCTGTTCTCGGCGACCATGAGTAAGCCGGTACTCAGCATCATCGAAGACACGTTGCACGAACCTATCTTCATCGAACTCGGCGGGAGCGCCAGACCGGTTGAGGCGGTAGAGCAGCGCATCCTGCCGGTGAACAGCGAACAGAAGGTCGATCTGCTGGTGGAGTACTTCCGGCATCACGATCCGACGCGCACGATCGTCTTCACGCGCACGCGGCGGCGCGCGGAGCGTCTCGCGGTTACGCTTAATCGCGCCGGCATCACCTGTGAGGCGATCCACGGCGATCGCACGCAGGCGCAGCGCCAGAGGGCGCTGGACAGCTTCAAGTTGGGCTCCACAGCCGTGCTCGTGGCCACCGATGTCGTCGCTCGCGGCATCGATGTCGACAACATCACGCACGTGATCAACTACGACATCCCGACGAATCCCGAGGACTACGTGCACCGCATCGGCCGCACCGCTCGCGCCGGCTCGAGCGGCATTGCCGTGAGTCTGTTGACGGGCGAAGAGGTGCACGAGCTCAAGGCGATCGAACGGCTGATCGGCACGACGATCGAGCGTCACGACTTGCCCGGCTTCGATTACGAGAAGCGCCAGATCCCCGAGTCACACCAGGTGCAGCCGAAAGTCGGCAAGTTGGTGTGGAACGGGGGCGCGCGGCGCTCGGCGGTTCAGGGCATCAGGCGGCGGCCGCCGCGCCGCAGCGCGGCGCGCTAACGCTGCCGCCCGACTCGTCAACCAGGGGCCGCGCCGGTGCTGCTTCCGGCGCGGCCCCTTGGTGGTATCCGGGCGGGTGCCTCTGGTATACTGCCGTTCCTGCGTGGGCGACTAGCTCAGTTGGGAGAGCGCCAGCTCGACAAGCTGGAGGTCGTTGGTTCAATTCCAACGTCGCCCACCACGCATCACTCTCTGTTTACCGGCACTTGGACTAGCTCGTCCTCCTCCGTCTCAAGAGCCAGCTACGTCGACCACGTTCGTATGTCGCCCGTTTTACCGCGCGCGGCCTCGCATGATTCAATTGCGGTAAGTCCATGCGGGCAGGTCGCAGTGACGGAGGGGGGAGTAGCGGTGGCAACCAGAATTCTGCTCATCGCGGTCGCCGGTTCGCTCGGTGCGCTCTCGCGCTACAGCCTGGGCGGCCTGGCGCAGCGCCTTCTCGGCGCGCAGTTCCCCTGGGGGACGATGGTCGTCAATGTCTTCGGCTGTTTCCTCGCCGGCATCTTGTTCGAACTCTTCCAGGCACGTTGGCCGCTGAGTACCGAGGCACGGGTGATCGTGTTTGTGGGCTTCCTCGGGGCCTTCACCACCTTCTCGAGCGTGATGGTCGAGACGGCGAACTTCGGCCGCGACGGTCAGTGGCTCAGCCTCGCGGCCAATCTCATTCTGCAGAACGGGCTCGGCGTGGCCGCTGTCTTTGCTGGCCTCGCCGCGGCGCGCGCCATCTGAGACGGAGGCAACGATGCAGACACCTCATGAAGCGCACCTGCTGCGCATCTTCACCGGCACCGAACACAAGTACCATCACAAGCCGTTGTATGAGGCGATCGTCATGGCCGCCCGTGAGAAGCACCTTGCCGGCGCCACCGTGCTGCACGGCGCGATGGGCTTTGGCGCTAACAGCCGCATCCATACGTCCAAGATCCTGCGTCTCTCCGAGGATCTCCCGGTGGTCATCGAGGTTGTCGACAGTCCCGAGAAGATCGCCGCCTTCTTGCCGGTCGTCGACGCGATGATGGACAAGGGCATGATAACCGTCGAGCCGGTGAGCGTGATGGTCTACCGGCACGACGGCGGTTGAGGCGCCGCGACTCGGCGCGGCCCGCAGGCCGCGCACGCACGCGCGCTGCGCCCGGGCCTGGCTGGTAGTGTCTGAGGCCAGGCTCCCGTGGCTCCTGGTCAGCTCTCGCGGATGGCGGCGCCGGCCTCGCGCATGAGCCGCTCGGCGGCAGTGCAGGCGGCTTCGGGGCTCGCGCTGCGCGAGATCAGATCGATGAGCGCGCTGCCGATGATCACGCCGTCGGCGAGCTCTGCCACCTGAGCGGCTTGCTTGGGCGTCGAGATGCCGAAGCCGACGGCGATAGGTGCGGTGGTGCGGGCGCGGAGCCTGGCGATGAGACCGGGGAGATCGGCGCCGACTTCACGCCGCGCTCCGGTAACGCCCGTCACCGCGACGCAGTAGATGAAGCTCGTGGCTGCGGCGGCGACCATGTCGAGGCGCTCGTCGGTGCTGGTCGGCGTCGCCATCGGCACGATGCCGATACCGTGCGCGGCGGCGATCGACGCCAGCCCGCCGCTTGCATCCGTCTTGCGTCCCTCTCCTCCTTGGGCGGTCGGAGCAAGCACGGAGCTCATCGACTCGGCCTCGTCGAGTGGCAGATCGGGGATCACGACGGCTTCCACGCCTGACTGGGCGGCGTTGCTGAAGAAGCGCTCGGGACCGTACGCGAGAACCGGGTTGAGGTAGGTGAGAAGCACGAAGGGGACGCGGGCGCCGTGCGTCGCGGCGAGACGCAGGACGTCGTCGAGGGTGACCCCATGGTTGAGTGCCTCGTGCGTGGAACGCTGCACAACAGGGCCGTCGGCAATGGGGTCCGAGAAGGGGACGCCGAGTTCGACGATGTCGGCGCCGCCGCTGATGAGGGCGCCGATGAGAAGGCTACTCGTGTGCACGTCTGGGTGGCCGCCCGTGACGTAGGGGATCAGGGCGGCATGCTCTGCCCGCGGCGCCGCAAAGGCGTGCGCCAGTCGCGGAGTAAGAGGCGGTGTCGGCGGCACGGTCATAGCGTCTCCTCGAGCAAGTGAGCCGCTTCGTGGACGTCCTTGTCGCCGCGGCCAGACAGGTTCACGATCACGAGGTCGCCGGGTGCGAAGCGGGTGGTCAACGGGGTGAAGGGCCCGGGGGTGGGCCCACGCAGCACGTAGGCGACGGCGTGGGAGCTCTCGAGGGCCGGAATGATACCTTCGAGACGGGCGAGCGTGGAGAAGGCGGCCAGAGCTTCTGCGTCGCTGGCCGCCGCGTAGAGCGCCCGCCCGGAATCCTTGAGCCAGGAGTGTTCCGGGCCGACGCCGGGGTAGTCCAGGCCGGCGGACACCGAGTGCGCTTCGGCGATCTGTCCCCACGCGTCCTGGAGCAGATAGCTGAACGAGCCGTGCAGCACGCCGGGCGTGCCCTTGGCCAGCGGTGCGCCGTGGCGGCCGTCGAGACCCTCGCCGGCCGCCTCGACGCCGGTGAGGCGAACCGGGAGGTCGCGAAAGGCGTGGAATAGGCCCATGGCGTTGGACCCGCCACCGACGCAGGCGACGACTTCGTCCGGGAGTCGGCCGAAGCGCTCACGTACCTGTGCCAGCGCCTCGTCGCCGATGACGGCCTGAAAGTCGCGCACCATCGCCGGATAGGGGGCAGGTCCGGCTACCGAGCCGATGCAGTAGAACGTGGTGGCGACGTTCGTCACCCAATCGCGCAGCGCCTCGTTCATGGCGTCCTTGAGCGTGCGCGAGCCGCTCTCCACGGGCACGACCGTGGCACCGAGCATGCGCATGCGGATGACGTTGAGCTCCTGGCGGCGGATGTCTTCGGCGCCCATGAAGACGGCGCACTCGAGGTCGAGGAGGGCGCATGCGGTGGCCGTTGCGACGCCATGCTGGCCGGCGCCCGTCTCGGCGATCACGCGCTGCTTGCCCATGCGCTTGGCCAGCAGCGCCTGGCCGAGGACGTTGTTGATCTTGTGCGCGCCCGTGTGGCAGAGGTCCTCGCGCTTGAGGAGGATGTCGGCGCCGCAGCGTTCGCTCAGCCGGGCGGCGTGATAGAGGGGGGTGGGGCGTCCGGCGTAGTCCGTGAGAAGGTGCTTGAGCTCGGCTTGAAAGGTCGAGTCGACTCGCGCCAGGTTGTAGGCGGCGGTCAGCTCGTCTAGGGCCGGGATGAGCGTCTCGGGGACGAAACGGCCGCCGTAAGGGCCGAAGTGCGTCTGGATCGTCATGGGGTGGCTCCTGAGCGTTGGTCGGCGAGCGCCACTTGGGCGAAGAGCGCTTCGAGCAGCGCGTGGTCTTTGATGCCCGGCGCCGACTCGATGCCGCTGCTCACATCGAGAAGGCCCGGCGCCACGGTGGCGACCGCGCGGGCGGCGTTGGCCGGCGTGATGCCGCCGGCGAGGATGAGGCGCGCGCGCGGCGGCAGGTCGCCGGCGGCTAACGCCTCCCAGTCGAGGGTCGTGCCGGTGCCGCCATAGACGCCGGGGGTGCGCGCATCGAGGAGGACGTAGTCGGAGTCGCCGGCGTCCGGGGTGTCGGCGGCGGCGATGACGCGCGGCCGTAGACCGCGCCGGGCCGCTGCCGCCCGCACATCTGTGACGCTCGCCCCATCGGCGCCGGCGGAGAGCTGAACCGCGTCGAGCTCGCTTTCGTCGAGGCGCTCGGCGATCCACGCGGCGGACTCCGTCGTCACCACAGCAACTGTGAATGTGCCTCCGGCGAACTCCGCCAGTTCGCGTGCGCGCGCGGCGGTGATCTGACGTTTGCTGGGGCTGAGGATGAAGCCGCAGGCCGCGGCGCCGCAGCGCACCGCGGCCACCACGTCGCTCTCGCGTGTGAGCCCGCAGATCTTGAGGCCGGTCACGCGAAAGCTCCCTCGCCGTCGTGCGCAGCACGCAGGGCGCGGACGCGCTGTGGAAGCACGGCGAGACCGCTTCGTACCAGGGTCTCGCCGACGAGCAAGGCGCGCGCTCCGGCCGTGGCCAGCCGGCGCGCGTCCTCGGCGTCGCGTACACCGCTTTCACTGATCAGCGTGACGTCCGCGGGGACCGCGCGCGCCAGCTCCTCGGTGACCTTGAGGTCGACTTGCAGCGTGCGCAGGTTACGGTTGTTGACGCCGATCAGTTGCGCGCCGGCGGCGAGCGCGCGGCGCAGATCGCCGGCGTCGTGCACCTCCACCAGCGCGTCGAGGCCGCATGAGTGTGCCTCCGTGAGGAGCCCCGCGAGCCCGTCGTCGTCGAGCGCGGCGACGATGAGCAGGACGGCGGCGGCGCCGGCATCGGCCGCCTCCCATATCTGATATGGATCGACGATGAAGTCCTTACGCAACACCGGCAGATCGACGGCGGCCGTGACGGCGCGCAGGTCGTCGAGCGAGCCGCCGAAGCGTGTGGGCTCGGTCAGCACGGAGACGGCGTCGGCGCCCGCGGCCTGGTACGCGGTCGCTTGCGCGACGGCGTCGAGATCGGGCGCTATGTCGCCCTTGCTCGGCGAGCGCCGCTTGACCTCGGCGATGAGCGTGAGCGTGGCCGCGTCACGCGGCGTCGTGAGGGCGGCACGCAGGCGGCCGCGCTGCGCCGCGGCGGGTTGCACGAGCGGACGGACGGCGCGCGCGGAAGCTACGCGTTCGCGCGCCGCGGTCACCATCCCGGCGAGGAAATCGCTCATGCCTGCTCCGCCTTGAGCGCATTCGTCGTCGCGATGAGGGCCTCGAGCTTCGCGCGCGCGGCGCCGGAGGCAACGGCCGCACGCGCCGCCTCGATGCCCTCTGCGATCGTGTTGTGCGTCTCGGCGGCGTATAGGGCCGCGCCGGCGTTCAGAAGGACGATGTCGAGGCGCGGCCCCTCGACGCCGTCGAGGATCTCCCGCACATACTCCGCGTTCTCGAGTGCATCGCCGCCGCGCAGGTCGCGGAGCTCTGCGCGCGGGATGCCGAACTGCTCCGGAGCTACCTCATACGAGACGTCGAAGCCCTTGTCGGCGAAGACCTCGACGACGAGTGTGGGGCAGGTGGTGGAGATCTCATCGAGGCCGTCCTCGCTGTGGACGACGAGGTTTCTGGCCGTGCCCATCATGCGCACGGCTTTGGCGATGCGCTGCACGTAGGCATCGTCGGCGACACCGATGAGCTGGTGCTTGGCGCCGGCCGGATTGGTCAGCGGCCCGATGAGGTTGAATGTGGTCGCCATGCCCAGCTCGCGCCGTACCGGGGCGACGTGCTTCATCGCCAAGTGGTGGCGTGGCGCGAACATGAAGCCGATGCCGATGTCGGCGATGCAGCGGCTCACCTGCGCGGGCGCGATGTCGATGGCCACCCCCAGCGCTTCGAGCACATCGGCGCTGCCGCACTTGCTGGTCGCCGATCTGTTGCCGTGTTTGGCAACGGTCACACCGGTGCCGGCGGCGACGAGGGCGGCCGCCGTCGAGATGTTGAACGTGTGGGCGCCGTCACCGCCGGTGCCGCACGTGTCGAGGATCACGTCGGCGTCCACCTCGACCTTCTCGGAGAGCTCACGCATGGCGCGGGCGAGACCGACGATCTCCTCCGGGGTCTCGCCCTTGACGCGCAGAGCGCTGAGAAAGGCGGCCGTCTGGGTGTCGCTGGCACGGCCGCCCATGATCTCGAGCATGACGGCGTAGGCTTCTTCTTGGCTGAGGTCGCGCGACGCGGCCAGCGTCTGTAGCGCGGCGCTGATGATGTCATTCGGCACGATTGTCCTCCGTCTCGGGTGAAGCCTGGATGGCGGGCGATTGGTCGGCGTGCGCAGCGCCGGCCCGCATGTTCAAGAAGTTGCGCAAGAGGTCGAGGCCGGCTGCAGTGAGGACACTCTCGGGGTGAAACTGCACACCGTGGACCGGGAGCTCACGGTGTCGCACGCCCATCACCACGCCTGCGGCGTTCCAGGCGGTGAGCTCCAGGCAGTCCGGCAGAGCGGCGTCGACGACCAGGGAGTGGTAGCGCGTCGCCGTGAACGGATTCGGCAGACCGGCGAAGACGCCGCGCCCGTCGTGCTCGATCTCGTCGGTCTTCCCGTGTACCGGCGCCGGTGCACGGTGCACGCGCCCGCCGTACACCTGGCCGATCGACTGATGGCCGAGGCAGACGCCGAGCACCGGCAGGCGTGCGGCGCCGAAGTGAGCGATGGCGTCCATGCTCATGCCCGCCTCATTGGGCGTGCATGGGCCAGGCGAGATCACGAGGTGGGTCGGCGCGGCAGCCTCGATCTCGGCGATCGTCGTGTGGTCGTTGCGGCGCACGATGATCTCGGCGCCGAGCTCTCCCAGATACTGCACGAGGTTGTAGGTGAACGAGTCGTAGTTGTCGATCATGAAGACTCGTGGTGTGGCTGCAGCGGTCACCGGCTGCTCCTCGTGTCGCCGAACTCGTCGTGCGCCAACTCGATGGCGCGCAGCAGCGCCGCCGCCTTGTTCTGCGTTTCCTCGAACTCACGCTGCGGGTCGCTGTCGGCGACGATGCCCGCGCCTGCCTGGATGTAGGCGACGCCGTCCTTGACGATCATCGTGCGGATGCAGATGCAGGTGTCGAGGTCGCCGCCGTAACTGAGATAGCCGATCGCACCGGCGTACGGTCCGCGCCGGACCGGCTCGAGCTCGTCGATGATCTGCATGGCACGGACCTTGGGGGCGCCGCTCACGGTGCCGGCGGGGAAGGCCGCCTTAAGCGCCTCGGTGGGCGACTTGCCCTCGCTGAGCGTGCCGCTGACGCTCGAGACCATGTGGATCACGTGAGAGTAGAGCTCCATGCTCATGAAGTCGTCGACGCTCACCGTGCCGGGTACGCAGACCCGCCCCACGTCGTTGCGGCCGAGGTCGACCAGCATGAGGTGCTCTGCGCGCTCCTTCTCGTCGGCGCGCAGATCGGCGATGAGCTGGCGATCCTCGGCCGCGTTGGCGCCGCGTTTGCGCGTACCCGCGATGGGTCGCGTCTCGACGCGGCCGCCCTGCACGGTGATCAGTGGCTCGGGGCTCGAGCCGCAGAGGGCGAAGTCGTCGAAGGCGATGTAGTACATGTACGGACTTGGGTTCACGGCGCGCAGGCCCCGGTAGATCGCGAACGAAGAGACATCGATCGGCGTGCTGAAGCGCTGGCTGAGTACCACCTGGAAGGCATCGCCGGCGTAGATGTACTCGCGGATGCGCTCAACGCCGGCCTCGTATTGCGCGCGCGTCATCGACGACGTCAGCGCGCGCGACTCGCCCGGTCGCTCCTCTTCTCGTCCGATCGCTATCGCCTGGTTCTCGGCGCCGGCCGGCAGCGGTTGCGCCAGGCGGGCGCGCACCTCGGAAATACGCTGCACGGCGCGCTCGTAGGCAGCGTCGATGGCGCGACCCTCGACGAAGGCGTTGGCGACCACCGTGATGGTGTGCTTGAGGTGGTCGAACACGAGCACCGTGTCGGCCAGCAGGAAAGCCATCTCCGGCAGGCCGAGGTCGTCCGGGGGTGCGTCAGGCAACGGCTCGAGATGACGCACGAGGTCGTAGCCGAAGTACCCAACGAGACCTCCGGCGAGTGGTGGCAGGTCGCCGAGATGGGGCGGGCGGTAGCCCGCCAGGAGCTCGGCGGCGGCATTGAACGGGTCGTCGTGCTCCACCTCGAACTGATCGCCGTTCTCTTGCACGGTGAGCACGCCATCGCCGTACGTGGCCACGGCGCGTGCGCCGACGCCGAGGAAGGAGTAGCGCCCCATGTGCTGTCCTTGCGCGGCGCTCTCGAGGAGAAAGGCGCGGCGTGGGGCGCCGAGCTTGAGGAATGCCGAGACGGGGGTCTCGAGATCGGAGATGAACGAGTGGGTAACGGGAACGACGTTATGAGCCAGTGCGAGGCGCCGTGCCTCGACTAGCTCTGGTATGACACATATGTCCTTTGCCACGGGCCAAGCATGTGACACCTCCCGGTGAACACGACCCAACGTCGTTGTGCCTCGCCACGACGAGGCGACGCAAGAAACGGTAGAGCACGCGCGCGCCGCCTGTCAAGTCAAAGTTGCGATCACTCTCGTCCAGCTCCCGCGCTGACGCCGCGTTCGGTGCGGTAGTGGCACTGCACGATGCCGTCACTGAAGCTCCGTGTGTCGACGAGTTCGAGCATCTGCGACCCGCCCCGTCCTCCGAACAGGCCAACGCCCGCACCGAGGAAGACGGGCAGGTACGAGATGATGTAGTCGTCGATCAGGCCTGCGGAGTCGAACGACCCGGCGAGCGCGCCGCCGCCGACGAGCCAGATACGCTCGTGCCCGGCGGCGCTCAGCGATCGCACCACATCGCCAGGCGCCTCCTCGCTCACGGTGATGACGTCCGACGCGATCGGCAGGGCGCGTGCGGACATCACCGTGACGGGCCTGTCGTGGTGTGGCCACTCGCCGAAGCCGAGCATCTGCTCGTAGGTGCGTGACCCTACGATCAGCGCGTCGATGCCGCCGTAGAACTCCACGTAGCCGTGATCCTCGCCGGTGTCCTGAAAGGGGGAGAGCCAATCGAGCGAGCCGTCCGCCGGGGCGATCAGGCCGTCGGCACTCGCAGCGACGTAGTAGGCGATCTTCACCATCTCGACTCCTCATGTCGGCACGTGATGACCTCCCGAGCGCTACTCTAGCAGTGTGCCCGCCTGGATCGTCTTCCAGTTCTCACGGAAGTACGGGAGCCGGTCGATCGCCTGCTCAACGAAGCCGAGCACGAGCTCCTGCTGCACGTCTTCCGCGTCGGCGAACTGCAGCTTGCGGAGAAACTTGCCACCGAAGTGGAAGATGAGATCCACTGACCGCTTGGTGACAGCGATGCCGCAGACCCAGTGGTGAATGGTGAAAGTCCCCATCGCGCGCGTACGTGAGGCGTCGCCACTTGATGGCTGAGTCGAGGGGCTCGGAGGCGAGTCCGACCACCGTCGCGAGACGGGCTACGGTCGCGGCAGGCCGAGCATCAAGGCCCAGCGCGAACATGCTCAGGGTCTCTTCGTCAGACAAGGTCCGCCTCCCGGCAGCCAAGCCACGAATGCAGCCCGACGAGGACTCAGCGGGTACGCGCCATAGGAGTCCGAGGTGCTGAAAGCGAAGCCCGCATCCGACAGCGCTTGCTGGATCTCACCGAAATCGTAGACGCGGAGCACATGTGTCTCGTCGCAGCGTCGATACCCTGCGGAGCCGCGTGTGAAGGTCACGATGGATCGGGTCATGGTTGATGCTCTTGGGTCCTCACTGACGTCGACAAGGACCGTGTATCCGTCACCGTCTGTCCGGGATCGATACGCGAGCGACTCGCCGGAGACGACGACATCGAAGGCGAACAACCCCCAAGTCATGAGACACCGGCTCACTCGCCCGAACAACGCGGCCAGTTCGGAGAGCGACGGGAGCGTCGGCGCGCCGTAGTTCAACGCCTCACCGAACGCGGTCACCGCCGCGAGCGGTCGCGGAAACGCCAACTCCCAGAGCGAGGTCGCGACAAACCGGGCCGTCGCGGCGTTGCTGCGGGCCAGTTCCAGCATGGCTTGAGATACGTCGACGCCAACCACAGCGAAGCCTGCCGCCGAGGCGCCGGTCTTCAGAAGGTCGAGGACGTAGGTAGTGACGTCTCTTGGCGGGATGTATTGCGCATCGTCCTGGCCGGCGAGAACACGACCGGCGCTACGCCGCGGCGCGCTCTCGACCCACGAGCCGCTTCGTCCTGGGTCGCGCCCTGCGCGCTCGTCGAGGAGGAGCCGACCGCAGCGCAGGTGGCGGCGCATCTGGCGCGCGTCGCTCGTCGTGTAGGTCTCCTCGAAGTGTGCGCGCGCGAAGCGTAGACGGTTGCCGTCCACGTCAACCATCTCAACGGCGTCGTGCGGCAGGCTCTGCGGCACTCCCGTGGACTCATGACGCTCGTGTTCAGACAGACTCATTGATGTCTCCTCGCGTATCCGCGTAGGCGTAGCCGTCGGCCGGGCGAGCGTGGTCGAGATCGGCGACGACAGGGCCAGGGGGCGCCGACGTGTAGCAGTAGCCCTTGACCGAACCCGAGGGGACGAACCCCGGACACACGATTCGTCTCGTCCGTCAACATGATCAGCACGGTGCCCTCCGAGTCGTCGCAGCGCTCCGGCTAACGTCGGGCACGTAGCCTGACAGCCGCCCTCGGCGGCTGTCAGGCTGATGTGCTTGTTCGCCTCACCCGTAGTGGGTCCACATCCTGAGCACGTTGACGACACGCTCCTCGGCGAGCACCTGGTACACGAGGCGGTGATGGATGTTGATGCGCCGCGAGTAGGCTCCGCTGAGGTCGCCGACGAGCTTCTCGAAGGGCGGCGGCGACTGGAACAACGGGTCGGCCTCGAGCACCGCGAGCAGCTCCTGTGCCTTGGGCTTGAGACCCGCCGCGGCGAGCCTCCTCGCGTCCTTGCGCGCCTGCTTCGTGTAGAGCAGCCGCCAGCTCACCAGTCGAGCTCGTCCCCGAGCTCGTCGGCGGAAACGGCCATGCCCTCGATGATGGACTCGCGCATGCCGGGGATCGAGACGAGGTAGAGCGTCTCCTGTACCGCGCGCCAATCGTCCTCCGAGACGAGTACGGCGTTGCTGCGCTTGCCGGTGATCTGCACCGGCTCGTGCGAGCGTGCCACGTCGTCGAGGAGCTGGTAGAGCAGTCTGCGCGCCTCAGTGGCGCTGATGGTCGTCATGGCGGACCTCCCGGGACGTACGGGAAAGCGTCCGCTTTGCGACGCTCGGTGTCAAGTGCGCAGGGTTGTGGCGAGCGCCGGGGCAGTGAGGCTGAAGGTGTTCTGCTTGCCCCTTGCCACGCCACCCATCGCCGCCTGCGACGCGGCAGCACAGTCGAAGCAGGCGTATCGCGCGGCGCCGCGCGGCAAGGTCGCGTCGGCAAGCACCCACCGGACGCTCTGGTCCACGAGGCGAAGGGCCGACGGATTCGAGAGAAGAAGATCAACCTGCGGCCCCTCACCCCCGCCATCGCCGAAGCCAACTCCGCCTTGGCGCGGGGCGTTGTAGGACTTCGCCTCGAGCATACGCACGGCCGGACCACAGGCCGTGGTAACGAAGGCCGCCAAGTCGAGTCCGAGATGCGTGTGGAGCGCAAACTCAAGCGAGGCATGGCCGTACACGGCCTCAACGATGCGGGCGACCTCGGCTTCGAACAGCGACTCAGGATAGATCGCCTCCGGCTCAGGAAGACCGACCGACATTCCTCCCCCTTCATGGTCCGTCGAACGCACCGCGGATAAGCTGCGAACGGTCTGGCTTGGAGTGACACCGCCAGACCTGCTCCGAGTTGGCTTGATCCGCTTGTTAGGTCGAGGGCTCATGTGGCGGTTCGACGCCGAACCGAGGACAGCGCGGCTACGACGCCGAGGACGAGCGGCACGGCAGGAACGAGCCACGCGAGCAGGACAACAGCGCGAGCGAGCGTGTTGTCGGCGGCGAGGAGCGAGACCGCCAGCGGGACGACCATGGCGAGCGAGACGAAGGATGCGGCCAGCGCGAAACGGCGTTTGGCGAGCACGGCGCAGACGAGTTCGGCTGCGGCTGCGGCACCCCAGACGGCGGCAAGCCACAGCAGGCCGTTCGGACCCTGCTGAAAATCAACGCCGTGCCTGATGCCGAACAGCAGGGAGTCGACATAGCCGAGCACTGCGATCGCCAAAGCAACAACGATGCTGGCCGCCGCCCCGATGCCCCATAGGACGACGGCGCCGACGGTTGTCCTGCCAGCGGGAGAGTCGGCGACCTCTGACATCACGTCCCTCTTCGACCTAACGCAGGGCGCGTAACCCGCGCCGCACAGCGGCGTCGTGGTTGACGCGCTTGTTGGGCAGAGCGCGCATCGTCCGCTTACTCCATGGCGCTGAAGTGCTCATAGTCGTCCGGTTGGTCGCCGCGGACAGTGGCCAGCACGCCGATCAGGTGTTCGGGAGACACCGGAATCCAGTCTGACCACTGACGGTCACAGCCGTGCGGATAACCGATCAGGTTGTTGAGAGCATTGTTCACCGCGACGAAGGCATCATCAGGGTCGGTGACATTCGGCCACTGCGACCGTACGCGATCCACTTCGACTCGAGTCAAACCAAACAGCGTGTGCAACTCGCATTGAGGGAAGAAGGGCCCATCAACCGCGGCTCGCAAACACGCGGCGACAATCGCTCGTCCCTCATCAGTCAGATCGTTCAGGCCCACTTCGCCCTAGCTTCTGCCCAACTAGTCTTATTCGGTCTGTGAATGTGCGGAGGCTGACTTGGTGGTTCTGCATGTGCACAGTAGATGACTCTACCACGACCCGGGTAATTGCCTGCGTTGTGCGTCGAGGTACTAGGGCTCGGCGGCTACATAGGCAGTTCTGTATATGTGGCCCTATGAGTTAGGCGAGCAGGTCGTCATCGAGCCGTGTGTCGTCTTGGTCGTACGCGATCACTGGGGTGCATACCATGACGCAAGAAGAGGGCGGCGGGTGAAGAATCACCCGCCGCCCTCCGACGTGCTGGATCTGATCTGTTGTGCGCTCAGTCGGTCTGCGCCTCGAGATGATTGGTGAATGTGCGCAGGTGATTCTGGCTGGCGCGGAGCAGGTTGCCGTACACAGACTGCAGGTCTTCGCGATCCGTCGCCGCGATGCGCTCCTCAAGGTCGGCGATGTCCGTCTCTTCGATGGCGATGGCAACCTTGAGCGCCTCGACCAGGCCGCCCTCGCTCTGCTTCATCAGGCTCGTGTAGAGCTGCTGGAGCTGGGCGTCCTCGAACTCGCCGGCGCCGTTGTCGCCGACGGGATCGTCGATGGAGTAGATGTCGAGGAGTTGCTTGATCGAGTCCGTGTGGTGGGTCTCGGACCGGGCGATGTTCGAGAACGCGCGCAGGCCGTAGGTCTCGGCCAGGGCGACGTAGACGTCGTGCGCGAGCTTCTCTTCTTCGCGCATGTAGACGAGGCCGGCGGCATCCGCATCGCTGAGCGGTTGCGAGGGGTCTGAAGCGACGTGAGTACCCGTCTCCGTGCTCTCACCGTGGCCACCGCCACCGTTGCCGCCACCACCATTGCCGTAGCCGTGGCCGCCGCCGACCGCGTCGCTCTCGTGATCGCCGTGAGCGCCGTTCTGGCCGTGATTCTCGGTGCCCTCGCCGTCGCCGGTGCAGTCGCCGGCGGCGACGGTCGTGGCCTCAGTCGAGGCGCTCTTGGAGTTTGAGCCAAGCGCGATCGCCGTAGCGGAGAACACGCCTATGAGGGCGACGAGACCGATGACAACTAGTTTCTTCTTCATGAGTGTCTCCTACACCTTGATGCGCGCTGGTTCTCCGCGCTGGTACGGTGGCCTGTCGTGGTTCTTAGTTGTTGACGCAGGTCGTAGGAACGCTCGTGAACGCCTTCAGGTGGTTGTTGCTGCCCCTCAACAGGTTGTTGTAGACGCGAATGACCTTGGCCACCGTGGTGTGCGACTTGGCCTGCTCGAGGTCGTTGATGTCGAGTGTCTCGATGGCGACGCCGACGTCGAGTGCGTCCTCGAGGGAGGTGCTGCCCTGGTCGACCAGGTCGTCGTAGAGCTTCTGGAGATCGGGATCGCTGAAGACTCCGGGGACATCCTTCTGCACGGGGTCGGCGACACCGTAGTAGGTGAGAAGACGCTTGATGGCGAGCATGTGCTTGGCCTCGGACTTGGCGATCTTGCCGAAGACCGCGACCTGGTCGCCGTAGAGATCGTCGAACACCAGGTAGACGTCGCGGGCGAGCTTCTCCTCCTCGCGCATGTGCTGCAGATCGGCGGCGACCGTGGCGTTGACCGTTCGTGTCTGCGCCGCTGCGGCTGGGGCGGGATTCGTGAGAAGAGCTCCCACCGCGGCCACGCCCACGATGAGCGCCGCCGCTAGCAACGCAACCGGCCGTTTGAATGACTTCATCTTCAACCTCCTTCGAGAGGATCCGCGTCGGCACTGTGGCCGCGCCTGCATTGGTCTAGGCCCAGGTCCGAGTATGTCCGCGGATCGTGAAGAAGTTGTGAATCGCTTGAGCTCGTGTTGTGAAGACGCCTATGGACTTGCTGTGAGGTCAATAGAGGGGGGATTCGCACGGGTGAAGGGTCGCGTGGCATAGTTGCCGGTCGCTACACTTGCGCACATGCCCTCCTTGCCGCGCATGACTCTCGACGATGTACACGAGCGGCGTTGGGAGTTGCTCGCTCTCACGTCGATCGGCGCCTTCATGAGTCCTCTCGACACCTCCATTCTGTCGGTCGCGTACCCCACGATGAGCCCGGCGCTTCACCTCAGTTTCTCGGCGGCGCTGTGGGTGCAGGCGGCGTACTTGGTAGTCATGGCCGTGTTGCTGATCCCGCTGGGCAGAATGGCCGACCACTACGGGCGCGTGCGGTTCTACCTGCTCGGCATCGCGGTCTTCACCGTCGGTTCGTTACTGGCCGCGCTGAGTATGAACGCGGCCTGGATGATCGGTAGCCGTGCAACGCAGGGCGTTGGCGGGGCGCTGCTCTCGGCCACATCGGCAGCCATCGTCACGGCCGCGTTCCCGCCGCGGGAGCGCGGCCGCGCCCTCGGCGTCAATGTCATGGCGGTCTACCTCGGCTTGAGCCTTGGACCGCCACTCGGTGGGCTGCTGGTCGAGGTGCTCGGCTGGCGCTGGGTGTTTCTCGTCAACCTGCCGGTGGGCGTGGTCTCGCTCGTGTGGGGCTGGCTGTTGCTGCCGCGAGCGCAAAGGTCGGAGCACGGCGAGACGCATCCCGACGTCGCCGGCGCTATCTCCTGGGCGGTGTGTCTGCTGTGCCTGATCGTTCCTCTCACGTTCGCCAGCCACTGGGGCTGGGAGAGTACTCGTACCATCGTCTCGCTGCTCGTCTCCGCCGCTGCGCTGGTGGTCTTTGTCTGGACGGAGTCGCGCGCACGGAGCCCGTTGCTCCACCTCGACCTATTGCGTCGCAACCGGTTGTTTGCTGCCGCCAACGCCGCCGCACTGCTCAACTACGTGGCGATCGGCGCCATTGGTGTGCTCACGGCGATCTTCTTGGAGGTGGCGCAAGGTCGCTCGGCCGGCGTGGTGGGGTGGCTGCTGCTCAGCCAGCCCGCTTTGATGGCTGTACTCAGCCCGCTGAGCGGGCGGTTGAGCGACAGCGTGGGGTCCCGCTGGCTCACATCGTCGGGCATGGCGGTGATCGCCATCGGCATGAGCGCCCTGGCGATGCTGGAGCCGGAGTCCGGCATGGCTCACGTCATCGCCGCGTTGGCGATCGTCGGCCTCGGTATGGCCGCCTTCAGCGCCCCCAACAGCTCGGCCGTGATGGGCAGTGTCGCGCGCGAGCAGTTGAGCCTTGCCGGCGGCTTTCTCGGCACCATGCGTGTCACGGGCATGGCGCTGAGTTTCGCCGTGCTGGGGGCCGTGGCCGCCAGCCAGCTCGGCCACGAGGGCGGCCGTCTGATCTTCTCCGGCGAGAGCGGCACGAGTTCGCTCGCCGGAGGAGCCATCGCCGCCTACGCGCTCGGGTATCGCTACGCGATGGCTTGTGGCGCCGTCCTCGCCGTCGTCGGCGCGGCGGTCTCGCTCACGCGCGGGCCGCGTGTTGACGATGCGGATACTACCCGTGCAGGAGCTTGAGGCCGGCTACTCCCGCTACGATCAGGATGAGGCAGACGATGCGTCCGGCGCCGGCCGGATCGCCGAGCATCGCGATCCCATAGGCGGCTGTGCTGACGGCGCCGATGCCGACCCACACTGCGTACGCCGTACCCACAGGGAGCGTGCGCAGCGCATAGGCGAGCCCGGCCATCGAGAGGACGACGGCGATGACGAAGACGACGTCCGGACCCACCTTTGTGAAGCCGTGGCTCTCCTTCAGCGCGACCGCCCAAACGGCTTCCAGGAGTCCTGCGACGATAAGCACTGCCCACGCCATGGTCGGCTCCTACTCGTCGTCGTGCTCGACGGCCGCGAGGATCAGCGCGGTTTCCGTGTCGCCTTCCGACGCCTCCTCCGAACCCACCGCCCAGCCGTGCGTGGCGTCGGGGAAGGCGAGCGCGTAGAGGCAGCCCCTGCCGGGCGTCTTGAACCACGTGCCGCCCCCGTCGATGGTGGTGAGGATCAAGCCTCTGTCGGCTTGATCGTCGTATCCCACCGCCCAGCCGTGCATGGTGTCGGGGAATGTGACGGCGTGCAGCGTTGGGACGAACTGACCGCTGCGCGGCCCTCCCAGGGCCTGTGGCTTCCACGTCTTTCCGCCGTCGGCGGTGACGAGCACGGTGCCGGCGTCGCCCACCGCCCAGCCGTGCATGATGTCGGCGAAGGAGACGGCGCGGAGCGGCTTGCTGCCGCGCGGCCTTCGCGCCGTCCACGTGTTCCCGCCGTCGGTCGTCGTGAGAACGATGCCGGCGTTGCGCTCGTTGTCGACGCCCACCGCCCAGCCGTGCGTGGCGTCGGCGAAGTTCACACCGAGGAGAGATTCCGTGCCGCCCGATCGCTGCTGGTGCCACGTCTCGCCCCTGTCCGCGGTGGCGAGAATGGTGCTGTCGCCGCCGACGGCCCAGCCATGTGTGGCGTCGGGAAAGGTGATGTCGCTGAGGAGCGATGCGCTGGTGGTCTGCTCGGACCAGGTCCCGCCGCCGTCTGTAGTGGCGAGGATGGTCCCTTGCCCATCCTCGTTGTTGCCCACCATGAAGCCGTGCTGAGCGTCGCTGAAAGCGACGGCGTTGAGCTCAACTGTGCTTCCCGAGTCCAGCGCGCTCCACGTCTCGCCACCGTCGGTTGTGGCCAGGACGGTGCCGCTACCGCCGACCGCCCAGCCGCGAGCGGCATCCACGAAGGAGAGACCGAGCAGAGCGGCCGTGTCTGCGTCCGAGTGCTGGAGGTGCCACGCGATGCGCGGCGGTTCGGGGGCGGGTTTGGGACGCTTGCGGAACCTGGCGACGAGGATCCAGAACGTGCTCACCACGAGCAGAGTCGTGACGAACGCCAGGACGCTGAGCTGTCGCCCGAGGGCAGCAAACACCAGTGCGACGACGAGGATCGCGGCGGGGACGGAGATGACCGCGACGATGCTGACTCTACCGGGCGAAGCGCGCATGGTCTCCCCTTGTGTTACGAGCGATGGGCAGGTTGAGCAGACCCTAACATCACCTGCCCGTGGTTTGCCTCCGGTGGGCGCCGGCCTCGCCGGGCACGAAGCGGGCCACGTCGGGCTCCGGCAGCGATTGCCAAACGCCACGGACGCCTTCGTAGGCGGCTCCCAGTTCGGCATGCAGCATCGCGATGCCGAAGTCGATCGGCGCCGTCCAGTACGCCTTCTCAGCGCCGCTCAGAACGAGCGCGTCGCTGTCGAGGCGAAAGCGCCAGGGCTGCTTGTTGCCGCCCGACGGCGCCAGGCGGGCAGCCTCGACGGCGGTGATCGCCCAGGCCGGCCACGCGTCGTGCGCCGGCCCCAAGCCGCGCTTGAGCGTCGGTGCTATTTCCTCGATCTGGCGGCGCGCGGCAGAACGCACCGCGCCGCTCATCACCCGCTCCACGAACGCCTTGCGCTCAAGTGGATGACCCACCGGTGTGATTGCGTGGACGCGTTCGCCCTCCCGCAGCGAGACGAGAGACTCGGCGAGACTGCGGTCGAATGAGCCGGCGATCCAGCACGTGCCGAGGCCGAGGCGCGTGGCCTCGAGGACGAACGCTTCGCCGACGTAGCCGATGTCATTCTCGGCGCCGTCCGGGCCAACGAAGGCCGCCGTCCAGGGAGCGCCCTCCACGCGTCCGTAGGCGCCTCCGATGCGCTGCAGGGCACCTGTGTAGACCTCAGGATGGCCCTGCCGCATGGCGACGCGTACTCCGGAGTCGGGACGGCAGCGGTCGCAGAACGCTTGCAGGGCTGCGAGATCGGACGCGGAGATGACGCGAGGGCTGAAGCGGCGGCGCGAGCGTCGCGCGGTGATGGCGCCGTACCAGGCGAGGTTGATGTTGAGTCCGGGTGGCGCCACGGCGGTCTCCTAGGCCTGTGTTACCAAGTACTCGAAGGCCGAGAGCGCCGCCGTGGCGCCTTCGGCCACGGCGATCACGATCTGCTTGTCGTGCACGTCTGTGCAGTCGCCGGCGGCGAACACGCCGCGCACGCCGGTGTGGCACCGTCGATCAACGAGGATCTCCCCGCGCTCGTTGGTGTCGAGGAGGTCGAGGACAAAGTCGGTATTGGGCATGTACCCAATCTCGATGAATACGCCGTCGCAGCGCAGCCGTTCCTCTGCTCCGGAGGCCACGTCGGCGACGGTGACCGCCTCGATGTGCTCACTACCGTGGATGGCCGTGATCGTGTGCCGATTCCACACATGTATGCGAGGGTTCGCGGTCACCTTGTCCTGAAGCACGCCGTCGCCGGTGAGTCCTTCCATGGCCACGAGGAATACCTGGCTGGCGATCGCCTCCAGTTCGATCGCCGCTTCGAGGGCGGAGTTTCCGCCGCCGACGATGGTTACGGCTTTGTCCTGCATGAGCGGCCCGTCGCAGGTGGAGCAGTAGAACACGCCGTGCCCGGTGAACTCCTTCTCGCCGGGTACGCCGAGACGGCGCTTCTGCACGCCGCTGGCGATAATGAGGGTGAGCGTGCGCACCTCGCGGCCGGACTCGAGATCGAGGATCTTCGTCCGGCCGTCTATGCGCACGCCGGTGACTCGCTCGCCGATGAGCTGGTGTATCTCGTAGCGTTGCGTCTGCACGAACAGTCTTTGCACCAGGTCTGGTCCCAGGATGAGATCGCAGCCGGGGTAGTTGGCGACGTCTCTCGTCGTGCCGAGCTGGCCGCCGACGTCGCCGGCGACGAGAAGCGTGCTGAGGCTCTTGCGGGCGGCGTACATGGCGGCGGTGAGGCCTGCAGGGCCGCCGCCCACGACCGCCACGTCATAGAGCTTGTCCAGCGTGGTTGGCGTGTTTCCGAGGCGGCGGTCGAGTTCGCCTGTGGCGTTGAGCCGGGCGAGGTCGTCGTAGCCGCCGACGTGATCGCCGTTGATGAAGATCTGCGGGACGGTCCGCTGGCCGGCGCGGGCGATCATCTCCTCTTGGCGCTCGACGTCGAGGGTGATGTCGACTTCGCGCCAGGTGAGGTTCTTGGCGCGCAGCAGCGTCTTTGCTTTCGCACAGTAGGGGCACCAAGTGCGGGTGTAGATCTCGATGTCGGGAACCGGCGCTGCCTCCATGCGTGCCTCCTCGGTATCGTCGGGGTGGTCGCTCGGCTGCGACCCATCTTACCCAGTCGGCGGCAAGAGTTGAGTCACTTCGCGAGCGATACCCCCAGGGGTTTGATAATCACACGGCGAGGCCATGCTAGCGGTGTCGCGCACGGAGCGCGCTCAGCGGCGGAAGGATGGACATCATGGTGAACACGATCGTGTGGGCCGACATTCCGGTGAGAGACATGGAGCGTGCGCGGAAGTTCTACGGCAGAGTCCTCGAGGCAGACGTCGCCGTCATGGAGGGCAGCGAAGGCAAAGTGGCTCTTCTGCCCGGCGAACCGGGGTCGGTTACCGCCGACCTTGCCCTCACGGACCGTGAGCCGAGCACGGACGGATGCACCATCTACCTCAATAGCTACGGCGATGGAGTGGCCATGCTGGAGCGTGCGGTCGCGGCCGGGGGCGAGCTCCTCATGCCTCTCACGGACATGGGGCCGATGATCGGCAGCCTCGGCTACTTCAAGGACAGCGAGGGCAATCGCATCGGTGTGCACCAGCCGCCTGCGATGTGATCGATGCAGATGATGTGACGCTTGAGGAGGGGCGCGCCGGCCGCCGCAGGCACGCCGGCGCGCCCCTCCCTTCTTGGTCGCTCGGCGCCGTGCCGCTTCGCTAGAATCACGCGGTGATCCCTCCGCACATCGTCGTCAGACCGTCCGTGCACTCCCGCTATCGCTTCGTGATCCTCGGCGTGGTGTGGAGCGCGTATCTCGTCGTCTTTCTCTCGCGTCTCTGCGTGGGTCCGTTGTCGCCGTTCCTCAAGGATGCCTTTGATCTCAGCAATGCTCAGATCGGGGCTCTTACGAGCGTCACTGCCGTAACCTATGCGCCCACGCTTCTCGTGGCCGGCTGGCTTGTCGATCGCATCGGCGTGCGCCGGGCGCTCATCGTCGGCAGTCTCATCACCGGGGTCTTCGTCGGCTCCGTGGCGTTGGCGTCGAGCTACTTCACCGTGCTCGTTCTGCTCGGCCTGTCGGGGCTCGGCTGTGGGTTCATCTATCCGGGCGCCGTCAAGGCCGTGATGGAATGGTTCCCGCCGGTGGAGCGCGCCACGGCGATCGGCGTGAACCAATCGGCGGTCAACATCAGCGGCATGCTCGGCGGTGCGATCATGCCGGCGCTCGCTCTCGCCGCCGGCTGGCAGGCCGGTTTCCTCGTGGCCGCAGGACTGGCGTTCGTCGTCTGCGGCCTGGCGGCCGCACTGTATCGGCGGGATGGGGCCGGCGCTACGCCACGGCCGACGCTCGTCCCGCCCGAGGTCGAGCAGGGTCTGCCAAGCGTGACCGGTGATGAAGGCGTGGATCAGGAACTGGTGCGACGCGGCTTCTGGGCGATCCTGCGTTCACGTGACATCCTGCTGCTGGGTTTCGCGGCGATGTTTCTCTGCATGGTCGAGTTCGCCGCGCTGGCCCATCTGGTCTTGTATCTCAAGGTGACGTGGGCGTTCTCGGCGGTCGCGGCCGGGGGCTTGCTGGCCGTCTCCCAGGCGGCCGGCGGCATCGGCAAACCCTTGAGCGGCCTCGTCAGCGATCGTCTTCTCGGCCGCCGCCGTAAGGCCCCGCTGATGGCGCTCGCCGTACTCGCGGGGCTGTGCTGCGCCGTGCTCGCCGTGCTCCCGGCTGGTCGTACGGCGCTGCTCTGGGCGGCGCTGATCCTGCTCGGTGTCGGCGCTGTGGGGTGGGGAGGCTTGTTCGGCACGCTGGCGGGGGAGATCGCCGGGCCTGCGGAGGCGGGCGCAGCCGCCGGCGCGACCGCCGCCATCGATAACATTGGGATCTTCGTAGGGCCGCTGCTCTTTGGGTACATCGTCGACCGCAGCGGCACCTATGCGCCTGCGTGGTGGGTGATGGCCGGCGCCGCCGCCTGTGCGGCGTTCCTCGTGGGGCTGATTCAGGAGCGCCGCACGGCCTAGGGCCGTGCGGCGCCGAACCCAAACAGCGACTAGCGACTCTTGCGGTAGTACTTCGGGTCGCGGTACTTCATGTACTTCTGGCTCGCCGAGGGCTTGCCGGACAAGCGCGCTCCGGTGTTGCCGCGACCGGACGCACCGCAGCCGATGCTCATGCTGAAGTTCGACATACGCTGTGTCACCTCGGTAGAGGCGCACTGCGGGCACACCTTGTCTTCGTCGCTGATGAAACGCGTGAGGAAGAGCTCGTACTCGTGACCACACGCGTTGCACACCATGTCGTAGGTTGGCATCGCATCCTCTCAGACTCGAACCTGCGTTCTCTCCCATTGTACTCGATGCGCCGGCCGCGCGATGGGCACTGCGGCGCGGCCGGCGCCCGTGTAGCATTGCTGCGGCAACGACGACGAGGATGGCTCGATGCGAGAGACACATCTGCGCCAGGGACGCCAGACGGTCAAGCTGGGACTCATCAAGGTGATTCACGACCTGTTTCCGGGCGAGACTCTGAAGACCGCCTACTCCATCATGGAGGGCATCTTCTGCAATCTGGACGGTTCCGTGGTGTCGACGCGCGAGGTCAAGCAGATCGAGGTCGCGCTCAAGGAGTGGGTGCGGCGTGGGGACCCTATTCAGCCCCTCGGCCGCGAGAACGGCTACTACGTGTATCAGGTCGACGGTCTGACGGTGCGGACCGTGTACCCGGCGCGCTGCCGGCCCTCGGCGGTGGAGGACTTCTCGGTCATTCCCTTCTCGTACGGGTTCATCGTCGACTTCGGTGACGAGGCCAGAGAGGGCGTCCCGCTCGTCCCGCCCTTCCACCTTGCCGCGGCGCAGGAGGAGAACCAGCGCTGGCTCGACAGGATCGACGTCGAGGAGGTCGCGGACGTCAATTCCTACATCCGCGACCATCGCCAGTTGAAGCTCATCGGCATGGCCGAAGCGTTGCACGAGAAGAGAATCTCGGCGATCGCCGACGAGATTCTTCGCCTGCAACGGGCGCTGCGCATCCTGCTCATCTCGGGACCGTCCTCGTCCGGCAAGACGTCATTCGCGCAGCGCCTGAGTACTCAGCTTGAGGTCAATGGCCTGCGGCCCGTCGCGCTTTCCACCGACAACTACTTCGTCGATCGGGTCAACACTCCCCGCGATGCGCAGGGCGACTTCGACTTCGAGGCGCTCACGGCGCTCGATCTGCCTCTTCTGCAGGACCACGTCACCCGTCTCGTGCTCGGCGGGACGGTCGATGTGCCGACCTTCGACTTCGTTGCCGCGCGACGCACCGCCGAGACGACGCGCATGAGTCTTGGGCCGGGCGAGATCCTCATCATCGAGGGGATTCATGCGCTCGATCCGGCGTTGCTGGGAGACATTCCGCGGACCATGCTCTACAAGATCTATGTGAGCGCGCTCGGCGGTCTCAACATCGACATGGTGAACCGTGTTCCGACAACGGAGATTCGCCTTGTACGCCGCATCGTGCGCGACGCCAAGTATCGCGGCATCTCACCGGAGGACACGATCGGTCGCTGGGACAGCGTGCGGCGAGGGGAATACCGCGACATCTTTCGCTTCCAGGAGGACGCGGACGTGATGTTCAACTCGAGTGTGGTCTATGAGCTCAACGCCCTGCGCCCGTTTGCGGAAGCGGCGTTGCGCGGGATCCCGAGCGGCAGTCCCGCGCACCACGCTCGGGATCGGTTGATGAATCTGCTCTCCTTCTTCGCGCCGATCGACATCGAGAAGGTGCCGTTCAACTCCATCCTGAGGGAGTTCGTTGGCGGCAGCATCTACTTCGACGGGAAGTAGCCGCAACTCGTTGTAGTGAGCGTTGTCGCGTGCATGGCGTCTGCTCGCGAGTCCTGCGGTTAGGTGGAACTGGGCTCTGCGGGGACGCTCTTGAGCGCGCGCTGAACGGCGATGGGCCCGACCAGCTCGAAGACGACGAGCGCGGCCATGACGACGGCGAGGACCTCGGCGCCGACCTCTGGGAACCTGGCCGAGGCGTCGAGCGCGAGGCCTACTACCACGCCGGCCTGCGGTAGCAGGGCTGTTCCGAACGCGAGCGACTCGCGCAGGGACCGGCGACTGGTGAGGCCGCCGACGAGTGCCGCCAGGATCTTTGCGAGAGAGCGTCCGAGGATGTACACGATCGCCAGCACGCCGGCGGAGAAGACGTGTCCGAAGACGATCTCGGTGCCGGCGAAGATGAAGAAGAAGACGTACACGATGCGCTCGAGACCGTGAAGAGCCTCGAATGCGGCCGACGGTCCGTTACCGCGTTGCTCGCGGATTGCGGTGCCGATGCCGGCGACTGCACAGGCGATGAGCGATGAGGCGCCGAGGATCTCGGACGAGGCCACGAGGAGTCCGACGACGAGCGCCGCCGCGGCCATCGCTTGCCCGACGTCGTTCTTGGCGCCGCGCAGGAAGCGGAGCAGCCACGTGCCAACCAGCCCCAGGATCGCGCCGACGCCGACGGTCAGGAAGACCTCCCAGACCGCCGAAAGCACGCTCCATTCGAAGACGACGGAGACCATGAGAAACGGTGCCAGGGTGCCGTAGATGAAAACCACGAGGAGGTTGTCCATCGCCGCGAGGGCTGCGAGGAGCTCACCGCGCGGACTGTGGTCGCCGAGCGACTGCCGAAGCGCGAGCACAGTGGCCGGCGCCCCTGCCATCGCCAGAATGCCCAGAGTGACCGCCTGACGCATTGGCGCTGCGGCAAGCAGGTATGCGCCTGCGGTGACGGCGGCGAAGGGCAGCAGTACCGACAGTACGACGGTTGCGATGGGCAGCGTCCTGCGCTGCAGCAGCGCGCGCGGCGTTAGAAGCTCGCCGAGCATGAACGCGACGAAGCCGAGGATGAGCTGCGGCAGGAAGAAGCTGCGCGCCAAGAGTTCGGAACTCAAGACACCCAGGACTTGGGGTCCGAGCACGATGCCCACGACGAGGTAGGCGAGAACCTCGGGAACGCCCCAGCGTTCGATCAGTTTGGCGAAGAAGAGCGCTCCGGCCGCGGTGCCGAACAGCACCAAGAGGCCGAGCCACGTCGCGTTCTCAATCATCTTGACGCTCCGGGGTCGGCGACGCTGCGGCGAAGCGATTTGTCATGTGGGACGCGGTATGCGACTGCGTGTCTCCGGTCGGATGCGGTTGATCGTGCCTTGATTCCTGAGATGGATGCCGGTCGAGCCGCTGTCGGGGAGGAGTATAGCGACGAAGAATCCCGGCAGAGTTGTTGCTCCGAGCCGGCGGAGCACGTAACCGCCGAGCAGGACCTGCATTGTACCTCGCGCTCGCGGAGCCATGGCGCCTCTGCCGGCTCTGGTGTACCGTCGGTGTGACGAGCAGCATGTGTCAACGCGGGGGGTACTCTTGGGGCTCGACAACTTCGTGTCGCGCACACCGGACGACGTCGTTCTCACGACGGAGGACGAACTGACCCTCATTGCATCAGGTATCGACCTTTGCGGTGGGCTGTTCAGCGACGGCACGACGTCCTTCCGCGGCAAGGTGTACGAGATGCTCGTGCTGGAAGTCACCGGCGAGTCGCTTACCCGGGAGTGGCTGCCGCCGGAGACGCTCGCCGAGATGGCCGACAAACTCGACGAGTGCGATCCCGAGACGGTGGGCGAGGACTTCGACCTCGGTGAGCGCTGGACCCCCAGTCCCGGCGAGATCCGCGATCTCCGTAGGCTCTTCCGCATCTGCGCCGAGCGAGGCCTGGGCCTCATCGCTTGGGCGTGAGGCGCCGTCGCGAAGAGAAGGGGAACGGGCGGGGGTTCCGATTTCGCGGAACCCCCGCCCGGAGTCAGAAAGGTAGTGATCTACCGGCGCTCGGCGACGTAAGCCGCGGCGAGCGGTGTGTGCCGGGCGACGCGGTTTACGCCATCACCGCCGCGGCGTCGACCATATGCTTCTTGAGGCCGAGTTCGTCGTCGTCGACGCCGATCGCTCGGCCGACCATCTGGCTCAAGTAGATGATGGGCAGGTGTTCCCAGTTGCCGTACTTCTTGGCCACGCCGTCCTGCCGCGTATCCAGGTTGACCTGGCAGAGCGGGCAGGCGACGACGACCGCCTCGGCGCCGCAGTCGCGCGCGTCGCGCAGAATGCGGCGTGTAAGGTCGATGACCATGTCCTGCTCGCAGAGCGCCAGGCTGGCGCCGCAGCAGTCGGTCTTGTAGTTCCACTGCACCGGGTCGCAGCCGATAGCCTTGACGACCTCGTCCATGTGCGTGGGGTACTCCGGGTCCTCAGCCAGTGTGACCTTGGGCGGCCGGGCGAGAAGGCAGCCGTAGTAGCAGGCCACCTTGAGGCCCTGGAAGGGTCGCACCACGCGCTCCTTGAGCGCTGCCAGGCCGACCTCGTCGTGGTACACGTCGACGAGGTTGCGCACCTTGACGGTGCCCTCGTAGGGGTGACCGACGACGGCGCGGATGTCGGCCGCCATCTCCGGATTTTGCATCTCGTGGTTGCCGGCCGAGAGACGGCTGAAACAGGCCGCGCAGGGTACGGCAACGCTCTCGAGCTTCATGAGTTGCTCGACTTTGGCAAGCTCGTTGACGGGCAGGGCTGCGCCCAGTAGGCGGTTGCTCGAATGCACCGAGCTGTTGCCGCAGCAGACCCAGTTGGGAATCTCGAGCAAGCGCAGGTCGAGCGCCGTCGCCGTCGCCTTGAAGCTCTGGTCCAGCTCCTTGGCGGTGCTGTGCAGTGAGCAGCCGGGGTAGTAGGCCATCGTCTTGACGCTCATCGCTGACCTCCCTGCGGGCGCTGGTGGGCGCGGGCACGGTTGATGGCCTCTGCCGCCTTGGCCATGCGGTCTACGGCCATCTTGTCGGCGCCCCGCGCCGGCAGCAGGCTCAGCTTGCCTTTGCGCATCATCTTGAGGCCCATGCCGACGTCGTCGAACATGGAGCTCGGTCGCGTGAGCTTGTCGCGCATCAGCAACTCCATCTCGAAGAGGCGGCCCCAGCGCTTGATGGAATCCACGTTGAGCTTGACGAGGTTGGCGTAAGGAGCGCCGGACGGAACACGACTCTCACGCAGGGCGATGCTCTTGAGCTCGTCGATGACGGCCTCGACGTCCAGGCTCTGCGGGCAGCGCGAGGTGCACGTCTCGCAGCCGGTGCAGAGCCAAAGGAACTTGTCGTCGAAAATCATGTCTGCCTGGCCAAGCTGTACGGCGCGCATGATGCGCGCCGGGTGCATCTCGGCGTACGGTGCAACCGGACAGCCGGAGCTGCAGCGCTTGCATTGGTAGCACTTGAAGACGTTGACACCGCTGCCTGACTCGATCGTCGCGGCCAGCGTGGTGCTCGGTGTGCAGGTCGTCATCCGGACCTCCTAAGCGACCGCCGGCCGCGGCATGAGGCCGGCCGCGGCGACGATCTCGGGCACGGCCGGCTCCCACTCCACCGCCATGATGTGCACGCCGGCGACGCCCTCGATCTCGCTGAGCTCCTTGATCATCTCGACGGCGAGCTTCTTGCCCTCCGCCTGCTGCGGGGCGCCCTTCTCCTGCGCCGCGATGCGGTCGACGATCTCCTGGGGTACATCCATGCCGGGGACGAACTTCTTCATGTAGTTGGCCATGCCGGCGCCCTTGATGGGCGTGATGCCCGCGAGGATCTTGATCTCCTGGTGCAGGCCGAGAGCGCGAACCTCTTCCATCCATCTCTTGAACTTGGGGATGTTGAAGATGCACTGGGTCTGCACGAAGTCGGCGCCGGCGACGATCTTCTTGCGCAGGCGCAGCGAGCGGAATTCAAAGGGGTCGCCGAAGGGGTTCTCGGCGCAGCCGATGTAGACCGCCGGGGCGACCGGCATCTCGTCACCGCACTGGAACTTCTTCTCGTCGCGCATGTCTTTGACCATTCGGATGAGGCTGACGGCGTCCATGTCGTAGACGCCCTTGGCCTGCGGATGGTTGCCGAAGCTCTGGTGGTCGCCGGTGAGGCAAAGTAGATTGTGAATGCCGAGGGCGTTCATGCCGAGGATGTCGGCCTGCATGGCCAGCCGGTTGCGATCGCGACAGGTGAGCTGCATGACGGGCTCGCAGCCCGCTTCGTGAGTCAGGTGCGAGGCGACGAGGGATGAGACACGCACGACGGCCGTCTGGTTGTCGGTGATGTTGACGGCGTCGGTGCAGTCGGCCAGGATCTCCGCCTTGGACGCGATCACCGAGGTATCGGCAGACTTCGGCGGGCCGAGTTCGGCGGTGACGGCGAACTTGCCGGCGGCGAGGATGCTCTCGAGCTTGCCGCCCGACTTGAGTCCGTTCTCGGTCATACCGGCTTCGCCTCCTCGCGCACCATCTTTCGTGGGCCTCCGGAGCTGCTCTTGCTCCAGTCCTTGGGCCCTCTCACCTCGAGCATGAGATCCTCACGGCCCTGGGCCTTGAGTCGCTCATAGATGAGCGCCCAGGCGCACTCGATGTCTTCGTTGTCTCGCCGCACCTCACAGAGCCCATCGTGCGAGCCGCCACAGGGGCCGTTGAGGAGGCTCTTGCTGCAGCGCACGATGGGGCAGACGCCGCCCGTCAGCCCGATGCCGCAATCGCCGCAGGCGGCACAGCGCTCGAGCCATACGGCGTGCTCCTGCGGCATGCCCAGCATGTTGGTGTTGACTGCCGGCATCACGAGCTTGGGCGCGTACTTCTCGGCCATGCTCTGGATGCCGATGCCGCAAGCCATACTGAGGATGACGTCGGCCTCTTCGACTTCTTTGGAGATGAGGTCGAGGTACTCCCACTCGCACTGGCGGATCGCCGTCGTGTGCTTGACCTCGATGTCACGACCGTCCTGTTGCGCCTTGAGCCGCAGCTCGCTGGCCAGGATCTCGGCCTCCTTCTCGCCTCCCGTGAGGCAGATGGCGACACAGGTGTCGCAGCCGGCGACGAGGATCTTCTTCTGCCCGGCGACGAGGGCGAGGATCTCCTCGAATGCCTTGCGTTCAGCGGTGATCATGCACGCCTTCCTTCTTCGGCGGTGGACGCGACGGGAGTGGGGCGTTTGATGGGGCTGGGACCGAGTTGTTTGATGCGCTCCGTGAACTCGGTCGCAGCATCGGCAAACTTGGCGCCCTCCGCCGACGACATGTTGTACATCTCGACGCGCTCCGGCTCGAGTCCGACCTCGGCGAGGAGCGTCTTGACGTGTTCGATGCGCTTGCGTGCCCAGAGGTTGCCCTTGAGGTAGTGGCACTCACCCTCGAGGCAACCGGCGGCGTAGACGCCGTCGGCGCCGCCCTCGAGGGCGCGCAGAAGGTGGATGACCTCGAGCTTGCCTGTGCAGGGCAGCTTGATCATGCGGATGTTGGACGGATACTGCAGGCGCATGCTGCCGGCCAGGTCGGCGGCGGCGTAGGCGCAGTAGTGGCAGGCGAACACGATGATCTCGGGCTCGAAGTTGGGGTCGACGGGTTTCGCCGCCTCGACCTCAGCGGCCTCGGGAGCGACTTCGCCGGTCTCGGTCACGGGTGTCTTCACATCGGTGTCGGCCATCTCAGCTCAGCTCCATGAAGAGCGCCTCTTCCTTGGCGAAGATCTGCGCGTCGGTGTAGTGGTGCAGGGTGATCGCCTTGACCGGGCACTCGCTGACGCAGATGCCGCAGCCCTGGCAGGCGGCCGCCTCGATCTTGGCCTTCTTCGTCTCGGGCTCGATGACGGGCACCTCGTACGGGCAGACGCGTACGCAGGTGAGGCAGGCGGCGCACTTGTCTTGGTCGACCTCCGCCACCACGCCGCCGGCCTTGATGACCGGCTTGGCGAGGACGGCGGCGGCGCGGGCTGCGGCCGCGTAGCCCTGGCTGATCGCCTCGTCGAGGCTCTTGGGGTAGTGCGCGGCGCCGCAGAGGAAGATGCCCTCGGCGCCGAAATCGACCGGCCGCAGCTTGATGTGGGCCTCGAGGAAGAAGCCCTCGGCCGTCTGCGGCACCTTGAGCAGCTTGCCGATGGCGTCACCGCCCTCGTTGGGGATGGACGGCGTCGCCAGCACGAGGAGATCGAGCGGCACCTCGATGTCGCGGCCCAGGTGCGGGTCGCGATAGGCCACCCACAGGTCGCCGTTGGCGCTCACGTTGGGTGTGCTCTGGTTGTCGTAGCGAGTGAAGATGACGCCGAGTTCACGCGCTTTCGTGTAGTGCTCCTCGAGGAAGCCGAAGGTGCGGATCTCCTTGAACCACACGTAGACCGGACGTGCTGGATTCTGCTCCTTGAGCGCGATCGCGTTCTTGATGCTCTGCTGGCAGCAGGTGCGCGAGCAGTAGGGGTGTGTCTCGTCGAGTGATCCGGCGCAGAGCATGAAGCCGACTGAGCCGACTGCGTCGAGCGCTGGATCCTTCTCCTTGAGCATTCGCTCGAGGTCCATGCCGGTGACGACGCGCTCGCTGTCGCCCAGACCGTAGAGGGCCGGGCGATCCTCGCGCGCGCCCGTGGCGACGACGACGACGCCGTGGTCCACGGTCTCGCGCTTGCCGTCATGGGCCACGATGGCACCGGAGAAGTTGCCGATGAAGCCGTGGAAGTCGGCGAGCTCGGCGTCGAGGTGGATGTGGACGTTGGGGTTCTCGATGAGGCGCTGCTCAAGCGCGCGCACGTGGTCGGCGGGGTTGCCGCCGCGGATCGTGCGGCTGAGCTCGAGGGCGTGGCCGCCGAGGTGGTCGCTGCGCTCCACGAGGTGAACGGCGTGGCCCATCTCGCCGAGCGCCGCGGCGGCCGTCATGCCGGCGATGCCGCCGCCGAGGATGATCGCCGCGTGCGAGAGCGGCACGTCTACCTTGTAGAGCGGCTCGAGCATGCGGGCACGCGCGACCGACATGCGCACCAGGTCGCGCGCCTTGTCCGTGGCCTTCTCCGGTTCGGAGGCGTGTACCCAACTCGCCTGGTCGCGGATGTTGGCCATCTCGAAGAGGTACGGGTTGAGGCCCGCCTCGCGCATCGTGTCCTGGAAGATGGGCTCGTGTGTGCGCGGCGTGCAGCTGGCGACGACGATACGGTTGAGATTGTGCTCGGCGATCTTCTCGCGGATCTGGCCGAGGGAGTCGCCCGAGCAGGCGTAGATCGTGTTCGTCGAGTAGACGACGTTGGGCAGATCTTGCGCGTACTTGGCGACGTTCTCGACGTCGATGACGCCGGCGATGTTGCTGCCGCAATGGCAGACGAAGACGCCGACGCGCGCTTCTTCCTGGCTCACGTCGCGTTCCGCTGGGTGCTCGGGCTCGACGGTGAGCGTACCGCGCGAGTCGGCGAGCTGCGTCATGACGCGGGCGGCGGCGGCCGAGGCCTGTGCCACCGAGTCGGGGATGTCTTTCGGCTCGCCGAACGGACCGGCGACGAAGACCCCCTCACGACTGGTCTGCAGGGGGGCGAATTCGTCTAGTTGGCAGAAGCCGTGGCGGTTGAGGGCGATGCCGACGTGGCTGGCGGCCTCCTGCGCCTTGCGCGCCGGTTCCAAGCCGGCGGAGAGCACGACCATATCGAAGCGCGACTCGTGCAGCTTGCCGGCCTCGTCCTCCCAGCTCAGGAGCAGATCGTTGCTGCGCGGATCCTCCTTGATGTACGACGGGCGCGAGCGCACGAACTGCACGCCCTTGCCGATAGCGCGCTGATAGAAGGCGTCGAAGCCCTTGCCTTGGGCGCGCATGTCCATGAGGAATACGGTGGGCTCGCAGTCGGGCTCGTGATCGATCGTGAGCATGGCCTGCTTGTTGGCGTAGGTGCAGCAGACGCTGGAGCAGTACTCGTGGTTCTGATCGCGCGAGCCGACGCACTGGATGAAGGCGATCTTCTTGGGATGCGCGCCGTCGCTGACGCGCTTGACTTCGCCGACGGTGGGGCCGCTGGCGCTCAGCATGCGCTCGTACTCCAGCGCCGAGAGCACGTTGGGGTAGCGGCGGTAGCCGTACTCGCTCTTCTCGCCGGGGTCGTAGAGGTCGTAGCCGGTCGCCATGACGACGGCGCCGACCTCGAGCTCCATCTCCTTGTCGCGCTCGTCGTGGCAGAGAGCGCCCGGGCCGCAGACGCGTACACACTCCATGCACTCGCTGCAGATGGCGCAGTCGAGACAGCGCGAGGCCTCGCGGACGGCCTCCTCCTCGGAGTAGCCCTTGCGTACCTCTTGCCAGTTCGTGCGCCGCGTGGGGCCGTTGTGGACGGGCATGGGCACGCGCCCCTCGATGGCCGTCTTGGCGACCACGTCCGGGTCGGCCTCGGCCACCGGCAGCGCGTTGTCCCAGAGCGTAATGAGGCGCTCACCGCGGAGGTAGTTGTGGATCTCGGCGGCGGCGCGGCGACCGGCAGCCACCGCCTCGATGGCGGTCAGCGGCCCCAGGGCGGCCACGTCGCCGCCGGCGAAGACGCCGTCGCGGCCGGTCGCCATGGTGGCCGCGTCGATCTTGATCTGGTCGCGTTCGATGACGACGCCGTCCAGGTCCTTCGCGAAGTCGTCGACGAGCGCCTGGCCGATGGCCATGATGACCGTGTCGCAGGGGAGCTCGACGAAGGAGCCGTCGATGGGTACGGGACGGCGCCGGCCCTTCTCGTCCGGCTCGCCGAGCTGCATGCGCTGCAGTTTGATCCCGGAGACCTTGCCGTCTTTGCCGAGAATCTCGACCGGGGCCACAAGGTACTCGATGCGGAGTTGCTCGTGTAGGCCCTCCTCGATCTCTTCGGGAGAGGCCGGCATCTCGGTGGCAGTACGCCGGTAGGCGATAGTGACGTCTGGGTAGGTGCCGGACGGCGCCTGGATGCGCAGGGCGCTGCGGGCTGTGTCGAAGGCCACGTCGCCGCCGCCGATCACGACCACCCGCTCGCCCACGGCGGGCGGGTGCCCCATGTTGACCTCGCGCAGGAAGTCGACCGCCTGCATCGCGCCCTGCAGATCGTCGCCGGCGACGGGCGAGGGCAGTCCCTTCTGCAGGCCGACGCCGAGGAAGACGGCCTTGTAGCCGTCGGCGAAGAGTGAGTCGACCGTGAAGTCGACGCCGCAGCGCTGGTTGAGGCGCAGTTCGGGGCCAAGCGCGCAGATGAGGTCGATTTCACGCTGCAACACGTCGTGTGGCAGGCGATGGTCGGGGATGCCGACACGGAGCATGCCACCGGCAACCGGGAGCGCCTCGAAGACCGTGCAGGCGTAGCCGTACTGGGCGAGGTCGCGGGCAGCGGAGAGGCCTGTGGGCCCGCCGCCGATGATGGCCACCTTCTCTTCGTAGGTCACCGGCAGCGCTTGCGGCAGCTCGGTCGGTGCGGCGACATCGCAGACGAAGCGCTTGAGACTGGCGATGGCGATGGGCTCGTCCACCTTGCCGCGCGAGCACGCCGTTTCGCAGGCGTGCGCACAGACGCGGCCACAGACGGACGGGAACGGGTTGGGCTCGGCCGCGACCTTGTACGCCTGTTCGAACTTACCCTCGCGGATCAGGGCGATGTAGCCCTGGGCCGAGGTCTGCACGGCGCAGGCCGTCTTGCAGGGCGAGTAGCCGCGTTTGTCGACCGCGTAGGTGTTGGGCACGGCCTGAGGGTAGAGCTTGTAGATCGCCTTGCGCTCGTTGAGCCCCTGATTGTAGTTGTCCCGCACGTGCACGGGGCACGCGGGGGCGCATTCGCCGCAGCTCGTACAGATGTCGGGATCGACGAAGCGCGCGTGGTGATACACCTTGGCCGTGAACTGTCCGGGCTCACCTTCCAAGCCGATGAGCTCGGAGTCGGTGATCATCTCGATGTTGAGGTGGCGCTCTGCCTCGACGAGCTTGGGCGCCAACGTGCACATGGAGCAGTCGTTGGTGGGGAACGTTTTGTCGAGCTGGGCCATGTGGCCGCCGAGAACCGGCGCTCGTTCGACGAGATAGACCTTGTAGCCGCCCTCGGCGAGGTCGAGGGAACACTGAATACCGGCGACGCCACCGCCTAGGACGAGCGCGGCGCCGGTTGTCTTCGGGGATGTGCCCGACATACCACTCCTTCACAGAGAACGCGCAGGGGCAGGCCCAGCGGGTGTGGGGACAGCGTCACTCGGCATCCCATATGGGTGCCGTAAGAGTATACCGGGCCGGCTTCGGCGACGTCCAATCCGGGTGAATATTGTCCGATAAATAGACCGTGCGTGACCAATGCCCGAGACTAGGGTATGGTGACTCGACGGCGTCGGCTTCGACAATCGTGTCCAGGGGGTCCACATGAGCTCCACACCGCCGCAGGTTCAGGTGCGTCCGCAGGGCAAGAGCGGTCTCGGGACCGCGGCGATCGTCAAGCTCGCTGTGGCTGGCGGCATTGCCCTCCTCATCCTGATCTTCATTCTCCAGAACACCGAGACGGTGGAGTGGAGCTTCCTGTTTTGGGGTTTCCAGCTCGCCAAGTGGCTGATGCTCGTCTTCACGCTGGTCATCGGCTTCCTTGCCGGCATGCTCGTGAACACGCTTCTCTGGCGGCGCCGGCGCAAGGAGGCGCGCCGCCGGGTGGGCTGAGGTCGAGGGCGAGTCAGCGCGTGGCCGACTCGCCGTAGCCGCCGCCGCCCGGCGTCTCAATGACGAGCACGTCGCCGCTTGTCGCCTCGATTGCGGCGACACCTGGCAGTTCCTCCACGGTTCCGTCGACGTGCTCCACAGCGTTGCGGCCTGGGGCGCCGGGGAGGCCGCCGGCGAGCCCGTAGGGCGCAACGCGGCGGCCGCTCGAGACGATCGCCGCGGAGAGCGGCTCCAGGAAGCGCAGGCGGCGGACCACTCCGTCGCCGCCGCGGTGTCTGCCGTCGCCGCCGCTGCCACGGCGCAGGCGGAACTCCTCAACTCTCACCGGGTATCTCTGCTCGAGGATCTCAGGGTCGGTGAGCCGTGAGTTGGTCATGTGTGTCTGCACGGCGCTGCAGCCGTCCCAGGTTGGGCCGGCACCGGCGCCACCGCAGATTGTCTCGTAGTACTGGTGGCGGGCGTTGCCGAAGGTGAGGTTGTTCATCGTGCCCTGGGAGGCGGCGCACACGCCCAGAGCTCCCAAGAGCGCGTTCGTGATCGCCTGCGACGTCTCGACGTTGCCCGCGGCGACGGCGGCCGGCGGACGTGGTTGCACCATCGAATCCGGCGGCAGGATGAGACGCAGCGGTCGCAAGCAGCCGGCGTTCAAGGGAATGTCTGCTTGTACGAGTGTGCGGAAGACGTAGAGCACCGCGGCCGTGCACACCGCCGCCGGTGCGTTGAAGTTGTCCGGCCGCTGCGTGGAGGTGCCGGTCAAGTCGATGGTGGCCGAACGTGTGGCGCGATCGACGCTCACCCTCACCCGGATCGCGCCGCCGTCATCCAGTTCTTGACGAAAGTCGCCGTCGCTGAGGCGGTCGATGACGCGTCGGACCGCCTCCTCGGCGTTGTCCTGCACGTGGTGCATATAGGCGCTCACCACGCCGACGCCGTAGTGCTCCATCATGCGCCGCAACTCGATGGCTCCGCGGGCGTTGGCGGCCACCTGAGCGCGCAGGTCGGCGAGGTTCTGCTCCAGATCGCGGACGGGGTACGGTGCGTTCTGCAGGAGGGCGCTCACCTCTGCCTCTCGCCAGTGCCCGGCGGCAACGAGGAGGAAGTCCTCGATGAGGACGCCCTCCTCGACGATCGTGCGGCTGTGCGGCGGCATGGATCCCGGCGTGGTGCCGCCGATGTCGGCGTGGTGGGCGCGTGCGGCGACGTAGAAGAGCGGCGCGCGTGCCGAGTCGCAGTGGTTTGCCTCGCTGGCCGCCTCATCCGCCACCGCGAATACGGGTGTCACGACGGTGAGATCGGGCAGGTGCGTTCCGCCGGCGTAGGGCGAGTTGAGGAGGTAGGCGTCGTCTGGGCGCATGGTGTCGCAGTGACGCGCGATCACCTCCTTGACGGCGGCGCCCATGGAGCCGAGGTGAACAGGCAGATGAGGGGCATTGGCCACCATGTCGCCGGCGTCGTCGAAGATGGCGCAGCTGAAGTCGAGGCGCTCCTTGATGTTGACGGAGCAGGCGGTGGTTGCCAGGGTGGCGCCCATCTGTTCGGCGATCGACATGAAGAGGTTGTTGAAGATCTCGAGCAGGAGTGGGGAGGGACGCGACGGGTCGGTCGCGAAGCGGGCCGGCGGCCGGCTTCTCCGCAGGAGGAGCTCGCCGCCGGCGAGAAGCTCGGCTCGCCAGCCGGGCTCGACGACGGTCGTGCTGGTCGGCTCGTGGACGATCGCCGGGCCTTCGAGCGTTGCACCCGGCGTCAAGTCCTTACGATCCACCGCCGTCGCCGCGTGCCAGCTGCCGGCGGAGAACATCCGCACCTGGCGGGCAGGCGCATCCGCGGCTGCGGTGACGTTAGCGACTGTGTCTATCGCCAAGGCATTGTCGTGTGCAGCCTCGCTCGGCCCACGGCCGATCGCCTCTACGATGAGTCTATCGACCACCAGCGGCCGCCCCGGCATGACGAAGCCGTACCGCCGGCGATGCAGCGTGCGAAAGGCAGCGCTCATCTCCCGGCCGGCTTCCCAGTCCAGCTCGAGACCCACATCGGTCCCGGCGTACTTGACGACGGCGCGTGTCGCGAGCTTCAGCTCGTCCGCGGCGAATCCCTGTCGCACGAGGTCGGCGACGGCCTCTTCGCGCAGCTCGGCGAGCGTGGGCGCGATCGTCGCGTCGGCGCGTGTCGCTTCCTGTTCTGTGCGCGTCTCATCGAGCGGCACATCGAGGCTGCGCTCGCGCATGCTGCGCACGGCCGCCAGACCCATGCCGTAGGCGCTCAGGACCCCCGCCAGAGGGTGGAGCAGCACTGTCTTCATGCCGAGGGCGTCGGCGACCAGACAGGCATGCTGTCCGGCGGCGCCGCCGAAGCAGCACAGGGCGGCCTCACCGACATCGTAGCCGCGCTGCGTCGAGACGCGCTTGATCGCACGAGCCATGGCATCGCAGGCGACGCGGACGTAGTCGTCGGCGAGCTGCTCGAGCGACTTGGGCGGCACCCCCTCGTCCGTCAGGTGTGCCGCCATCGCCGTCAGGGCTCCTCGTGCGGCGGCGTCATCGATGCTCTCATTCCCGTGCCGGCCGAACACCCGCGGGAAGAGCGCGGGCTGCAGTTTGCCGAGCACAACGTTGCAGTCGGTGATCGTGAGCGGCCCGCCTTTGCCGTAGCACGCCGGTCCGGGGTCGGCGCCGGCGCTCGCCGGACCGACGCGATACCGACCCTCGCTGAAGCCGCAGATCGAGCCGCCGCCGGCGGCGACGGTGTGGATGCGCAGCATCGGCGCTCGTACTCTGGTGCCGGCGACCTCGCTTTCGATGCTGCGCTCGAGCTCACCGGCGTAGTGCGAGACGTCTGTCGAGGTGCCGCCCATGTCGAAGGTGATGAGGCGATCGAAACCGATGCGGCGGCACGTCTCGACAGCGCCGATGATCCCGCCCGCGGGTCCGGAGAGCACGGCGTCCTTGCCGCGAAAGAGACGGGCATCGGTCAGGCCGCCGTGTGACTGCATGAAGCGCAGCCGCATGACGGGCGCAGCGGCCGTGCCGCCCGACTCGAGGTCGGCGGCCACCTGATCCACGTAGCGTCTCAGGATCGGCGTGAGGTACGCGTCGACGACGGTAGTCTCGCCGCGCCCGATCAGCTTCGCCAGGGGGCTGACCTCGTGCGACACCGAGATCTGGGTGAAGCCGGCGGCGCGCGCCAGCTCCGCCACGCGCCGCTCGTGCTCGGGAAAGCGAAAGCCGTGCATGAGCGCGACGGCGATCGAACGGAGCCCGGTGCGGCGCGCTTCCTGCAGGGCGTGTGCCGTCGCCACTTCGTCGAGCGGGCGTACGACGCCACCGTCGGCATCCAGGCGTTCGTCGATCTCCAGGACATCCGCGTAGAGCACCTCGGGCAGTCGGATATCGAGGGCGAAGATGTCGGGACGGTTCTGATAAGCGATGCGCAGCGCGTCTCCAAGGCCTTTGGTGACCGCGAGCAGCGTCGGTTCGCCGTGGCGTTCGAGCAGGGCGTTGGTGGCCACGGTGGTGCCCATGCGCACCTCGGCGACATCGTTCTCGGATCTGCCGTGTTCTCGGAGGACCGCTCGCACAGCCGCGACCGCCGCGTCGCGGTAGCGCTCTGGGTTCTCCGAGAGCAGCTTCCGGATGAGGAGTGCGCCGTCTGGACGGCGGGCCACAACGTCGGTGAAGGTCCCGCCGCGGTCGATCCAGAAGCGCCACTCGCCTGCGGACGTGGCGCCGTTCGGCGGCGTCACGTCGCTGGCCTGTGGCCGATGGCGTGGGGGGCGATTCACGGTCGTCAGGCTACCATGCTGCGCTGTCGCGGCGACGCGCGGGTCGATCGTGCCGCGGCGGCCGGCCGCTCACCCGGGGTGGGGGGCGCGGCCGGCCCG